>JAZDOU010000394.1:0-19453 GCA_043798385.1 Pseudomonadota bacterium
TTTTCTCTCTGGGATGAATTCCTGGCTTCAGACTAACTTAGAAATCAGGGCCGGGTTCGGGCGATGGACTCCCCTTTGGACAATCCTCAAAATCAATACCCCCAGATGCCTCTTAGCACGTAACTTTGGGACATTCCCAAATTTTCAAACTTGAAAGAGAAATTGCCTATATCTTACTTAGGCTTTCCCCTTCTTCTTCACCTTTATCCGGCTTAAGTCCTTGGCTTCCATGACAAAAGTATGTTCCAGGCCCGGGAATTTTCCTGCCTCGACCTCTTCCTTATAGGTCCCAAGGGCTTCTTTTATCATGGGAAACAATTTAATATTTTGTTTTACAAATTTTGGCAGAAACTTCTCAAATAATCCCAACAAGTCATTGGTAACCAGGACCTGACCGTCACAATCCGGCCCGGCGCCGATTCCAATGGTGGGGATTTTTAAAGATTGGGAAATTAAACCCGCCAGCTTGTCGGGGATGCATTCCATGACTATCGAGAAGGCGCCGGCCTCTTCCAGGGCCAGGGCTGAATCCAACAGCGTCTGGGCAGAGGCCAGGTCCTTTCCCTGAACGCGAAAGCCCCCTAATTTGCCGACTGTTTGCGGGGTCAGTCCGATGTGAGCCATGACAGGGATCCCGGCCAGGGTGATCGCCCTGACGGTTTCGGCAACCTCCAGCCCCCCCTCCAGTTTTACCCCGTCACATCCGGCCTCCTTCATAAATCGCCCGGCGTTTCGAATGGCCTCTTCCGGACTGATGTTATAAGACATAAAAGGCATATCCCCTACCAGAAAGGCGAGACGCACTCCCCGGCGAACGGCTTTGCAGTGATGGATCATCTCTTCCATCGTCACGGGTACTGTCGAGTCATACCCTAAAACCACCATACCCAACGAATCGCCCACCAGGATCATATCCATCCCGGACTGATCGATAAAAGAGGCCATGGCAAAATCGTAAGCGGTCAACATGGTGATTTTTTTGTTTTCCTTTTTTTTGGCCATTAGATCGTGAATGGTAATTTTTTTTCGTTCCATGTGTCCCTCCTCATAAAAAAAACCCCTGAACATAGTCCAGGGGTTTTCAATTTCATTTCCCCGTCCCAGTCCATCAATATGGATCCAAGCGGATAAATAATAAATACCTGTTGCCTGTTCCAGATATCGTCTTACGGGTTCAACCCTTTTCCAGACCCGCCACCCGAAACCGGCAACCTGTAAACCGATTCTATTTTCCGGCGGCCAGCTTAGCAGCCTTGACTGTATTTTTCATCAACATAGTGATGGTCATCGGTCCGACCCCACCCGGTACGGGGGTAATCAACCCGGCCTTTTCCTTCACGGTTTCAAAATCAACATCACCGGCCAGAATGGCCTTGCCCGATTCGCTCATTCCGATTCGGTTGACCCCGACGTCAATGACCGCGGCCCCCTCTTTTACCCAGTCGGCTTTAACATATTTGGCTACCCCGGCGGCCACAACCAGGATATCGGCCCGGAGGCAATGTTCGATCACCTTTTCCTGGGGGGTACCGGTATGAACGATGGTCACGGTAGAATTGGCCCCTTCCTTTTTCTGGAGCATGATATTGGCGATGGGTTTGCCGACGATATTGGATCGCCCGACTACCACTAACTCGGCGCCTTTGGTCTTGACACCTGACCGGACCAGGAGTTCTTGTATCCCGGCCGGGGTACAGGGCAGGTAATCGGCCTCACCGATCATCAATTTGCCTACATTGACCGGATGAAAGCCATCCACATCCTTCTTGGGATCAATGGCATAGAGGACCTCGGTTTCGTGAATATGTTTGGGAAGGGGTAATTGGACCAGGATGCCGTGAATCTGTGGGTCCTTATTATATTTGTCGATCAAGGCCAACAGGGCCTCTTGGCTGATATCGGCCGGTTGACTGTCCTGAATGGAAAAAAATCCCAACTCTTTGGAGGTCTTTTGTTTGGCGGTGACATAACTGATCGAGGCCGGATTTTCTCCAACCAGGATGGTTACCAAACCGGGGACAACCCCCTTCTGGGCCTTTAATTGTTCCACTTCCTGTTTCAGTTCTTCCCGAATCTGTTTAGCCACTTCAACCCCGCTGATTATTTTTGCTGCCATCAATTTCTCCTTTCCAGATTTATTATCCTAAATTACTCCCCTCCCCTCGACAGGTAGAGTCCGGACAAAGGGGAAAATGTTCACAAATGGGAAAAACCTTATCAAATGAACCGCCCTGGAGTCAATAAAATAATATTTACTCCCCGTCCTAAATATGCTAATTCTAAACCATGCGGACCATCCTCCTTAAATGGCTCATCAATGCCCTGGCCCTCTTTATTACCTCTTATTTAGTCAAAGGCATCGAGGTCTCGGGCCCAGGGGCTATCTTTATGGCGGCTGCCTTGTTGGGGATTCTGAATGCCGTCATCCGGCCCATCCTGATCATCCTGACCCTGCCCATCACGATCATTACCTTAGGGCTTTTCACCTTGGTCATCAATGCCGCCATGCTGGGGCTGGTTTCCTATTTTATCAAAGGATTCATCATCCAGGGTTTCTGGCCGGCGGTAGTTGGTGCCTTGATGATCAGCATTGTCAGTTGGATCATTAATTGGATAATTGATTAGAAAAGGAAAGAATCATGGCTCAGATAGAAGCCTTTTTTAAATTAATGCACGACCAGGGGGCTTCGGACCTTCACCTGTCTTCCGGCACCCAGCCGATCCTTCGGATTCGTGGGGAGCTGGAACGGATAAAATATAAAACCTTGGAAAACGATGAGCTCAAGACCCTGCTGTATGAAATTACCCCGGAGGAAAAAATTAAACACTTTGAGGAAACCGGCGATTTGGATTTTTCCTATGAAATTCCCGGACTGGCCCGCTATCGAGCCAATTTTTTCCGCCAGCTTAATGGGGTGGCCGCAGTCTTTCGGGAAATTCCCAGTAAAATTTTGACCGTCGAAGAACTGGGGCTTCCGATGGTAATCAAAAATTTGGCCCTCCTCCCTAAGGGCCTGATTTTGGTGACCGGTCCAACCGGAAGCGGAAAATCAACCACCTTGGCGGCCATTATTGACCATGCCAACCGTTCCCGAAAGGACCATATCTTAACCATAGAAGATCCCCTTGAATTTGTGCATCAAAATATCAACTGCACGGTTAATCACCGCGAAATAGGACGCCATACCCGTTCTTTCGCCACGGCGCTAAGGGGGGCCTTGCGGGAAGATCCGGATATCATCATGGTAGGGGAAATGAGAGACCTGGAAACCGTTTCCCTGGCGGTTGAGGCAGCCGAAACAGGCCATCTGGTTTTCGGCACCTTACATACCATCAGTGCCGCCAAGACTGTGGACCGGGTCATAGAGGTCTTCCCGGCCGACCAGCAGGCCCAGATTCGAGCCACCCTGGCCGATTCCCTGCGGGCGGTAATCGCCCAGACCCTCTTTAAACGGATAGACCTAAAAGGCCGGGTGGCCGCCCTGGAAATCTTGATCGCCACCCATGCGGTGCGTAATTTGATCCGGGAAGGAAAAACCTTTCAAATTCCCACGGTCATTCAAACAGGTAAGAAATACGGTATGCAATCGTTGGATGATGCCATAATGGACTTGGTTAAAAAAGGATGGATTTCCGGAGAAGAAGCCTATAATAAATGTCTTGACAAAGAGAAGTTTAAACCCTTTCTAAAGGGAATGGTTACCGATTTCACCGAAATTTGAGAATGTTTTATGCGCCTGGCTGAATTAGATTTTATTCTATCCAAAATCGTTACTGCCTATCCCCATGTTTCTGACATCATCATGACCGTCGGCCGTCCGTTACAGGTGGAGGCTTATGGTAAACTCGTACCGGTTCAATTAAATTTAGCCTCCAAAGTGTTGACCCCTTTTCAAACAGAGGTCATTGCCCTGAATCTTTTGCGTTCCGACAGCCGGAAAATTGAAACCTTGATCAAAGAAGGCTCTTGCGACATTTCTCATGCCATCCAAGACAAGGTCCGCTTCCGGGTTAATATCTTTTCCCAAAGAAATAATTATAGTATCGTTATGCGCAAACTTCCAGTCGAGATCCCAACCGTTGAGCAGTTGGGTCTGCCCCTGGTCCTTAAAAAGATGGCCCGGGAGAAAAACGGGATTATTTTTTTTACCGGCGCAACAGGAACCGGGAAAACAACTTCTTTGGCAGCCATTTTGAACGAAATCAGTGAAACCCTTCCGGTTCATATTATCACCCTGGAAGATCCCGTGGAACTGGTTCATCCTCACAAAAAGGCCACCTTTAACCAAAGGGAATTGGGGACTGATTTTGATTCCTTCGCCCATGGACTGAGAGCTGCTTTGCGGCAGGCCCCTAAGGTCATCCTGGTTGGAGAGATCCGGGATCGGGAGACCATGGAAATCGCCTTAACCGCCTCGGAAACCGGTCATCTGGTTTTGAGCACCCTTCATACGATCGATGCCACCCAGGCATTAAACCGTATCCTGGGTTTTTTCGATCAGGCCGAAGAAAGGCAAATCAGGATCCGGTTGGCCGGTGCCCTGCGCTGGGTAGTCAGTCAACGACTCCTTCCTCGAATCGATCAGGGACGGGTGGCCATTCTTGAGATCTTAGTCAATAGCCTTCGATTTCAAGATCTTATTTTAAACGGGGAAACAGAGGAAAAAACCTTCTATGAGGTCATTGAGACCAGCCAGTCCCTGGGATGTCAAACCTTTGATCAGGATATTATTACCAAATTCCAACAGGGCCTTATTTCCGAAGATTCGGCCATGCTCTTTGCCTCCAAACGGTCCGTTGTTCAGCGGGGATTGGATCAAATTAAAAATCGCCGAGGGGAAAAGACCTCTGATATTGAAGGTCTTAGTCTGGATCGGGAATATGAAAAATCAACCCGATAAATCAGAAAGAAAACCTCTATGAGCCGATTGTGGACCGGTCATCCGCCTTTAACCCTTTCCGAACATGGGGTCCTTCTGGCCCTATCCCCTCCTTGGGCGGCTGCGGCCCTTTCCGCCCTTCAGTCCGCCGGGGTATCCCCACAGATAGCCGACACCACAGAGGAGGCCATCCAGTCCCTTAAATTTCAACAACCGGATTTTTTACTCCTCTCAGAAAATTTTTGTTCCCGAGACGATCACCCCAATCCCTTATTGGATTATATTCAAAGAATGCCGACCCGTCTGAGAAGGGAATTTTTTGTGATCTTTATCGGAACGATTGTAAAATCAGGAGACTTATTATCGGCCTTTTCCTATAGCGTTAATTTGGTTTTACAGCCTGACAAACTTCCAGACCTGGTTGCCTATATTACGGAATCATGGACTATCTGGAAAGAGCTATACCAGATGTTTATTCAATCCCGGATCCAACTGACCGGTTATTAAAATGATACTTTCAAATAAAACCCTCAGATCCCTTGGGGGAGCAACGAGGGAAGAAAATTAACTGAAGGATTCAGGGGGATGAGTCAATGAGGTGATGGGGTGATGAGAGGAGACCTCATCGTCACATCCACTCATTTTCTCATTCCCTCATTTGAGTCCTTGAACCCTATTTTCGTATATAATGAACATAAAACCCCAACAACGCCAACACCGTTTGCAAAATTGCCTCCAGACCATTCTGGAGGTGCACGAATTTATGGGTGGCCAGGCTATCCAGCTCGATATCATTCAACAACTTGAGAACCTTAGAGATCTGATAACCCACTTTCAACCCGACCTTCTCAGTGAACAGGATCTGGGAAAAATTGAGGAATCCACCAATCATCTCCTGCGGGAACTGGGCAAAATTTTCCACTTGAAAAAATTAGGCCTGATCCACTCCGGCTATTATCACTGAACCCTCCAGCCCCTATGGGACGACACGAAAGATGAAAATCCCCCCTCCCCCCCTTTATTAAAGGGGGGTTTTAAAGTCCCCCTTGGGAAAAGGGGGATTGAGGGGGATTTAAACTCTATTTTCGAATTAACAAAGGAGAATGGTCGAGCCTTGGCTTGGCGAACCTGGATGCCGGCTGATGGGTCGTCTCTCATCCCTGGTCCATCATCTCTCTTCCTTCATTCCCCCAGCGGGTCTTATATCCACAGGCCTTGTCCAGTTCATCCATGAGGGTATTTAAGCGGTTTTGAATCTCGAGACGAAAGTCTTCCAAAGCCTGGTCGGTGCACTCCTTGGGAATAGTTAATGGGGAACCGTAGCTGATGAATACCTTACTGAAAGGCAATGGAATCATGGTCTTGTCCCAGGTTTTTTCCAGCGTAATAACCCTCCGGGCCGACCACATCAAAGGAACCAAAGGGATCCCGGTCTCTTTGGCCAGCAACAGGAAACCTTTTTTGGCCCTATGACGGGGACCTTGGGGCCCGTCTAAAACCGTAGCACACATTCGGTTTCCATCTTTCAAATAGCGAATCATTTGAATCAGGGCCTTTAGCCCCCCACGGGTGGAAGAACCTCTCACCGGAATGACACCACATTTCTGGGCAAACCGGGTCAGGTATTCCCCATCCTGACTTTGACTAAACATAATCATTGGGTGAAGAGGACCATAAAAAAAACAATAGAAGATGGCGGCCCGATGCCAGGTAACGCCGATGTATTGGCGGTTTCCGGAAACGGCCTCATTGTGGAATTCCATCTGGAGGATGTTGAGTCGGCAGGTTTTAAACCAGATCTTGAGAAGGCCCTGGGCCAGGGTAATCAGGCCGGCCGATGCAGAAGCTTTGAGCCCGGACCGGTCCATGAGAATCTAATGGTCTCCCTTGGGGAAAGGGATCTTATAAAAATCCACTCCTTCCTCCTTTAATAATTTTTCCTCATCCTGGGTTGAAGTCCCCCGGATATTGCGACTTTCGGTTACCCCGTAATGAATTTTCAAGGCCTCTTTGGTAAACTCGCTGCCTACTTCCTGGAAGTTATCTTCAATATATTTATAAAATTGTTTCAATTTTTCACCAAGGGCCTTGGGATCTTCCTCTTCAGGAGAAAATCTGGAAGGGCGTTTAATGGCTACCGGGGACAGGACCCGGGTGACTTGATTATCCTCACAAACAGGACATTGGATTTCGCCCGATTCCTTCTGGCTGGTAAAGGCCTCGGTATTAGCAAACCAGCCCTCAAAATAATGTTCGTTAGCGCATTTTAAATCTAAGACCATCATAACGTTAAATTTCCCCTTGGACCATCAAATCCCGTAACACCTGACGAATAGCGAACCCTTTTTCCTGCAAGCCCTGAAGCCCGTAGTTCATATTGGCCTCCAGGACCATCCACCCCTGGGCCGGAGTATGGCATATATCCAAACCGACGTCATCAAAATTACACTTCCGGGTAACCTGTTGGGCGAAAGTCAAGGCCTCATCGGGGATCTGGGTGAACTCGAGGGAAGCGCCTTGAGCCAGGTTGTTCCGAAACTCCCCGTGGGGGGCGACTTTCCAGTATGAAAGAATAATCCGGTGATTAATGAGGATCACCCTCAGGTCTCGATCTAAAGCCAAATACTCTTGAATATAGGCCACGGGCGTCTTCTGGAGATAGTTTTCCAGCTCTTCATCCTTATGGATCAAGAAGACCCCTTTCCCCATGGAAGACCCCCGCGGGATCTTGGCGATAAACGGATAGGTGAAGTCATGGCGAATTTTTTTTACCTGTTTCCCGAAATAAATTCGAGTCCGTGGATGGCGGATTCCGAGAAATTGGAACAAAGCGGTTTGTTTGATCTTGTCTCCGGAATAAACATAGGTCTCTCGGCTGGGGAAAATTTTTTTTCCCATAGTTATAAATAAATCTACGTAGAGGTGGGTCGGGTAATAGACCTTTTCGGCGGTTTGTATCAAGTGCTTTTCCTGGGGAGTATAATCGGAAAAATTAGGCCGGGCCTGGACGATTGTCAACTCCGGGCATTCTTTAAAGCGATGGCTGAAAGCGATACGAGGTCCGTTCGTCATAAAAAATCCAGGGATTATTTGTTAGTTTCCATCCGGAAATTCAAATTTCCGGATGGAAACGAGTTACCTCAAAGCTTGAGGCCGGATCGTTTTCTATAAACAATGGCTTTTTAGCCCCATCGGGATTATCTAATAATGGACTGACGGGGGTAATACCCGGCCTTGACCGTGCTGTTTGGAGCCACCAGGCATCTTGGTCCCAGCAGGGTCCCGGGACTGGTCACGGCATTACATCCGGTTTCCGTCCCATCCCCCATAACAACCCCGAATTTTCTTAGTCCGGTGTCGACCTCCTGACCGGCCTCTTTTATTTTAATGGTGGACTTGATCAGCTTCAGATTGGCCAGTTTGGTCCCGGCGCCAAGATTGCAATCTTTTCCCAAAATGCTGTCGCCGATATAGGCAAAATGACCGGCCTTGGCCCCGGAAAGCATAACGGAATTTTTCATCTCGGTCGTATGGCCCACCACACAACGGTCTCCCACCAGGCAACCTCCCCGCAGATAGGCCCCCTGACGCACTTCGGTCTGTTTCCCGATAATGACCGGCCCTTGAATAAAGGCCCCGGATTCCACGACCGAACCTGCCCCGATTGAAATTTCCTTTCCGCTCAAGGTAACCCCCCCATAAAGGACGCTGGCGCCCTGTAGTTTCTGATTTTTATAAAAGACCTTGAATTCCCCTTTAGTGGCATCCCCGGGGATTACGGAAAACCCCTCCTCCAAAAGGTCCCCTTGGAATAGTACCACTAACCGGGTCAAAAAATGCTCATCAGGAAACCGTCCCCCCAGGTCGAACCGGATCTTGGACCGTAAATAGGGTTTTATCCGAGGCAGGACTTCCCAGACCTGATCAACACCATCAAATAAGTCCTGGTGTTCCCAACCCGTGGAATCAAAAAAAGCGGTCGGACTAAACATAAGGCTTATTTCCTTCCCTCAATCAGACGGAATCAAAAAAATATAAGGGTACCAACCCATCCTCATTAAATAGTGTTGCAAGCTCAAAGCTGAAAGAAAAGAGGCTTTCTTTGAGCTTTCAACTTGAAGCTACCAAAGATACCGTACCGGCACTCCCCTTTCTTTCAAATAGGCCTTGATCTGACGAACGGTATAGGTGCCGTAATGGGTCATGGATGCGATCAGGGCGGCATCCGCTTTCCCCCGGGAAAGGACCTGACAAAGATGTTCCGGGATCCCGGCTCCACCGGAGGCAATAACCGGTATGGAAACGCTTCCGGAAATTAAAAAAGTCAAGTCCATTTCATAGCCATTTTGTGTCCCATCGGCATCGATAGAATTCAAACAAATTTCGCCTGCCCCCAGCCGTTCGGCCTCCTTGGCCCACCACAGGGCATCAATGTTCGTGAACGTCCGGCCGCCATGAATGACCATTTCATAGCCGGAAGGAATGACCGGGGTAACGGGGACTTTTTTCACATCCATGCCTAAAACGATACATTGCCCCCCAAAGGCCTGGGCCCCTTCCTGGATTAAGGAGGGGGTTTTTATGGCCGCCGAATTGATGCTGACTTTTTCTGCCCCTGCCAAAAGAACCTGCCGCATAGCTTCGAGACTGGTGATGCCCCCGCCTACCGAAAAGGGTATAAAAATCTCTTCGGCCACCCGCTGGACCACTTCGATCATGATCCCCCGCTTCTCGGCCGAAGCGGTTATATCGTAAAAAACCAGTTCATCCGCCCCTTCTTCATAATAAAATCGGGCCATTTCCACCGGGTCCCCGATGTCGATATTGTTCTTAAAACGGATTCCCTTGGTGGTTTTTCCGTCCCGTACATCCAGGCAGGGAATAATCCTTTTAGTCAGCATCCCTTCCCTCCCATTCAGAAAAGGATTTCAATAAGGCCAATCCGGGAGGACCGCTCTTTTCGGGATGGAACTGCAGGGCCACCAAATTCCGATAGGCCAGGGCCGAAGGGAAGCGGATCCCATAGTCGGTCCAACCGAGAACGCCGGATTCTTTAAGGGGGTTGGGATAATAGGCATGGACAAAATAAAAGGTGCTTTCAGGAGAGACCCTTTGAATCAGGGGATGATTACGGGTCCATTCCACCCGGTTCCAGCCCATGTGAGGAATTTTCAAAACCTCTCCGGCCTGATCCAAGTGGGGGTTTGGGAATCGGAGCACCTCTCCGGGAAGTATGCCTAAGCAGGGAGTCCGGTTTTCTTGACTGAACTCCAGGATGACTTGGGTCCCCAGGCAAATCCCCAGCAAAGGACGTCCCGAAAGAAAATAGGCTTTAATGGCCAGGTCCAATCCGTTAGCCTGGAGGGCCTTCATGGCCTCGCCGGCGGCACCAACCCCCGGGAAAATGACTCGATCCGATTCGAGAACACAATTCGGATCATTGGTAATCCGGCAGGGAATGGACAGCTTTTTCAGGGCCCGTTCCACACTCGTCAAGTTACCCGCTTTATAGTCTATAATGCTGATCATTGGTTAATCAACCGGTCCTTTTTAATAACCTTTCCGGGCACATCACCTTTTTACGAAGCCGTCGTTTTTGATAGACTCGTGAAAAGTCGTCACCCCGGTGAAAACCGGGGTCCAGGAGGTTTTAAGTGATTGATAACCCTGATTCCGGCGTTCGCCAGACGTGATTCCGGCGTTCGCCAGACGTGATTCCGGCTTTTCCCGGAATGACGGAAAAGGCCAAATTTCGACTTATTACAAATCCGTCTTTTTTAATGGTCTTTGTTTTAGCTCAAAGGACCACTCGTTGTCAATGACCGATCCTCGGCTGGGGAATAAGATGATAAATTCACTTCCCCTTCCCGGAGCACTATCGACCCGGATCCTTCCCCCACGATCAGAAATAATCTTTTGAACAATACTCAGTCCCAGCCCGGTTCCCTGATCTTTGGTGGTATAAAAGGGCTCAAAAATTTTGGCCTGGTCCTTTACTGGTATGCCTGGTCCGTTGTCGCCGACTCGTATTTCGACCCACTCGGCATCAGATTCTGATCTGATCGGTTCCGCCCTGATATGGATTTCACCATTGGCAGGGATGGCCTGCAGGGCGTTCATCAAAAGATTCCATAAAACCTGAGACACCTCACCGGCAGATATGGTTACAATAAGATTTTGGGCGATATCCACTTTCCAGACGATGGTTTTTGGGACTTCCAGGTTCTTGCTTACTAATTCAATGGTCCCCTGGATAAAATCGGAAATGTCAAGCGGGGATTGGAGTTCCTGGACCGGTTTGGCAAAGGTTAAAAAATCGTTCATCAACGAATCTAATCTGGATACTTCTCGAGAAATGATTTTTAAAAGACGTTCCCCGGTCGCCCCTTCCTTAAAATCATCCTTCAAGACCTGGATGGATCCGCTGATGGATGCTAAGGGATTTCTGATTTCATGGGCTATCCCGGCAGCCATTTTTCCCAGCATGGCCAGACGATCCACTTTACGCAGATGATCCTCCATGATTTTGATCTGAGAAATATCTTTAAAGGATAAAATTTCCCCTATCCCGTGAGATGGATCTTCTTTCACCCGGGTAAAGGAAAAACCTAACGTTTTCGTCAATCCATCCGGATTTTGATAGGAGGTTTCTAAGCGATTTCCAAAATAGGCGCCATCCGGAGCGAACCCTTCACTCAATTCAGGGAAAAGGGCCATTAGGGGCTTGTTTTTCAACTCCCGAGAATCCCGGCCGAGGATTTCCTCTCCTTCCGGGTTAATGCTTTGAATCTTGTTTTCATGGTCTAAGGTAATCAAACCAATATTCAGGTTCTCAATAATAACTCGGTTCAGTTCCTCTAATTGAACAATATTTTTCCGTTGGTTTTCAATCTGGCTCTGTTGTTTTCTGGTCTGTTCGGCAAAGAGGCTGCTAAAAAAGCCGACCAGAAAAAAGCCGACGCCATGCATAACGATCTGGTATAGAAAATATTTATTGGTAAAGGGAGGTATGTGACCACTCAAGCCATAATAAAAGGGGGCCTTTTCAAGCCCCTGGAGGGAAAGCAGGAGTCCGTATAACAAGGTCACATACGAAGCCGTCAATAATCCCCCCCGACGTCCAAAGAGGGTCCCGCCGGCCAAGATGATTAAAAAATAGAGATAAGGGAAAAAACTTTCAATTCCACCGGTATAATAGACTACCGCTGTTACAAATATCCCGTCAAGCAGTAACTGAATCAGGGCCTTCCATGGGAAAACCTTTCCCCGTAATAAAAGGATGATATAAAAAATCGAAAAAAAATACTGCAGGGCAATTAAAAGATATAACCGGGAAAATGAAAAAGATAAAAAGGGAAGTCCTTCTTTTTCTTGAAGGAGAACAGTCAACAACAGAAAGATAGAAACAAAAACCAGCCGCCACAGAATAAGCCATTGGGTCTTTCTCAAGAACTCTTCTTGACTATAAAACCAGTCCTGGGAAGAGACCTCCCGGGCAGGTTCGAGGTCATTGTTAGGAAAAGGATTTTTCATGGGCTGGTTATTTGAAGAGATTATCCCCCAATAGCTTCTCCCATTTTAAAGATCGGCAAATACATGGCCACGACTAATCCCCCGACAACCCCTCCCAGAACGACCATCATGATCGGTTCCATCATCGAAGTCAGAGTAGTGACGGCGGCATCCACTTCGTCATCATAAAAATCGGCAATTTTGTTAAGCATGGTATCCAGCTCCCCGGAGGCTTCACCGACCCCGATCATTTGGGTTACCATGGGTGGAAAAACCCCGCTTTCCGCCAATGGTTCTGAAATGGATTTCCCCTGAGAGATACTTTCCCGGGCATTATAAATGGCCTTTTCCACCACTTTGTTGCCGGCAGATTTGGCCACAATGTCCAAGGCCTCTAAAATCGGTACCCCACTACTGACCATGGTCCCAAAAGTCCTGGTAAATTTGGCCACGGCCGCTTTCCGAAGCAGAATTCCAAAGATAGGCAGTTTCAGCATCAGATCATCAAAAAAATATTTGCCTTTTTCAGTCGCATAGAGACGACGCAAAAGGAAAACCAGGCCTACGGCCGCAAGGATCATAAAAATAATATTTTTGCTCACAAAACGGCTCAGGGCAATGACGAATTGGGTCGGGACCGGCAAGGCCTGCCCGACTTCGGAAAACATCTTTTCAAAAATCGGGATTACAAAAATTAAGATAACCATGGTCACTACCACCGCCACCCCCGTAACAACGGCCGGATAGACCATCGCCCCTTTGATTTTTTTCTTCAGTTTTTCGGCTTTTTCAATATAGCTGGATAACCGACTTAAAATCACATCCAGAATTCCCCCGGCTTCACCGGCATCTACCAGATTGGTATAAAGTTGGTCAAAGACTTTGGGGTGTTTTTTCAAACCTTCGGACAAAGACAGACCACTTTCCACATCACCTTTGACCTGAGTGATCACTTTGGCAAAAGCGTGATTTTCCTGCTGGGCGGCCAGAATATTTAAGCATTGGACCATCGGCAATCCGGCGTTAATCATGGTGGCAAACATGCGCGTAAAGACGACGACGGTTTTCGCGGGAATTTTTTTACGGATGGCAGTTTTTTGGGCTGACTTTTCTTTTTTTTCCAGAATACGTAACGGGGTGATATTCAGTTTTCGAAGCTGCAAGCGGGCAATAACCAAATTATCCGCCACCAGTTCCCCATTTTTGATCTCTCCAAGGTTTGATTTTCCTTCCCAGGTATAAGTGGGCATAGTTAATCCTTATCGGTAACCCTCAGGACTTCTTCCAGGGTGGTTACTCCTTCCAACATTTTTGTTATTCCGCTCTCACGAAGGGTCTTCATTCCTTGAGTGCGGGCCACTTTTTTTATTTCCGCCGCCGAGGCCCGTTCAAAGATCAATGCTTTGAGCTGATCGAAAAAAGGCAAAACCTCATAAATGGCAATACGCCCTTTAAAACCTGTAAAATTACAGGCCGGACAGCCGACTGCCTCCCACAACTTTTGGCCGGGCAGATTCAAATTAATTTTTTCCATAAAATCAGTTGATATTTCAACTTGTTTCTTGCAGTTTGGGCATAACCTTCGAACCAGTCTCTGGGCCACCACCAGATTGATCGATGAGGCTACTAAAAATGGTTCAATGCCCATATCCAGTAATCTTGAAACGGTGTTGGAGGCATCATTGGTATGCAGGGTGCTCAAGACCAGATGTCCCGTTAAGGCCGCTTTGATGGAGATTTCAGCCGTGTCCTTGTCCCGTATCTCACCAACCATAATAATATCGGGGTCCTGACGAAGAAAGGAGCGCAGGACATTGGAAAAAGACAGACCTATTTCTTCGTGAACCTGAACCTGATTGATTCCAAAAATATTCAATTCTACGGGGTCCTCGGCGGTACAGATATTTTCGGTCGTTTTGTTTAACTCACCCAAGGTGGAATACAAGGTGGTACTCTTGCCACTTCCGGTGGGGCCGGTAACCAGGATCATGCCGTAAGGCTTTCGAATGGCCTCATGATATTTAGTCAGGGCTTCCGGTTCAAAACCAAGCCTTTCAAGGTTTCCCTGAAGGTTCGACTTGTCTAAGAGTCGCATGACTACCTTTTCGCCGAACAAGGTCGGCAGGATTGAAACTCGAAAATCCATTTCATTTAAGTCGCCAAACCGCAACTTCAATCGGCCGTCTTGAGGAAGCCTTCTTTCGGCAATATTGAGATTCGACATGATTTTTAAACGAGAGACCAGGGCGTTTTTGAGTTTTAGCGGGGGATTCATAATCTCATAAAGGACCCCATCAATTCGATACCGTACCCGGAAGGCACGGTCATAGGTTTCGAAATGGATATCGCTGGCCCCTCTTTTGATGGCATCTATCAGCAGGAGATTGACTAACTTGACCACCGGGGCCTCTTTAGCGGCAATCTCTAAATTGATCTCATCAACTTCTTCCTCCTGTTGGATATAATCCACTTCCAACCCCTTAATGTCTTCCAGGGCCTCAGTTAGGGTTGAAGTCGAAGTCGGGCCATAATATTTATCCAGGGCCTCTTTAAGATCTTTTTCGGTGGCCAAAAAAAGCTTAATATTGCTGCCGATCAAAAATTTCAAATCATCAATGGCAAAAATATTGGAAGGATCGGAAATGGCCATTTTTAAGGTCGACCCTTCTTTGCCAAGGGGGATGATTTCATATTTTCTGGCGATATTGTTCGGGATCAGATTGATACAGCCCGGCTTAAACTCAAACCGGGTAAGGTCAATCACCGGCAATCCGAATTGTTTGGACAAGAAACTCAACAAGGTCTCTTCGTCCATATATCCCTTTTGGATTAGAAGGCTGCCGATTTTGGGAAGACCGTTCTGCCGCTTTTGTTCGGCCAGGGCTTCTTTCAACTGCCCGGCAGTGATTTTCTTTTCACGAAGGAGTAATTCCCCAATAGGTTTACTTTTAAACATAGCTGTAATTAACCCAAAAATAGTTTTTTTAAAAAAGATGATAAAAAAGATTGACAAATCATAAAATTAAAGATTATTATATATAGTTTAATGAAAGGGGGTGATTATCATGGTTTGTTCAACCGTAAAAACAGGAGTTGATTGCACCTTCATGAGTCCCAAGGGTTGTTCGTTCAACGGAGGTTCCTGTCATCCTGTAATCGAACAATGTGACGGGTGTGACCGAAATAAAGCATTTGATAGCGGGAAATATTGCCTTTCCTCTCCCGATCCTTCCCAAAAGTGGAAATTGGGAAACTGCAATTTAGCCACGCATATTAAGAAAACCCCGGCCCCAACCGCCGCAAAGATCAATCCGCTGAAGGCCTCCAAACGCAGTACCCGATAGGGTTGCTTTTTCGGCCACCTAACCTTTGGTGCCATGAGCCTTCTTGCCCGCTCAAGAAGGCTCTCACCGTAAGGGAAAAGGTACAAGGTTTAAGGAAAAACCTTTACAGGGCGTAATGTGGCCTGAAAATGGATTCCCTCGAACATTGAACTTCGAACATTGAACCTTGACCGGTATTTTCATATTACAGCTCTCTCAAGGCCTTTTCTAACCGATCCATTCCTATTTCAATCTTCTCCCTCGAGGTGGCATAGGAAAAGCGTAAACACTTATCTTCCCCAAAGGCCGCCCCGGGTACTACGGCAATCAGGGCTTTTTCTAAAAGATAATCCGCTAACTCCAGTGAGTTCCCTAAGCTCCGATCACCGATCTTCCGGCCGTAATAGCTTGAAAAATCAGGAAATATATAAAAAGCACCTTGGGGAAGATCGACCTTCACCCCGGGTAGGCCCCTCAGTCGTTCTGCAATAAGGTTCCTGCGACTCTCAAATTCAATGACCATCGTTTTAACAAAATCCTGGGAGCCCTGTAAGGCGGTCACACTGGCCTTCTGGGCAATAGAGGTCGGATTGGAGGTGCTATGGCTCTGGATCTTATTTATGGCCCCGATAACAGCCTTGGGTCCGGCCAGATAACCGATTCGCCAACCCGTCATGGAATAAGTCTTGGAGACCCCATTGACAACCAGGGTCCTTTCTTTAAACCGGGGGCCCAGCATGGCTAAATTGGAAAAAGACAAATGGTCAAAGAGAATCTTGTCATAGATATCATCGCTGATCACCGTCAGGTCGTTCTCTAAGACCACTTCTCCCAAGGCCGCCAGTTCGCCCCGCGAATAGACCGAGCCGGTAGGATTGGAGGGACTGTTCAGGATAATGGCCCGGGTATCCGGAGTAAGGGCCGCTTGCAGCTCTTCCGGGGTCAATTTAAATCCATTTTCGGACCGGGTAGGGACAATAACCGGGTCTGCCCCGGCCAGAAGGATCATGGGAGGGTAAGATACCCAGTAAGGGGCCGGGACAATAACCTTATCCCCCGGACCCCATAAGGCCTGGGCAATATTATATAAGGCGTGTTTTCCCCCGCAGGTGACCACGATCTCATCCAGACCATACGCGAGACCCAGATCCTCCTTAAAGCGAAAGGCAATGGCCTCCTTGAGTTCATCGATTCCCCCAACCGGCGTATATTTGGTAAAACCGTCCCGAAGGGCCTGAACAGCGGACTCTTTAATATGGTCCGGGGTATCAAAGTCCGGCTCCCCTACCCCGAAACTGACCATGTCCAGGCCGGCTTTCTTCATGGCCTTGGCCTTGGTATCGACCGCCAGGGTCAAGGAAGGTTTGATCTGACCTATTCTTTCCGCTAACTTCATAACGTCACCCCTCCTTTTTGCAAATGAATAAAAAATTCCCGGTTCCCTTTGGCACCCTGTATCGGGGATTCCATGGTCCCCAAGACCGACAAACCCTGTTCTCTAAAAAAAAGGCTCAGGCTTTCAACCACCATTTTCTGGTCCACTTCGTTTCGAACCACGCCTCCCTTACCCACTTTTCCCTTGCCGACTTCAAATTGGGGTTTAATCAAGGCCACGATCTCTCCCTGGTCCTTCAGAATCGGGATCACCGGCGGGACCACCAATCTCAATGAAATAAAGGAGGTGTCGATGACGATCAAATCCACCTGCTCCCCTATCTCAGTCAGGGAAAGGGTGCGGACATTTTTCCGCTCCAACACCTTGACCCGGGGATCCTGACGGATCTTCCAGGCCAGTTGGCCATAGCCCACATCGACGGCATAGACCCGTTGTATCCCCCTCAAGAGCAGACAATGGCTGAACCCTCCGGTAGAAGCCCCGATATCTAAGGCCACCTTATCCTGAACTTCGACCCCAAAATCCTTTAGGGCCCCTTCTAATTTTACCCCTCCCCGACTGACATAGGGATATTCGGATTGTTTAATCTCTATGGGCAGACTCGGGTCAACTACCTTCCCCGGTTTGACTGCCGGTAGGTGATTAACGCGGACCTGTCCCGCATAGATGAGCGCCCGGGCCTTTTCTTGAGAGGATACCAGGCCTTTTTCCAACAGGAGACGGTCCAGTCGTACTTTAGGGATTTTGACTGTCATGGAGTTCTTCCATCAATACCCGGTAGATCCCTTCGGCGTCCAGGCCGTAGACATTCCGTATTTTTTTTGAGGGACCTTGTTCCACAAAACAATCGGGAATACCCAGAGAACGGACCCGTATCCCTCCGGCGGCAAACTGGTGCAGTTTTTCCATCACCGCACTGCCGAACCCACCCTGGATCATATTTTCTTCTACGGTGACAATAAGGGAAAAACGCCGGGCCACTTGGGCCAGAAGCGCTTCGTCCAGGGGCTTTAAAAAGCGGGCGTTGATTACGGTTACAGATTTTCCTTTGAAGGCCAGACGTTGGGCTGCCTCCAGGGAGGGATAGACCATATTGCCTATGGCCAGAACGGCCGCATCTGTTCCTTCTTTGAGGGTTTCCCATTGTCCCAGGGGGATGGATTGGGCCTCTCCAGTCAGGGGCACGCCAACCCCGGGACCACGAGGATAGCGAACGGCAACCGGCCGGTTGTAGGTCAGGGCTGAAAAGAGCATATCCCGCAATTCCCGTTCATCCTTTGGGGCCATGACGATCAAGTTAGGCAGGGGTCTGAGAAAAGAAAGATCGAAGAGCCCTTGATGGGTGGGCCCGTCTTCACCCACAATCCCGGCCCGGTCCAAAGCGAAGATTACCGGAATATTGGGCAGGCAGATATCATGGACTAACTGGTCAAAGGCCCTCTGAATAAAAGTGGAATAAATGGCCACGATCGGTTTTAACCCTTCCAGGGCCAGGCCGGCGGCAAAGGTTACGGCATGCTGTTCGGCAATCCCGACATCGAAAAACCGTTGGGGAAATCGTTGAGCAAAAAGGTCCAACCCTGTCCCTTCCGGCATGGCCGCGGTTATGGCGACAATTCTCAAATCCTTTTCCGCCAGGGCGACCATTGTTTTTCCAAAGACCTCGGTGTAGGTGATAACACCGGAGGATTTCTTGAGGGTCGGATCTTCCGCCTCCCGGTCAAAAGGGCCGACCCCATGGAAATAGGCCGGATTTTTTTCTGCCGGCCCGTATCCTCGACCTTTAGTAGTCAAGACATGCACTAATACCGGGGCCTTGATGTGACGGATGTTTTCAAAGGTGGTGATCAGATCTTCCAACCGGTGGCCTTTCACCGGTCCCAGATAATCAAAATGCAAAGCGGCAAAAAGCATCCCCGGGGTAAAAAAACCGGTAAAGGAATCTTCACTTTTTTTGGCCCACTGAATCAAGTTTTCACCGATGCCGGGAATGGACTTAAAAAAGGATTCCATCTCCCTCTTGAACTGGACAAAGCCCTTGCCGGTTAATCGCTTGCTCATGAAAGAGGACAGGGCCCCGACGTTATGGGAAATCGACATTTCGTTGTCGTTTAAGACCACGATCAAATCTTTGTTCAGGTGTCCGGCCTGGTTCAGTCCCTCAAAGGCCTCACCGGAGGTCAGGGAACCGTCACCGATAACCGCGATGACCTTGGCCGGTTCTCTTTTCAAATCAGTGGCTACGGCAATCCCTAATCCGGCCGATATGGAAGTCCCACTGTGGCCGGTATTAAAGATATCATGAGGGCTTTCTTCCCGTTTCGGGAAGCCGCTCAACCCCC
>JAZDOU010000405.1:0-8266 GCA_043798385.1 Pseudomonadota bacterium
CCTATAAATAAGCCTGAAACCGGCTTTTGTGAATGCCCTGCTGGAGTCAAGTTAGTCATTGGGCCGGGATAGGGCGATAAGTTGCCTTTTGGAGAACCATGGAAATTCAGACCCCGGAACGTCTTTTGAATGAACTCTGACTTTTTACGAAGCCGTCACAGTTGATATGGGTTTATACCCTATTTTTTTAGAAGTAGAAAGATGGCCCCCTGGTGGCGAAGGTGGCCGGCCGCTATTTCGGCCTCCGGCCCATTTCCCCAGAAGAGGTCCAACCGGGAAGGGCCTTTAATGGCACCCCCACTGTCCTGAATTAAGACCCAGCGTCCCAAAGGGCGGAAGGCTTGGATTTGTCCCTGATCATTAACGGTCGGCTGGACTCCCTTTAACCAGGCCAAGCCGGCTGGGGGGAATATTTTTAAATCCATGGCTACCGATCTTCCCGGGGTTAAGGGCCGGCCCAGGCTGCCATAAGGCCCCCCCCGGACTTCCTTAAAAAAAATGTAACTGGGGTTTAAGTTCATCAGGGCTTGTTGTTCCTGAGGATGGTCTTGAAGATAGGTATAGATTGATTGCAGAGACAGCTCTTCCGGTTGGATTATCCCCCGTCGAATCAGTTCCTTGCCCAGGGCAAAATAGGGATGGCCGTTGGTCCCCTGATAGCCTAATTTGACCATAGACCCGTCCTCAAAGACAACCTCTCCTGATCCCTGGATATGCATAAAGAATAGTTTTAAGGGGTCGTCGACCCAGAGATTTTCGAAATTTTTACCGGTCAAAAGGCCTTCCTGATCGATCTCTTGACGGGTATAATAGGGGATAACCTCATTCCCCACGATTCGTCCGACCCATTTCTGACTTGGGTGTTGTGGGGAAAATTTCCTCGGATTAATTATGAGAAGATCATCCGGCAGCCGGTAAACCGGATACCGAAACCGAGGAGAAGGGCGTCGACTCCCTTGCAGGGAGGGCTCATAATAGCCGGTTATCAGGAGAGGCAGGGGGGTGTTGTTTCGGACTATTCGAACCAGGTCAAATTTGGCTTTAATCTGATGTTCTCGGGACTTGCCATCGGAATTATTATGGTGAATCTCCAAAAAGAGGTCCAGGCTTGAAACCATTTCTTGGGCGGATATTTCCCGTGTTCCCAGGAGAAATTTATATCCCGGTGGTCGACTCTTCAGATAAGCCAGACTTTGCAAAATAGCCAGGTCAAGATCCTTTAGTTCTAAATCATCTTTTAAGTCAGGCCACTCTTCTCCTGAAACCAGTTGGAAACTGGCTGCTTCTTCCCCAGGAGAAGGCCTTTGGATTACTGTGGCGCAGGAAGAAAGGTAAAAGAGCAGCAGGAGCAAACCGATTTCAGACCAGATTTTCTTTTTCATCATTTTCTCCAAAGGAAGGCTTTTTCACCATGGAAGGATCATGGCACAAATCAGGGACTTCTGTAAAGAATATAGGGAGGTGGTGTCACGGCCTGCCTTGCGCAGGTATCACGGCCTGCCTTGTGCAGGCATCACGGCCCTGGGCGGGGCATGACGGCCCTGGGCGGGGCATGACGGCTTACTATTAAAACGGTTAACTTGTTTTGACAGCTACGGTTTTTTTAGACCGAAAAAGATTACTGATGGAATGGGCTTGCAATTTTTTCCCATTTTGTTAATATTTTTTCATGAAGCCCCTGGGTTTAAAAAATCAATCTTTTTTAAGCTTAATCCTGTTGTTGGTTTGTTTGCTCCTCTGGGGTCCCGCCCCAGCCTGGGGCAAACAGGCCCAAATCAGCGACATCATAGTTACCAATAATCAAGATTCACTTTTGGTTTATTTTTTTACCAAAGGGTGTTTCACCCCCGACATGAATAAGGCCATCCTAAACGGGATTCCAACGACCTTTACCTTCCTGATTGAATTATATAAACCTCGTTCCCTTTGGCCCAACAAGCAGCTGACCTCCTTAAAGTTACATCATACGATCAAATACGATTCTCTTAGACAGGAATTTTCGGTCACCTTAAGCGAACGGGGTAATCAGACTTTTATTATGAAGGAATTCAGTAAAGCCCAGGAGATGATGGCCGATGTAAGCAATTTTCAACTGGTCCCTCTCCAGACTTTGGAAAAGAACATCCAGTATCAATTGAGGATAAAGGCCGAGCTTAACAAGGTCCGACTTCCTTTATACCTCCATTACCTTTTGTTTTTTGTTTCTTTATGGGACTTTGATACTGACTGGTATATTGTTGATTTCATTTATTAAACAATGAATATCCTCCCTGACTATCCATGACCCCCCTTTTATCGGATGAACAAAAAGAGCGGCGACGAAAAAAAAGAGAACGCCTGATTATCTTCATAACCATCCTGGTTGTCCTCGTGCTGACAATCTGGGAAACTCAGATACTTAGGCCCGATTTCCCTTTTTCCACTTCTCAGAGAGTCGTGCTTTTTGCCCTAATCAACATCAATATCATTTTACTCCTGTTGTTGATCTTTTTAGTCATTAGAAATCTCCTTAAACTGGTTACCGAAAGAAGGCGCAAGATCTTGGGATCAAAAATCCGAACCCGTCTGGTAATGGGGTTCGTCACCCTGTCGTTGATCCCGACTATCCTGTTGTTCTTCATTGCCTATGAGTTTATGGCCATCGGTATGGATTACTGGTTTAATATTCATATTGAGAAATCTATGCAAGACTCACTTGATGTGGGTCAAGCTTATTATCAGGCTTCCCAACGGGGAACTCGAATTTTCGCCAAGCAGATCAGCCTGGACCTGACCCGGTCCGGCTTATTGGAAAAAGACAATCCGATCGAGATTACAAAAAATTTTCAAGCCAAACTGCAGGAATACGGTTTAACCTGGGTCGGTCTCTTCTTACCCAATCTGGAACAAAAGGTTCGGGTCGTTACTTCGGAGACTTACTTGCAATACTTTAAAGATCCCCCATTAAGCCTGATCCAGAAAAGTTTTCAACCTCAGGGTGTTTCCGAGGTTCAATCAACCCAGGAGGGAGATTTTTTTATTGCCGGGGTTCCAGTCTGGAATGGGTCTTCGGAGCGAAATAGCGTGGCCACACTGGTGGTTTCCTCCTATTTCCCCCGCTCATTATTAAAGAAAATGGACACTATTTCTGCCGGCCTGGAAGGATACAGGCAGATGCAGATGTTAAAAAATCCAATAAAATTCAGCTATTTGATCATTCTTTCGATTGTCTCTTTATTGATTCTCTTTTCGGCCACCTGGTTTGGATTTTACCTGGCAAAAGGGATGACGGTCCCGATCCAAAAGCTGGCCGAGGGGACCTTGCGAATTGCCCAGGGGGATTATAATTTTTCTATTGACCTGGAGGCCAAAGATGAATTCGGGCTGCTGGTTAATTCGTTTAATAAGATGACCTCTGATTTAAAAAAAGGCAAGGAAGAGATCGAACGGACTTATCAAAAGCTATGGAAAAGCAATGAGGAGCTTAATCAACGGAAACAGTACATGGAGACGGTCCTGGCCAATATAGGGACCGGGGTCATTTCAATAGACGCCCAGGGAAGGATTAGTACTGTTAACCATTCCGCCCGGGAAATGCTTCGGATAAACACCGATAATGTCCTGGGCCGACGGTATCAGGAGGTGCTCCTTCCGGAACACAAGGCCTTGCTCCACGACCTGCTGGCCAACCTGGACCTGATTAAGATCGGGACGTTAGAGCGGACCGTTCAAGTCCCGCTTCCGGATAAGACCTTGACCCTCCTGTTGAAAATTACCTTATTACGGGATGAAGAAAACCGAGATTTAGGGATGGTTTTAGTCTTTGATGATTTGACCGAGATCGAGAAGATGCAAAAGGTTTCGGCCTGGAGAGAGGTGGCCCGGCGCTTGGCCCATGAGATCAAGAACCCGCTGACTCCCATCAAATTATCGGCTCAGCGTTTACGGAAAAAGTATTCTAATCTCTTACCGGCAGGGAAAGAAAAGGAAATCTTCGATGACTGCACCCAAACGATTATCAATCAAGTGGATGAATTGATCGTTCTGGTCAATGAATTTTTTGCTTTCGCCCGTTTGCCGGCGGTAACCCTTTCCTTGAATGACCTGAATGCCCTTATTCAGGAGGTCTTGATTTTGTACCAGGAAAGTCATAAAAATATTGAATTTTCCTTTCTGGCCGATTCGAAGATACCCAGATTCCCCTTGGATCCCGAACAGATCAAAAGGGTCATGATCAATTTGTTGGATAATGCCGTGGCTGCTATCGAAAGCCAGGGTTCCATCACGCTCAGGACTGAATATGATCCCTTGCTGGAGATGGCCCGCATTCAAGTCGCCGATACCGGCATTGGGATTGCCCCCAAAGACAGAGACCGGCTTTTTGAGCCCTATTTTTCCACCAAAAAAGGAGGTACCGGGCTGGGATTAACGATCGTCAGCTCCATTATCTCTGATCATCATGGCCATATTCGGGTAAAAAATAATGATCCCCAGGGGACGATTTTCACTATTGAGATGCCTTTGGAGGCCTGACAGTTGCAAGGACCATTGAATGCTTATGGTCTGTCTCTCTTGAAAGAGGCCAAAAATCAGTTTGAAAGGGAATTCATTATTTCTAAATTGCATGAAAATGGGGGCAACATCACTCAAACGGCCTCTGTTTTGGGAATTGAGCGCAGTCACCTGCACAAAAAGATCAAGGCTTATGGGATCAAGATCGAAAACGGAGAATAAGGTGAAACAGATTAGGTTGGTCGTTAAAAATAATCCCTTTGCCCGTCAGGAGGCCATGAAGATCAAGTCCTGGCTGGAAAAGGAAAAAGGGGTTTTGGTTCACTGGGATGAAGGGGATGAGTCCTCAAGGGATGAATCCCAAGGGGATGAATCCTCAATCGAAACGAGGCCATCCCCTGGGAAGTTGGATCTGGTGGTTGTCTTGGGGGGCGATGGAACGCTACTTAAGGCGGTTCGTCTTTATGGCAGTCAGGAGGCCCCGGTGCTGGGAGTCAATTTGGGCGGACTGGGTTTTTTGACTGAAATCGCCCTGGATGAACTCCCGCCTCTCTTTGAGAAGATCCTCCGGGGAGAGGTTCAAACCGAAACCCGAATGGTCCTGACGGCCCGCATTATTCGAGAAGGAGAAGACTATCCTTCCGTTCCGTTTTTAAATGACATGGTCATCAATAAAGGGGCCCTGGCCAGAATCATTGATCTTGAAACCAGTATAGACGGCCTGTTTCTGACCTCCTATCGAGGGGATGGGCTGATCGTGGCTACCCCGACGGGATCTACGGCTTATAACCTGGCGGCCGGCGGGCCGATCCTTCACCCTTCCCTGAAAACCATTATATTAACCCCAATCTGTCCCTTCACCCTGACCAATCGACCGATCATCCTTCAGGATGATGTCGTCATTGATATTCGTTTGGGGTCTAAGGCTAAGGAGGTCTGGTTGACTTTTGATGGACAGGTGGGCTATCCTTTAAAAACAGGTGACGTGGTAAGGGTTCAAAAGGCCGAGAAATCTATTGGGTTGATTAAGAACCCTTTCAAAAATTATTTTGAGATTCTGCGAACCAAATTGAAATGGGGCTGAGGAGGATAGGACCATGGCTATGATGTCGCGGTTGGGAATGGTCGTGCTGGTGATTGCCGCCTTCTTTTTATTGGGCATGGGCAAGCTGGACCAGACAGAGAAACCCGGGGAGATCCCTGTTCCCGACAAAGAGATTTCGGCAATGATTACTGATAACGAGGGATTGACATTGAATTTGAGCCAATTCAGTATAAATGGACAAACCTATCTGACGGGAAAATTAGGGGCCGGCCGTGTGGCCATGCCCTTGGGTCAGATTCGGATTATCTCTTTATCTATCGGGCCTAAAGGATTAGCCGCCAAGGTGGAATTGGCTGATCACAGTCAAATGAATCTCCTTTTGGAGAAAGGGGCCCTGGTCTCCGGAAGAATCAAAATCGGGACGTATCAAGTCTCCTTGGAGCATTTGAAAAAAATTGAGGTCCTGGGCATAACTGAACGAAAAAAGGAAACCAACCGGAATTAATCCCAATCCGGAAGGTCCAATCGGAAGCACCAGGGAGGAATTTAGAAATTCTGGCAAACTGATTCTTACCAAGAATGATCTGAGGATTTATCTCACCCTTTATTTCAGGGATGGTTGGTTGGTCCTTCGGATTGATTTGAAGGTTAGAATTAAAAATACCCCGGTTAGAAAACCCCCAACATGGGCGTACCAGGCTACTGAGCCCCCACCATCGCCGGCGTTTAACAATTGGATCAAAAACCACAAACCAAGGATCAGGACAGCCGGAACCTTGATGACCTTGAAAAAGATAATGAAAATAAACAGGGTTGAGACATTGGCCCTGGGAAAAAGGATCAGGTAGGCCCCCAGGATACCGGCAATAGCCCCGCTGGCCCCAATCATGGGGATGGAGGAACTGATATCCGAAAAGGTGTGGATACAGGCGGCAAAAAAACCCGAAATCAGATAAAACAGAATGAACGTGAGATGACCCAGGTAATCCTCCACGTTGTTGCCAAAGATCCAGAGATAGAGCATGTTGCCGAGTAAATGCAGCAGGCCGCCGTGGAGAAACATGGAGGTGAAAATGGTTAGAAAGGGGGAAATGGTCCGGGGGTACTCGACATTTTCAGAGAAGGGGTGGACTAATTGGTCGGGAATGGCCCCATAGAGTGTACTGAAACGTTCCCAGCCTTCAGGAGACAAGGATAGTTCATAGACATAGACCAGGATATTTAACACAATTAGGCCAATGGTAATAAAAGGGAAGGTTTGAGTTGGAATGTCATCTTTGAGGGGAATCATGTCTTGGCCTGTGGCGGATTTTTATAACCATTTATCCTTTCCCGAGCAGAAGTCAAGGAAATTTTCTTTGTCCCCTTTCTTCCTTGATATTTCAAAAGAATTTGGATAGACTACCGATATGAAACAGGTCCATATCGCTACCTTCGGCTGTCAGATGAACGATAGGGATTCCCTGACAATGGCTCAGCTCCTGGCCTCCTGCGATTACCAGGTGACCGAGGAAATGGAACGGGCTGATCTGATTCTGGTCAACACCTGCAGCATACGCCAGAAAGCCGAAGAAAAGACTTACAGCCTTTTGGGGCGGCTCAAGGAGTTAAAGAACCGGAATCCCGATCTGCTTATAGGGGTCGGCGGCTGTGTAGCACAACAGGAGGGAAAACGTTTATTAGACCGGGTGCCCCACCTGGATTTGGTCTTTGGGACTCGCTTGATCCACCAACTTCCCAGTCTGATAGAAGAGGTCAGGCGGAGAAAAACCCGATTGGCACGGATCGAGATGGCTGAGGGAGAGTGCTATCCCCATCCACTGACTCTGATGGATGGCTATGTCCCGGGGTTAAAGACCTCGGTGACCATTATGCAGGGGTGTAACAACTACTGCGCTTATTGTGTAGTTCCCTTTGTGCGCGGTCCCGAGGAAAGCCGTTCCAGTCAGGAGATCCTTTCCGAGGTGGAAACCCTGGCTGCCCGGGGGGTCAAAGAAATTCTGCTCTTGGGACAAAACGTAAATTCCTTTGGTAGGAACCGGATGGCAGAGATTTCTTTTGCTCAATTATTGCATAGTTTGGAAAAGGTTCCCGGCCTGGAACGAATCCGCTTTACTACCTCCCATCCCAAGGATCTCTCGGCGGAACTGATCGCCTGTTTTGGACGGATTTCCAATTTGTGCGAACATATTCATCTTCCCGTCCAGGCCGGTTCAAACCGAATCCTGGAACGTATGAACAGGCGCTATACCCGTGAAGATTACCTGGAAAAGATTGCTCAACTGAAAGCCCGATGCCCCGGCATAGCGATAACCAGTGATTTTATCGTTGGGTTTCCCGGAGAAACTGAAGCTGATTTTGAACAGACCATGGATCTGATCCGGGCCGTCCATTATGACGACCTGTTTTCTTTTAAATATTCGGATCGCCCCCTGACAGCGGCCCGGAATTTTTCGGGGAAAGTCGACGAGCAGGAGAAAAGACGCCGCTTGAAGGAGCTCCAGACCTATCAGAAAAAAGTGTCTCTGGCAAAGAATCAGGCCCTGGAAGGGACCTACCAAGAGGTATTGGTGGAAGGAACCAGTAAAAAATCATCTCAAGAATGGATGGGGAGGACCCGGACGAATAAAATCATCAATTTCCCGGGGCCTTCTGATCTGTTTGGGAAAACGGTTCAGGTTCGAATTGAAAAGGCAAATATCAATTCCCTAAAAGGGGTGTTACTATAAA
>JAZDOU010000428.1:0-22522 GCA_043798385.1 Pseudomonadota bacterium
CAGAATTTAACTTATGAAATCTGGAAGCCCCTTCTGAAATTAAGCTTCAAGGAATAAAGTTCCCGGCTTTTCTGCTATTGTTACCTATCTCCCTTTCTTTGCACCTCCTCAGCTCCCAAACAAGCTCTTCAGGCGCATCATGAGGCTAATATCCCCCTGGACGGCATATTTTCCCTCCATAAAGGCCTGCTGCCCGTCCAGTTTCTTATTGGCGATGGCCAGCCAGACCTCCGAGGGTGTCTTGATCGTCACGGTAGGTGAATCGGCCTGGCCCGCGTCCAGGGTGCATTGGCCTTCCGATATAGACAAGAACCAGTGGCCCGGCTGTTCCCCGGTCACATCGAACTGGATGATCGCCCTCAGATCTTTGGCTGCCTCCTTATTGAAGGTAGCCGCCATCCCCTTCAGGAGGAGTCGCATGTCCCTGACTTTTTCCGGCTGGTCTCCCGCTTCTTCAGATATACCGATTTGGCTGTCCCAATACAGATTGGTCATCTCGGCCATATCCTCCGGAGACATAATGGGCGTCTGGATCACATTTTCCGTCTCTTTTGAGACCTTCCCGTCCCGCACCAGCTCGACGCCGGCCCTATAGGCCGCCTCCAGGATAGGTTGGGTCTTGGATTGAAATACCTCCTGTTTGAGCAGCTCCCCCGCAGGCATGAGGATCTCACCGGCTATCTGGGGTTTTTTACCCAATTTTTCGATATGGCGAAAGATGTGTCTCAAAGCATCGAAATGGGCGATTTCCGGGAATCCGCAATTGGAGACGAGGACGATTTTCCTTTCCCTGGGAAACCGCATGGGGTGTCGATGGACCTCCCCCTCCTTGACAAAGTGCGGATCATAGAGAGGCAAAAGCCTGTCTTGAAAGGCCTTGGTTTGAGCCGTCATATTGAAATGGTAAAGGGGGGTAGCATAGACCAACACGTCGCATTCCTTGACCTTTTCCAGAAGTTCCGGCATATCATCCTTGAAAACACAGACACCGGGTGTTTTTGTCCAACAGGTGTAGCATCCTACACACATATGGATATCCTTCTCCTTCAAATAGATCGTCTCGGTCGTTGCCCCTTGACTCTCCGCCCCGGCCAGGAACTGTCTAAGAAGCTTCTCGGTGTTGCTCACCTTGGGTCTGGGACTACCCTGCACCGCTAGTATATTCATGTTTCTGTCCTCCTTAACCCTATTATTTTTTATGGATACGTTATTTATTACCCCCGCCTTTGGCGGTTTGAAGAGTTCACCCATTCGGATCAGAAGGGCTACGTCCCCCTCGACGGTATAAAGTCCCTCCATGAGCGCTTGGGCGCGGTTGATCTCTCCCCGGGCCATTTTCAACCAGATCCCGGCCGGGGCCTTTATGGTCAGGATGGGCGAGCCACTCTCCCCTTCCCGGGCCGTGCACCTTCCCTCGGCAATAGAGAGCACCATCTTTCCGCCCCCTTCTCCGGACAGGTCGAACTGAATATCCCCTTTGATCCCGCCTCCGGCGGCGGCATCAAAACTTTTCGGCATTTGAAGGACAAGCAGTCTGGCCGTATCGGGTAAAAGGGATGGATCAGTGATCTCTCCGGAAAACCGTCGTTTGAGATAACGGCCGGGATAAAGCCTGGAGAAGGGAAGCCCTATCCCTAATATGAAAATGAAGGGCAGGACAATAGTAAACGGCCATTTCCCGTGACCGAGGTAGCATGAGACGGCTGAAGCAAGAAAGACAACGCTCCAGAAATAGGTGATATGCAAATTGATAGTCAGGAATTGCGGTACATTCCAGACGGTTTCCGGATACCACTGTTTGGCAATGGTAAAAGTAAAAGGCTCGTAACCGAAAAGCTGTGGAAGGAGCGTCACAAAAAACAGGGTCGCGTAGAGAAGGAACGTCGAGTAGTCTGCAAATAGTCGGGCTTCATTCGGGGAGGCCAGGAAGATCCAGGCAATACCAAAGGCCAGGAATCCCAGGAAGGCCCGTTCAAGGTAGGTGGTATGCTTAAGCAATCGTCGAGAAAAAGCGAACTGTCCGACAGCCAGGATAAATCCCAGGAGCACGGCTGATTTGGCCTGCTCGAGTGTGCCTGCCCCTCCCCTGGAAACGACCTTGAAGACCATTACGGGGATGAACGATGTAGTGAAAAGAATAATCTTCCCATTTTTCTTCATGAGTCTTCCCTCTGTTTTCTCCTTTAGATGGTTGCTGGTTTTATTCGGTAACCCTTGTTTAATTCTTTTTCCTTTTCTTTTCCTTGGCCCCCTCCAAGCCTTTCAAGGCCTGATCGCACCACTCGATGACCATACGGGCATGGCGTCGGCCGAAATCAAGGGTCAGGGCCCAGTAGTAAGGGTCTTCCGGAGAGCTGATCTTGGTCGAGTAATTTTTGATGGCCGGCGGGACTTCCCTGTCTAACTTTTGGAGTAAACTCACCTGGACCTCCCGCCACTGTTTCAGATGGTTGATGAACTGGTCCGAGGGCATCTGGTTGCCAAAAAAGACCTTGACCAGCATGGGGTAGCGCGGTTCCGGTGTTTCCGGTGGTTCGGTCAGCCAACGTAAAAGTTCCTTTTCCCCAGCCTTGGTCACCTGGTAGACCTTACGGCTTGGCTTTCCTTCCTGGTGTTCAATAGTCGAAGAGATCCATCTCTGTCCTTCCATTTGTTTCAGAGTACGATAAATATGCGGTAGGGCGGCATTCCAAAAAAAGGTGATGGACTTTTGGAAGGCGATTTTTAGGTCATAACCGGTGGCGGGTTTATAATGGATCAATCCTAACAGGGCATGAGGCAGTGACATAGTAACCTCCGTCTATATCAATATTAGATAATATGTACTTTAGTACATATATAACTTAGAGATTATTCCAGGTCAAGCTTTTTTTCGGGGGAATCTAAAAAAAAGAATAAAAGGGCCTCCGAAGGGAGGCCCAGACAAGAAGAGAAAACTTAGTACGTAAATAGGGTTTAAGAGGTAACGTTGGCTCCATTCTATTTTCATGTTTCGTGGTGCCATGCCCTTGGGCAGGGCATGGGAATTAACACGAAAATAGAATCGTGGGTCCACCGGTCCTCGGTGGTGTCACGCCCCTAGCGGGGCATGGCGGTTTTATATATAAACCGGGAAAGGTGAGACGCCTTTCCCGGGAAAAGGGTTTGAAAGACTAAAAATTAAGCTGGAATCCTATCTGGATCTTATCGTATTCCGCTCCGCTGGAAGATTCATAGCTCCGATGTTCATAGGCGATAAAAGGCATCAGGTCCTTGGTGACGTCATAGGACAGACCGGCGATGGTGGTGGTGTAGCCATCATTGGATTTGTTGGTGTTGGGATCAAAGTATTCATATTTCCCGAAGAGTCTAAGTTTTTTCATCCCAGGGATCCTCAGATACCCGGCCCCTACATATCCACGCCGCTCATTGTCTTCCGTGGCCGTTTTCGCTCCTTTACCCCAATAATATTGCCCCATCAAGGCAAACATCTCGTGTTGCAAGGAAATCTGCCCTATATTGATCTGCCAGTCCGGGTAATCGGTTGTCTTTCCCGGGGTGGTAAAATTGGAGTTGCTTTTCCCGTAGTTCCCATAATAGGCCAATTGAAGTCCCTTAAGAACAGGAACGGCAGGCAAAGGACGGACATAAACCAAACCGGAGACCGCCTTGTTGGTGTTGGCTTCGGTATTGTCATAGCCGGCGCCATTGTATAGTCCCACCATATATCCGCCCCATTTTCCGGAAAAGGCCGAAGAAACATTCTTTAAATATTCTTCATCCATTTTTCCCCCGAAGGTTCCTTTATTAACGATTCCCAGATCGGCCGAGGCCTGAAGGCCGTTGTTATCCAGGAAATGTTTCCCCTGGACCCGGTAAGGCCAGATGGAGGAATCATAATCGTCCGAAGGGGTATGAACCAGACCGAATTCCGTAGCCGTTCCGAAGAGTTTCACGTTGAAATAGGCATACTTCATGCGGACTTCCAACCCGTTGCCCTTATCATCGGCATCCTTGGAACTGAAAAGATCGGTGGTGATTCTCATATCCAACCAGGGGGTAAATTCTTTCTTTAAGGTAATATAAGCCCGGTTGACATTGAAATCGTTGCTGCTCGCCCCATTCTTAATACTTTTGGCAGTATACTCCCCGAAAATGGTCGAACTGAAGGTAAAGCCCTTTATTCCCTTTGGCAAGGGCAGGTCTTTCCCGGCATCCTTCTTGATGTCCTCCTTAATGGCCGTAGTCATTTCCACTTTTTCTTTCTTGGCCTCGGAACGCACTTCATTTATTAATTCGTTGGCCTCTTCCTGGGTGATGACCCCTTTTTTCTTAAGCAGATTGATCAGATGCATGGCATCCATCTCCCCGGCCCGGGCCGGGGTCCAACCCCCCAGACAGAGCGAAAGCCCTAATAAAAGTGTTACTAACCAAAATTTTTTCCTCTTCATCTCTTTTCTCCTTTCCTTTTCCTTGTCCTAAAGTGTTTTGCTCCCTTTTCGGAGCCCAGATAGGGGGAACTATAGGAGACCGAAGGTTACAATTTGATGAAGGGGAAATAGAGATTGGGTTAAAAAATTATATTCTCCTTCCCGGGATTTTCAGACCGCTCACGGTCATAAAATTTTTCCAAATTGTATCTATGCCTTTATTAAAATGTTTCCGGCCTATGGTTTCATAGGGGAAGGATTATAAAAAAATACTTCAGATATTAGTCATCAACGCGGATCATCCGGTTAGTTATATCAACCCGGACAGGGGGTAGGTATTCGATCGGTAATTCCTGCAGGCAAGACTGAACCGTTTAGGAAAAATATGAAGTTTGCCCTGGATTTTTTAATATTTTGCCAGTTCGGCAAGATTTGAAGATTTTTAAGAATTAAAATAGAATGAGGGCTCAAAGGCCGAAGAAAAGTCAAATGTTCTTCACCTATTTGTAACACGATTGTAACAATAGGCGCTTATCTTATTCATAAGTAATCAAAGGGAGGAATACTTATGAAAAAATGGTTCACAACTTTAATTTTTATTTTGGCTTTGTTTTTAACCCTTCAACCTTCCCTGGCCCTCTCGGCCACCTTCGTTCAGGTCAAGGGCTCGGACACCGAAGTCAATGTGGTCCAAAGGCTGGCTGAGCACTTTATGAAAAAGAATCCCGCTTACAGCATTGCCGTTACCGGCGGGGGATCAGGAGTGGGGATTGCGGCCATCATCAATAAGACCACCGATCTATGCAACGCCTCCAGGCCTATGAAGGACAGTGAGATCTCCAAGGCCAAGGCCAATGGGGTCAATCCGATCGGGGTGGTCTTTGCCGTAGATGGTCTTTCGGTGATCGTCAATCCCAAGAATACGACCGAATCCCTGACCGTCGATCAGATCGGCCAGATTTATCGGGGCGAATTAACCAACTGGAAACAGGTCGGCGGACCTGATCTTGCTATCACCCTTTACGGCCGTCAGCCCAATTCAGGGACCTTTGTCTTCTTCCGCGAGGCCGTGGTCCGGGGGGATTATTCCAACAAGATGAATCAGATGAACGGCAACGCCCAGATCCTGGAAGCAGTCAAGAAAGATGCCGGCGGGATCGGGTATGTGGGAATCGGTTATGTGGTTAATCAAGAAGGGAAAGTGGTCCCTGGGATTCATGTCCTGGATGTTGCCAAGGACAGCCGCAGCCAGGCCTTCTCCCCTTTGAAGCTGGAAAATATCCTCAAAGGCTCTTACCCCATTTCCCGACCCCTGTATCAATATTTCGACGGCCATAATCGGGCCAAGGTAGAGGCCTTTATCAAATACGAATTGAGTCCCGAAGGGGTGGCCATTATCCACAAGGATGGGTTTTATCCACTGACCGACCAGTGGAAAAAATATAATGCCCAATTCAACTTCTAATAAAAAAAGTTTTGTTCAGTCCAGGGGGAACAGGCAGTGGAGGCGATTCCAAGACCGGTTTATACACCGCTTCTTCCAACTAAACGGGATGCTTTCCATCCTGATCCTCCTGGGGATCTTTGGGCTGCTTTTGTCCGAAGGCTTTCCGGCCATAAAAAATCTCGGTCTCTCCAGTTTTTTGTCCATGACCTGGAACCCGACTTCCTATGTCAAAGAAACCTATGGCCTGGGGGCCATGATCATCAGTACCCTGATGATCACCCTGGGGGCCATGTGCCTGGCCGTGCCCATCGGGCTGGGTTGTGCGGCTTACCTGGCCGAAGTGGCCCCTTCCTGGGTGAAGGAAATCCTTAAACCGGTCATTGAAATTTTGGCCGGCATCCCTTCGGTGGTCCTGGGATTCTTAGGCATCATCATTGTCGGGCCGACCATCGCTTGGCTGTTCCATCTCCCCAATGGTCTTAACGCCCTAAACGGCTCCATCCTTTTGGCTGTTATGAGCCTGCCGACCATCATCAGCATTTCCGAGGATGCCATCTCTTCCATCCCCAGGTCCTATAAGGAGGCCTCTCTGGCCTTGGGAGCGACCCGCTGGCAGACCCTGATCAAGGTGGTGATCCCTTCGGCCCTTTCCGGTATCATCGCCTCCATCATGCTGGGTATGGGCCGGGCCATCGGGGAAACCATGACGGTGCTGATGGCTACGGGCAATGCCTTAAGAACACCCCACCATTTTTTTGATTCGGTCCGGACCATGACCGCGGCCATCGCCATTGAGCTGGGTGAAGTGCCCTTCGGGTCCGACCATTATCATGGCCTTTTTGTAGTGGGATTCATCCTGTTTCTGATGTCCTTTCTGGTCAACCTGGTCGCCGATATGGTCCTGGCCAAATATCAGGAGGTGGACCGGTGAAGCGGGCGGCCTTAACGGAAAAGATCGGCTTTTTGTCCCTGACCTTTTCCGCTTTATTGGTGGTCTCGGTTCTTTTCTGGATCTTGGGGGACATATTTTTTCACGGCGCCGGAGTGATTAACTGGGAGTTCATTTCCCAACCCCCTCGTGATGGTATGACCCGGGGAGGGATCTTCCCGGCTATTTTCGGGACCCTACTGGTCAGCCTGATCACCATCGTCATGGCCGTGCCGTTGGGGATGTTCAGCGCCATCTATTTAAACGAATATGCCTATCAAGGGAAGCTGGTCCGAATGATCCGCCTGTCCATACGCAATCTCTCCGGCGTTCCCTCCATAGTCTACGGACTGTTTGGCGTGGCCCTATTCGTGCGTTTATTTCATTTCGGTGCCGGTATCCTTTCTGCCGGAATGACCCTGGGACTGCTCACCCTTCCCTGGACGATCACCGCCAGCGAAGAGGCCTTGAAGACCGTTCCCAAGGCCTTTCGAGACGGGGCCTTGGCCCTCGGGGCCACCAAATGGCAGGCCATCCGAACCAACGTCTTGCCTTATGCCGTCCCGGGTATGCTCACCGGGGCCATCCTCGGACTGGCCCGGGCCGCCGGGGAAACCGCCCCTATTTTATTTACCGGGGCGGCCTTTTTTATTCCCTTTCTCCCTAAATCTCTTTTTGATCAGTTTATGGCCCTGCCCTATCATCTTTATATTTTGGCGACTCAGCACCAGGACATCGCCAAGGTCCGTCCCATCGCCTATGGGACTGCCCTGGTATTGATCGCCCTGATCCTTTGTCTCAATGGGGTGGCGGTGATGCTGCGTTATCGATACCGGAAGAAGGCGCGAATGGTCCAATAACATGTCCCCAATCAACTCATCTCCCCCGGCCTCGATTCCAGCCAAGATCGTGGTTCGGGACCTGAACTTTTATTACGGCCCCAACCTGGCCTTGGACAATCTGAACCTGGACATCCCGCCCAACCAGGTCACCGCCTTTATCGGCCCCTCGGGATGCGGGAAAAGCACCTTTTTACGCTGTCTGAACCGTATGAATGAGACCATTTTGGGGACCCGGATAGAGGGAACGGTGTTGATCGACGGTGAAAACATTTATACCCCGGAAGTCGATGTGGTCGATGTCCGCCGCCGGGTGGGCATGGTCTTTCAAAAATCCAATCCCTTTCCCAAAACTATCTTTGAAAATGTGGCTTATGGATTGCGTATCAACGGGATGAAGGATAAACGCCGGATTGCAGAAATTGTTGAAAAGAGTCTGATCGATGCCGCTATCTGGGAGGAGGTCAGGGACCGTCTCCACGAATCGGCCCTGGGCTTGTCCGGGGGGCAGCAGCAACGATTGTGCATCGCCCGGGCCCTGGCCATCAAGCCTGATGTGATTCTCATGGATGAGCCGGCTTCGGCCCTGGACCCCATTGCCACCCAGAAGATTGAAGACTTGATCCAGAAGCTGAAAGAAAATTATACCATCGTCATCGTCACCCACAATATGCAGCAGGCCGCCCGGGTGTCCGATATTACGGCCTTCTTTTATCTGGGAAAACTGATCGAGGTCAACGAAACGGGGATCATTTTCACCAAGCCCCGCTTACAACAAACCGAGGCTTATATCACCGGGAGATTCGGATAAGCCGCATCCTTTCAAAATTGTTTATAATCCCAGCTTTTTTTCCAGCCTCCGGACAAGCTCTTCCAACTCTTCCCGTTCTTTGGGGTCCAACTTTTCCTCGGCCAACCGTTTTCTTAAGGCCAATAGTTGCTGAGATTCTCTATATTCGTTACAGGAGATAGGCATGGATTCTTCCCAACTATCATAGGAGAATTTATCTCTAACTTACTTTCAGGTGTCAGGGGGTCTTGTTTTTGGAATTGTCCAAAAGGACATTATGAAGTTCTAATCCGGCCCAAAAGCAAAGTTGGATTCGAGCCAGAGCCCAGACCAAAGCCTGTTTCCGTCAATGGTGTAGGCCTGCTTTCGATAATAGTTCATGTTCTATCTCGATTAAGATGATTATGGCTAACGGATGGACAACGCTGGCTTCCATTGGAAGCCTCTTATTTAGGTCGACAAAGTCGACCTGACCCAAAAACAAGACCCCCTGACACCTTTAAGGATGGCGAAAATTTTAAATATCGTTGGTTAGATTTTTTATAACTCAGTTCAACTCGTTGTGACTTAAAATCCCTTTATCTAAAAATATCAATTGGTGGGCCGTTTGGGCGGCCCGGGGGTCGTGAGTCACCATAATGATGGTCTTCTTAAATTCATGATTGAGCCCTTCCATGAGGCTCAGGATTTCCTGGGCCGAATTTTTGTCCAGGTCCCCGGTCGGTTCATCGGCCACGATGATCGTGGGGTCGGTGATAACGGCCCGGGCAATAGCCACCCGTTGCTGCTGCCCCCCGGAGAGTTCTTTAGGGTAATGATCCATGCGGTCTTCCAACCCCACCACTCGAAGGGCGGTTTCGACATGGCGACGACGTTCCTGACGGGACAGAGCGGTTAACAGCAGGGGGAGTTCGACATTCTCATAGGCGGTCAGGACAGGCAATAGATTGTAGAACTGGAAAATAAATCCGATGTGCCGGGATCGCCAGCGGGCCAAATCCATTTCGCCCAGAGCGGTAATATCCGTACCGGCGATCCGGATCAGGCCTTCATCGGCCTGATCGATTCCGGCAATCAAATTAAGCAGGGTCGTTTTCCCTGATCCCGAGGGTCCCATCAAGGCCAGGAATTCTCCTTCCGGGATGCTCAGGGTGATATCCTGCAATACCGGGATTTGCTGACTGCCCCGAAAGTAAGACTTGGAGAGATGGTTTATTTCAACTAATGGAGAGGACTCCTCAAGGGGTCGGTTCATTTTTTTCCTGCTCCACGACCGGGTTCCGCTCGACTGCCGAAATCGCACCAGGGGCGCAGGAAGCAGGCCGGACACTGCGGTGCCCGGGCCGAACAGAGGCTCCGGCCGTGTTCAATCAATTGATGGGAAAAAGCAATCCATTTCTCCCTGGGGATCAGAGGCATTAAAGCGAATTCGATCTTGACCGGGTCTTTTTCGGCGGTCAATCCCAGGCGCTGGGCCAGGCGGCCGACATGGGTATCCACTACAATACCCGGAATCCCGTAGGCAGTGCCCAGGACCACATTGGCGGTTTTACGACCGATCCCCGGCAAGGCCACCAGTTCCTCCAGGGTCCGGGGGACCTTTCCTTGAAATCGATCCATCAAATCCCGACAGCAGTTTTGGATATTTTTGGCCTTGTTATGAAAAAACCCGGTAGGCCGGATATCCTCTTCCAGTACGTCCAGCGGGACTTCGGCATAATCCCGGGCGGTTTTAAATTTCTTAAACAGGGTCTTGGTGACCAGGTTGACCTGCTTGTCCGTACACTGGGCCGACAGGATGGTGGCGATCAACAACTCCAGAGGGTTGTTAAAATTGAGGGCGCAGCGGGCCTGGGGATAGGCCTGGTTCAATCCGTTAAGGATCCGGGTTGCCTTTTCTTTCAGGGTCATTCGTATTCCTGTTTTACCTTTTTCTGTTGCTCGGTTACCCTTTTGATAAAAAGAGTTTAAGGGAAGGAACAGACACGGTCAAGAACAAAAATAGGGAAAAGGTAAAGGGCCGATTACCAGTCTGAAAAAGAAGCTTGACCCAAAGGGTAGGCCTGTTTATCATTTAGGGATCCTGGCGTGATTTTCGTGAGTGTCATATCGAACCCGATTGGCTTTTAATTTATATCATAACGGATTTTGAACTTCGACCGACTCGTCTTGGAACTCATGGAGAGTTATTCGAATAACCGGAGTTTCCCCTCGTTATTCAAGTCGGATCATCTTCAAAAAAGTTGGCGATAACAAAGGATTCAGGGAGCAAGGCTTCCGCTCGGGGAGCCTACAAGGTGGCTGGAATGGTCTTGATTTCAGTGATGACCTGCCGCCGATCATTCAATTCAAGGAAAAATGAGGTGGAATTATGGAATGTTCAGCCTGTGGCCATCCCAAAATGGTGGCAAAAACCAAAGATGAAACACTTTCCTATGGGGGCCAGTCGTTGACTTTGCACGCCATGCATGGAAATTTCTGCTCATCCTGTGGCGAAGGTGTTTGGGACGCTGAGAGCTATCGGCGTTACACTGAAGCCCAGGCAGCACTGTTGCGTGCGGTGAAAGGGGATATAAGCGCTGACGTCAGGCGTATCCGCAAGAACCTGAAATTGACCCAAACGGAGTTGGCAAATGCATTTGATATAGGCAAGGTAGCCTTCTCACGGTATGAACGGGGGGAAACACGCCCTCCGGCCCCTGTCGTTAAATTACTCAAACTCTTAGAACGGCATCCCGACTTGCTTGCGGAAATATAAGAGGTAAGCTTACGGAGTGAATATTCCGTTAAAATTATTCAGCGTCGTTTGAAAATCTATCTTAGGGGTGGCCAGAATGCTCGGAATACGCAACTTCTTCTGGTAGAGTTAAGGAAGATCAGGAAGAAGATGAGGTTGAGGATGCATAGAGGACAAGGCAGAATCCGATATTTAAAGCAAAAAAACGCTGTTCCGGTCTTGTCCTAACCCCGTCTAAGAGTCAAGAGCATACTTGACCGCACGCGGGGGCAACAGTGGCGCCTGGACCCACCAATGAGTTAAACACCGTCCGGAAGCTTCGACCGCATCATCTTCCTTCGATCCAACTTGCGCCCATCCACCACGAAGGTGCCGTCACCGACGGCGTGTATGGTTCGTTTCTCTTTTCGTGAACCATCGAAGTACGCAGCGACGCCTTCGAGGACAACGATATTGTGCTTTTCGACGATATCAATAACTTTACATTCGATATTTGCCAGGCATTCCTTAATCAGGGGCGACCTGACATGCTTTCCCTTCACGGAAGTCAGTCCAAACTTTTCAAATTTGTCTGTGTCGGCGCCGGAACATGTTCCCACGCCAACGACTTGATCAATCAGATCCACAGTGGGAATTGCAATTACGCATTCTCTGGATTTTCTGAGTGCGGTGTAGGAATAGTTCCAGGGTCCTGTAGTTATGGCAAATATCGGCGTAAAGTCCATCACCATGGTCCATGAGATGGTCATTATGCTGTTCTTCCCTTCATCATTTGTCGTAATGAAGACAACTGGGCCTGGTTCCAGCAAAGTGAATGCTTTGCTGATCTGCATCCTTTTCATCGCCGTACCTCCCATACTGTTTGCCCAATGCGGCGTTGACCCGTGGCACGAAGCTTGCGGGGCCTTTAGGCCCATGCAAGCGAGGGACATCGGTGTCCAATGGCCTGGTTGGCGCAGCCGTAGGCGGAGCCGACAATATATTGATTAGTTTCTGTTCAATATTCGGAAGTTTCTATATTGTCAATATCAGAATAAAATTTTATTGCCAAATCTATTTGATATTATTCCTTTAGCTAAGTTGTTCAACAACGGATCTGTATTTATAAGAGTAAAACTGTTCAATGTTGATGCTGCCTGAAAAAAAAGAGGTCAAATCTGCTCTTGACTCTTTCTCCAATTTTATTCAATCAAATATATTTTTATAAAAGACTAAACGCTTGACTGTTTGAAAAATAATAGGGGAGGTTCAGTCCGACCCCTGATTTTAATTTCCCACTTCACCGATAAATGTCTTTACGGTGCCCAATTTTGAATACCCAAACGGTAAGCGCATCGTCTTGGATCGAGTAGACGATGCGATACCGTCCTTGACGGAGTCGATATCTTTCCTGACCTGTCAGCTTTTCGCAACCCCATGGCCTTGGGTTCTCGGCGAGCTCCTTAATACGCTTGAGGATCTTTTTCAAATCTTTTTCGGGTATTGAGGAGAAGTCTTTCTCCACAGATGTTTTAAAATGAACTTTATATGCGGCCATCTCTCTTTAGCCTTTTGACCATTTCGTCATAGCTAATCAATGGCTCTCCAGCCCTTTCTTCAAACGCGGCAATATCTTCGGCATCCTCTGCAAGGGCTTCTCTGATGGCATTGTTGACAAGTTCTGATATGGATCGAGAGGTCTCCACGGCCTTCAGCCGTAACGCTTTATATAAATCGGGGTCAAAATATACGGTAGCTCTTCTAGCTTGGGTAGTCATGATGTTACCTCCAGGTGTAGTTATGTAACTATAACACCATAACGGCAAAACGTCAATTATCTAGTTTCAAGAAAAGGGGTCAAATCTGCTCTTGACTCTTTCTCCAGTTTTATTCAATCAAATACATTTTTATAAAAGACTAAACGTTTGACTGTTCGAAAAATGGACTGTCTGTTCGGCTATCACTTCAACCGGCCATCTGGCCGAGCAACTTACTTCAAAAGCAGTGAAGAGTACATTGTCTATGACGGGTTCTTCTTTCCTTTGAGTTAGGAAAGACGGCTCACTTCCCATCCAGGAGAGATCCCAGACGACTTACCGTCAGAGCCCTCACTCCGGGTTTTAGAGCCGTGGTTGGGAACTGGTCCTTCCCTTCGCGATGAATAAGGGCCTTGGTTATCCTATAGTCTGTTTTTACTCCGGCCAGGCGTTCCATTGGTTTGGCCATAGTCGGGACAACGGTCCGGGAAGCCTTGGTTTCAATAAAAAGAAGCTTCCGGTCCCCAACCGGGACGATAAAGTCGACCTCCAATCCCTGCTGGTCACGGAAATAATAGAGTGCCCTGGGTCGCCCGGAAGCCATTTGCTGTTTGAGAATCTCGGCGGCCACAAACCCTTCAAAAAGAGGCCCAAGAAAAGGAGATTGATTCAAGCCCTTCTCCGATTCAATCCCCAACAGGTGACAGGCCAAGCCGGAATCGACAAAGTATAGTTTAGGTGATTTGATCAACCTTTTTCCGAAATTCTCAAAAAAAGGCGGAACTAAGATTATCTGTCCGGTAATCTCCAGGATGTTCAGCCATTCCGAGATCGTAGGAACGGAAACCCCCAGGGGAGCGGCCAGGTCGGTACGGTTCAAGATCTGACCGCAACGACTGGCTACCAGGGAAAGGAATCGCCTGAAGGTTGAAAGGTTGCGGATAGAGGTCACTGATCGAACATCCCTTTCAAGATAGGTTTGGACATAAGAGCGAAACCAGATAGATCCTGCCGAAGGGCGTGACAGGACTTCCGGGAATCCGCCTTTCATTAACGAAACCTTCAATGATTCCTGTTGGGAAAAAGGCAGAAGATTGAAAAGGGCGGCCCGTCCCGCCAAGGATTCCGTTACGCCTCTCATCAGCGGCGCTTCTTGTGATCCGGTCAAAAACCACTGCCCTTTTTTGTTCGGCAAATGATCAAGACGGGAACGTACATAACTCAGCAGCTCCGGGACGTTCTGGATTTCATCCAGGATGGCCGGGCAGCGGATGTCTTCCAGAAAGGAACGCGGGTCACTCCGAAGCCGGGCGATTATATCCGGATCTTCAATTAGATAATAGGCCGCTTGAGGGAAGAGTTTTCTAAGCAAAGTCGTCTTCCCTGCCCTCCGAGGTCCGGTGAGAATAACGGCGGAAAAGTTTCTCGAAGCCTTTCTTAGTTCGCTTTCAATCTGTCTGGGGATGTATTTCATATTGAGAATTATAAAGTAATACTTTAAAATACACAATACTAAATTTTGAAAAAAGAGCGGGTCCCTTATCCATTCAGACGTCTATAGACCGGAACACTTGCTTCAAAGGCAAAGGTTTTAAAAAAGCCGTTCGGCGTTCGGAGTGAGAAGGCAAAAGGCCTGAGGCGCGAGGGGAAAAAGATGAAAGGACCAAAGACCGTTCGGAGTAAGAAGTCCGGCCTCCGGCCCAAAGGACCTAGGCCCTGGAGGGAGTTGGTTGTTGAAAGTGAAGAGCAGGGAAGCATAGGGTTTTAGCCACCCGAAAAGGAAGGAAGTCGCCCTTCTTGTGGATAAAAGGTCTGTTATATTATGCCGGTACCGCCTTCTTTATTCGATCTGAGGCCTTATAATAGATGGGGGTTATGAACCGTTCAATATCCAGCCATTTTTGTCGTTTGGCGATTCTTAGATCAAACTCGGATTGGAGATTGAGCCAGAATTGAGCTTCCACTCCGAAAAAACGCTGTAACCGGAGGGCCGTATCAGCGGTAATCGCTCGCTTTCCATTGACGATTTCACTAATCCGGTTTGCAGGTACCCCAATATTCCTGGCTAACTGGTTAATGCTGAGCTTGCTCGGTTCCATAAAGTCTTCCCGCAATATTTCTCCCGGAGTGATCGGTGGCAGCAAACTGTTTTTTTGCATTTAATAACCCTCAGTGATAATCAATAATTTGAACCTGGTAAGCGTTTCCATCGTGCCATTCAAAACAAATCCGCCATTGGTTGTTGATACGGATTGCCGATTGGCCTTTCCTATTTCCGCCCAAGGCGTGGAATTTGTTGCCGGGAGGAAGTGTTTTTCCGGTGGTTAAAATAGGATTGGATTTGATCAACCTCCTGGCAATTGAAGACGTCTTCCTTGGTCAGCCAGCCCTTGCGGGCGATTCCCACTCCGTAGGCCATATCCTCCAGGCCGTCCAGGTGATGGGCATCTGGATTGATGGCGATCCTGATCCCCAGTTCCTTGGCCTTTTTCATCAAACGCCAGTCCAGATCCAGTCGGTGTGGATTGGCGTTCAATTCAATCAACACCCCACAGCGGGCTGCTGCTTCCAGGACCTGGTTCATATCGACCGGATAAGGGGCCCGGGCCAGAAGAAGGCGTCCGGTTGGGTGCCCCAACATGGTTGTCCGGGGGTTTTCTATAGCGGTAATGATCCGGCGGGTCATCTCCGCCTCGGTCAGGTTAAAGCCTGAATGGATTGAGACAATGACAAAATCGAATAGAGACAATTCCCGGTCCGGATAGTCCAGGGAACCATCCGGCAGGATATCCGACTCGATCCCCCAAAACAGATGCACCTGGTCCTGTTTCTGATTTAGATTATCAATTTCGGCTCGTTGTTTTTCCAACTGACTTGATTTTAATCCCCCGGCATAAGAAGCCGATTGGCTGTGATCCGAAATCCCCAGATACCTTAAGCCCTTTTCACGGGCGGCCCGCACCCATTGAGCCGGGGTTGGGGTGCCGTCGCTGGCCTGGGTGTGAAAATGAAAGGCCCCCCGGAGGTCCTTCTCTTCCACCAATATCGGCAGGGAGTGATTTTCTGCGGCTTCAATTTCGCCCCAATTCTCCCGGAGTTCAGGCGGAATAAAGGACATTCCCAGGGTTTGATAGAGTGCGGCTTCATCTTGGCAGGGGATCAGACGCCCTGCTTTAAACAGGCCGTATTCGTTGAGTTTGTATCCCAGGCCCTTGGCCAGCGGACGCAAGGCCTTATGGTGGGCTTTGCTCCCGGTGAAGTGATGGAGGGCATAAGGAAACTGGCCCGGGTTGACAACCCTGAGATCAGCTTGAATCCCGGCTTTAAGAAGGACCGAAGATTTGGTCGGGCCCTGGCTTAAGATCTGATCCACCAGCGGCATGGTGGTGAAGTAGGCCATCAGATCTTCCGGGTTACGGCTTTCCGCTACCAGGTCCAGGTCCTTAACCGTCTCTTCCCGGCGGCGCAGGCTGCCGGCCAGGGCAGCCTGGATGGTTTGGGAATGGCCCCGGATCTCTTCCAAAATGGTCAAGGCCAGAGGATAGACCCCTCCAAAAAGAAACCGGCCTTGAAATTTTTTGAATTGTTCAATGCCCTGGAGGATTTTTTCCTGGGACTTCCGGCCAAAGCCCGAGAGGGTGAGTAATCTGTTTTCATGGCAGGCATATTCCAGTTCACCTATCGACTTGATGCCCGGTTTATCAAATAACTCTTTGACCTTCCTGGGGCCCAGGCCCGGAATCCGCAGCATCTCCCGGACCCCCTGGGGAAAGACGGCCTTCAACTCTTCATGCAAAGGGAGAGATCCCTCGAGGACCAGTTGGGTGATTTGACGGGAGAGGGTAGGGCCGATTCCTTTGATCCGGGCCAGGGACTGGGTCCGGACCAACTCCGAAACCGAAAGATCCTGGGACTCGATGATCCGAGCCCCTTCGGCATAGGCCCTGATCTTGAAGGGGTTGTCCCCGGCCAATTCCAGGAGCAGGGCGATCTCAGTCAGGATTTGGGCTACGTCCCTATTGTCCATGGGGAAAAATGAATCGGAATTACAGGATGATTATTTTTTTGATGGCCCGGACAACCTCTTCCGGCTCATCGATCACCTGGATGATATCCAGGTCTTTGGGAGAAATCAGGCCATCCGGGCAAACGACCTTGCGCATCCAGTCCAACAATCCCTTCCAGTAATTCCGGTTTACTAAAATGACCGGAAAGGGCTTGATCCGTTTGGTCTGAATAAGGGTGAGGGCCTCAGTGAGTTCATCGAGGGTCCCAAACCCGCCGGGAAGGATGATATAGGCCACGGCATATTTAACAAACATGACCTTGCGAATGAAGAAGTAGCGAAAATCCAGCCGGACATTGGCATAAGGGTTGGGTTTTTGTTCGTAGGGAAGTTGGATATTCAGACCGATGGACTTGCCCCCGGCTTCAGCCGCCCCTTTATTGGCCGCCTCCATAACCCCGGGACCACCCCCGGAGATGACATTAAACCCATTCTGGACCAAGAGGCGGGCGATTTCCACGGCTTGTTCGTAGGCTGGTTCCCCTGGCTTGACTCGAGCCGAGCCGAAAATAGAGACCGCCGGTTGGACTTGAGACAAGGTTTCGAAACCGTCCACAAACTCGGCCAAAATTCGGAACATCCGCCAGGAGTCCTTCATAGTCAGATCATCAATGACATATTGATGTTCGGGTTTAAAATCTTTGGTCATATTCTTTAACCTCAGTTGGGAAAAATCTTACTTTTTCATTGAATTCTCTTTCATCTGCTTATATTATTTGATCCGGGGTGTCAAGAAATAGGTTTCTAAGGTAAGAAAGGTGACGATCATGCAGGTAACCTGTTTAGGAGCAACCAGGACAGTAACCGGGTCGTGTTTTCTTCTGGAAAGCGGCAACCTTCGATTCCTGGTCGATTGCGGTATGTTTCAAGGTGGAAAAGAGATCGAAAAAAGAAATGTTTCCGTGGGGAAATATCGGCCTCAAGGATTAAAATACATCCTGCTGACCCATGCCCACATGGACCATTCCGGTTTGATTCCCCGGGCGGTCAAGGAAGGGTTTAAGGGCAAAATTATCTGCACCATGGCCACTTTTGAACTTTGCCGGATCATGCTTCGGGATAGTGCCCATATCCAGGAGATGGAAGCCGAATGGCAGAGCCGCAAGAATGTCCGCTCGGGTCAGAAACCGGTGGAACCTTTGTACACCATGGAAGAGGCCGAACGAAGTCTGGCCTTTTTCCAGCCCCTTGACCCTGGAGAATGCTTAATGATCAGTCCGGATATTGAAATCTGTTTTCATAATGCCGGCCATATCCTGGGGGCCTCTTTTTTGGAGATCCGTTTTCAAGAACAGGGCGTCAAAGGCCGGGTGATTTTTTCAGGCGATATCGGCCGCAAAGAGGCCCTGATTGTGGCTGATCCGGATATCATTGAGGAAGCCGATTTTTTATTTGTCGAATCCACCTACGGCGACCGGCAGCACAAGACTCAGGAAGAGAGCCAGGCTGAACTGGTCTCAGCCATTAAGGAGGGGATCAAAAACGGGGAGAAGATTATCATCCCGGCCTTTGCCATAGAACGGACCCAGGAGATCCTTTATCTTTTACATGAATTTCGAAAAAATGGGCAGATCCCGTCCATCCCGGTATATCTTGACAGTCCTCTGGCCATCTCGGCTACCGAGATTTTTAAAAAATTCCCGGAATATTTTGATGATGAGATGACCCGCCTGGTGGCCCAGGGTGAAAACCCTCTAAACCTGCCGGAGCTGATCTATTCCCGGACGGCCGAAGAATCGATGGCCATCAATCGGCAGAAAGGGTCGGCCATTATCATCGCCGCCAGCGGTATGTGCAACGCCGGGAGAATCAAGCATCACCTGAAACACAATCTCTGGCGCCCCGGGGCCCAGATTGTCATCACCGGCTTCCAGGCCGAAGGCACCTTGGGGCGGGCCATTGTGGAAGGGGCTAAAAAGGTCCGGATCTTCCAGGAAGATGTGATCGTCCGGGCCAAGGTGCACACCATCGGCGGCTTTTCGGCCCATGCCGATCAGGCGGAATTGTTGACCTGGATCGGGCATTTTAAAAATCCCCAATTGAAGGTCTTTATCATCCACGGGGAGGAATCGGCCAGCCTGGCCCTGGCCCAGATCATTCAGAAAACCTTTTCTTTTCAAGTGCAGGTACCCCATTGGCTGGAAACCATCCCCCTGATCCCGCCCAAGGACAGAACAGCCCAAAGGCTTCCCGGAGATGAAGACCTCCCGGCCCTGGTGGCCTCCCTGGAAGACCGCTGGCAGGCCCTCAAAGGCCAACTGGAAGGTGTCAGCGCCCTGAAACAAGAAAAGGTTCAGGAGATCAAAACCCTTCTTGAAAAAACCGAAAAAGAGTTGGAAGGGTTGATGAAGTAGACCAATAAGAAGCAGGAGTTCCTTAACAGTAGCATAAAAAACAGGACGAAAGATATTTTAAACCAATACCAAATCTCTCCTCGTAGCTTGCTGCCGGGAATTTCAAAAATTTAATCCATTGAACAACAAGGAACGTATTACACTATGGAGTTTAATCCTTTAGAAAACAGCCTCACCCAGGTTCGCCGGCCCAGCCGGTATCTGGGGAAAGAACTTTTTTCAGTGACCAAAGACCCCCGGACCGTAGACCTTCATTTTGCTCTGGCCTTCCCGGACCTGTATGAGATCGGCATGTCTTACCTGGGGATGAAGATCCTCTATCATATCTTAAATCAACGTCCCGAGGTCTGGGCCGAACGGGTCTTTGCCCCGGCCCAGGATATGGCCCGTCTGCTCAAGGAACGCTCGATTCCCTTGCCTTCCCTGGAATCCGGCCGGGCCCTTAAGGATTTTGACATCCTGGGCTTCAGCCTGTCCTATGAATTGGGTTATACCAATGTATTGAACATGCTTTCGTTAGGCGGGATTCCCATCTGGGCCGGGGATCGTCAGGAGGGCGACCCCCTGGTGATTGCCGGCGGTCCCTGCACCTTTAATCCCGAACCCATGTCCGGTTTTTTTGACGCCCTGGTGATCGGGGATGGGGAGGCCGTTATTGAGGAAATCTGCGATGTCTGGTTGGACTGGAAGAAAGCCGGGGGGAGCAGGTCCGACCTGTTGACCGCCCTGGCCGGTTTGTCGGGGGTTTATGTCCCGGCCCGGTCTTCCCTTACCGGCCTTCAGACCGGAAATTCCCCAGCGGTTCAAAAAAGGATCATCCCTGATTTAAATCAGGCCGCTTATCCCAGTATCTTTCCCCTGCCTTTTCAGCAAATCATCCATGATCGTTTGAGCGTCGAAATCACCCGGGGCTGTACCCGGGGCTGCCGGTTCTGTCAGGCCGGGATGATTTATCGCCCGGTTCGGGAGCGCTCTCCGGAAAAGGTCTATCAATTGCTGGAAGAGGGCTTAAGCCGGACCGGATATGCCGAAGCCACCCTGCTTTCCCTGAGCAGCGGCGATTATACCTGTCTGAATGATTTGCTGCCGGCCTTGATGGAGCGCTGGGAAATGGAAAAGGTGGCTGTTTCTCTGCCCTCCCTCCGGGTAGACACCTTGAGTCCCGAGGTCATCGAACAGATCTTGCGGGTCCGCAAAACCGGCTTTACCATTGCCCCGGAAGCCGGGACCCAGCGCCTGCGGGATGTGATCAACAAGAACGTCACCGAGGAAGAAATCCTTCAGACCGTTCAGACGGTGTTTTCTTTGGGCTGGCGGGTCTTGAAACTGTATTTTATGATCGGCTTACCATCGGAAACCCGGGAAGACCTGGAAGGGCTGGTCGATCTGGTCAAGAAGATCACCCGGACTGTCCGACGATCCAGCCAACGCTACGAGATCCATGTGGCCCTGTCCCCATTTAGTCCCAAACCGCATAGCCCTTTTCAATGGGCCCCTCAAATTTCCCTGGAAGAGAGTCTGGCGCGTCTTACCACTCTGCGTTCCGCCTTGAATTCCAGACACATTCAGGTCAAATGGAACGATACCCGGCAGAGTTTCCTGGAGGGGATTTTATCGCGAGGGGATCAACGACTGGGCCGGGTTATTTACCGCGCCTTTAACAAGGGGTGTGTTTTGGACGGCTGGGGAGAGCATTTTTCATGGGACCTCTGGCGGCAGGCCTTTGAAGAGGAGGGAGTAGATCCACAGGCCTATCTCCAGGCCCGGAAGCTGGAAGATCCCCTGCCCTGGGATTTTATCCAGACCGGCATCAACAAAGACTTTCTCTGGACTGAATATCAACGTGGACTGGCCGGTGAATTAACCTCCGATTGCCGGCAGGGAGAGTGTAACCAGTGCGGGGTCTGCCCGACGTTAAAGGTCACGCCCCGGTTCTTCAAAGAATTCCAGGTCCCTTCGGGCCGTTCGGTCTGCGTCTACCCCAAGGAATCCCTGAAAAAATTCCGTCTTCTAATTACCAAGACCGGACCGTCCCGATTCTTAGGCCACCTGGAGTGGAAAGAGGCCCTGATCCGGGCCTTTCGTCGGGCCAAACTCCCGATGGCTTTTTCCCAGGGCTTTCATCCCATGCCCCGCTTTTCCTTTGGCCAGGCCCTGCCGGTGGGGTTAAGCAGTCTGGGAGAATTTATTGACATCTATTTGCTGGATTGGTTGAAGGCGGAGGCCATTCAAAACCGGTTGCCGGAAGAACTCTTTTCCGGAACACGAATCCTGACGATTTCCGAGGTCCCCCTGAACAGCCCCTTGCCCCAGGGACTGGCCTATCACTATCACGTGGAATTGGACCGATCTCTCCTGGCTGAGGCCAGGGTGAAAGAATTTTTGTCCGCCACCCACTGGCCGGTGGAGAGGGCCGGGAAAAAACCGGAGACCATCGACCTTCGACCCTTGATTCAGGCGCTGTCTTTAGTGCCCAAGGAAAACGGGACGATGATGGCCGGCTGGAACCTGAAACCCGGGCCGGAAGCTGAAATCCGACCGGAATTGATTTTGAGATCTATCTTTAATCTGCCGGAGGCAATTATTGTCAGTTTGTCGGTAGTAAGGTCTTTAGTTCAAAAATAACCTCGACCTTATCTTTGGGGTTGTTTGTTCTCCGTCATGCCGGACTTGATCCGGCATCCAGAGTTTTCGGTGCTTTTTTTAACCTGGATTCCGGCTTTCGCCCTCTGGGGCGTAGGACCTTGGGGCCGGAGGCCGGAATGACGACCTATTCCTTGATTGAGGAATATTTTTATCCTTCGTGGTGCCCCAAAGGGCGCTACGAAGCATGAAAATGGATTTCTTCGAACGTTGAACATTGAACGTTGAACGGTATTTTTTATTAAGCCCGGAGGGTGAAAAGTGCATTTAAAAAAAATTATCATCCGCAGTGAACGATTTCCGACCAAAGATTGTTACCCTTTCGATCTGGAAATTTTTCATAAAACAGACCAATTGTCTTTGACCAACCCCCTGACCTTTTTTATTGGGGAAAACGGGACCGGCAAATCCACCTTATTAAAGGCCGTGGCGAACAAATGCTCCATCCATATCTGGCGGGATGAGGAAGGCTATCAAAGGAGGGTTTTTTATCAAAACCGGTATGCCGAAGAGCTCTATAAATACTTGGAGGTTGAATGGGAAAAAGAGGCTGTTCCGGGCTCGTACTTTGAT
>JAZDOU010000434.1:0-5997 GCA_043798385.1 Pseudomonadota bacterium
GTTTCCTGTTGTACGACATAGTCCACCAATAAGCCCTGGAAATGATCGATCTGCACCCGGGGATAGTCCTTCAGGACCGTCGAGAGGATATCCTTCCGTTCTTCCAGGGTAAATAAAGGCTTTTTCTCCGGATTTATGGCACTGGCCACAATAATTTTGTCGAAGATCTGCGGGCCCCGGCGCAGTAGACTCAGGTGCCCATTGGTAATAGGATCAAAAGATCCCGGATAGACTGCCACTCGACTCATCGATTTTCACCCTTTTGAAGCTCCCTGCACCTAGGTGCAGGGAATCTTCCATGCAAGGAAAAGGTTTATTATTGTAATTCGCTCGCTAACCCAGGCAGCAAGCTGCGGGGAAGGCGCTCGCTGCTTATGTTCATGCATGTGTAAAAGGATATCCTGGTCTGCCCATAGCGGCGCTGGTCCCCTATTTCCCAATCGCCGACCTGGAGGGGGATGGGTTCTTTGGAATCATGTTCCAAGACCAGAACCCCGGTCTCCTCCACCATCACAGGGTTCAATAGCTGGGGAATGAGTTCATTACACCAACCTTGTCCGTAAGGGGGATCCATGAAAATAAGGTCTGCGGGACCACCGATCTTCTTTAAAAAATTGACCCCTCGTCTCAGATCCCTCTGGATTAAACGGACACTTCCAGCCAGGTTCAAGCGACGGATATTTTCCCGGAGGCAATTCATGGCCTCTCGGGAGTATTCCACGAAGAAGGCTTCACCGCCCCAGCGGCTCAAGGCCTCCAACCCCAAGGCCCCGCTCCCGGCAAACAGATCGACCACTCGCCGAAAAGGACCCTCGGATTCTAAAATATTGAAGATCGCTTCCCTGACCTGATCTTGAGTCGGGCGGGTCTGCCGGCCTTTTAGAGGGGCTAAGCGGTGGCCTTTGCATGTCCCGGCGATAATCCTCATAAAAAAGTGACCAGTGAATAGTGAATAGTGACGAGACCAAGGACTCCCATTTTCCTTTGCACCTCGTCACTTGTCACCCGTCACTATTTCAGATGTTGGCTCTTTGTCCCCAAATTTCTGCAATCTGGACGGCATTAGTGGCCGCACCTTTACGGATATTGTCGGACACGATCCACATGGCAATCCCTTTTTCCGTGGAAATATCTTCCCGGATCCGACCGACAAAGACCTCGTCCTTTCCTTCGGCCATCAGAGGCAGGGGGTATTTCTTATTGGCCACATCATCAATGACCACTACCCCCGGTGCGTTTCTCAGAAGATCCTTCACTTCCTGAGAGGTGATTTTTTTGTCGGTTTCAATAGTAACGGCCTCCGAATGACCGTAAAAAACCGGGACCCGAACCGTCGTGGCGGAAACCCGAATGGATTCGTCTTCCAGGATCTTTCGGGTTTCATTAACCATCTTCATCTCTTCTTTGGTATAATCGTTTTCCAGAAAAACATCGATCTGCGGCAAACAGTTATAGGCTATTTGATAGGGATAAACATTTACTTCAGCTTTCTTGCCCTGTGATAAATCCCTGATCTGATTTTGCAGTTCAAAAATCGCCTTTTGCCCCGTCCCGGAAACGGCCTGGTAGGTAGAAACGATAATCCGTTTGATCCGGACCAGATCGTGAATCGGTTTCAGGGCCACCACCATTTGGATGGTGGAACAATTCGGATTGGCAATAATCCCGGGACCGGCGGCGATCCGATGAGAATTACATTCGGGTACGACCAGGGGAATCGCTGGATCCATGCGGAAGGCGCTGGAGTTGTCAATTACCACACAACCGGCCTGGACCGCCTGGGAGGCGAACTTCTGGCTGGTTGAGGCCCCGGCCGAAAACAAGGCGATCTCCCGGTCCTTGAAAGAATCCTCTTTCAATTCTTCAACCGGAACCGGCTCTCCTTTAAACAACAAAGTCTTGCCCACTGAACGAGCCGAGGCCAAAAATCTAATCGTGTTAACCGGGAAATCCCTTTCTTCCAGACAACGGATCATCTGATTTCCTACCGCACCGGTGGCACCGGCAACCGCCACATTCCATAATCTCTTCATTTTACTCAACCTCTCCCTATTTTTCGTTCGGCGTTCGGCGTTCGGCGGCGAACAACTAACACCAGTCGACGAACGATTTTTTAAGCGTAGATTTTTACACCTTTATATCTGACAATTTTTCTCGACTTTCGATTCAAGGGTTATAGGGGGGTTTTGTTTTTGGAGTTGTCCATCCGTTAGCCATAATCATCTTAATCGATCCAGAACACGAACCTATTATCGAAAGCAGGCCTACACCATAGCCGGAAACAGGCTTTAATGTTGTCTCTGGCTCTAATCTAACTTTGCTTTTGGGCCGGGTTGGGATCTCATAATGTCCTTTTGGACAACTCCAAAAACAAAACCCCCCTATAACCAAATTTCCAAACCCTTTGTTTAGCCTTTAATGCCTATTCCAGATTCGAAACCACTAAATCACCGACCTCTTGAGTCGAATAGCCCATCTTGCCGGCGGTAAGATCCCTGATATTATTTTTTACCACCGCCCGAATAGCCTTTTCTATCCCCTGGGCGGCCCGTTCCTGGCCGAGATGGGCCAGCATCATTTGAGCCGCCCCGATAGCCGCCAGGGGATTGATACTATTCTTTCCGGAATACTTGGGGGCCGAACCGCCAATCGGTTCAAACATGGACACCCCTTGGGGATTGATGTTCCCGCCGGCGGCAATGCCCATCCCTCCCTGAATCATGGCCCCCAGATCGGTAATAATATCGCCGAACATATTGTCGGTGACAATCACATCAAACCATTCCGGATTTTTTACCATCCACATACAGACCGCATCCACATGGGCATAATCAGTGCTTATATCCGGGTACTCTTCGGCCACATCCTTGAAAACCCGCTCCCAGAGATCGAAGGCAAAGGTCAGGACGTTGGTCTTTCCACAGAGGGTAAGCTTACGCCTCTTGTTGCGCTTACGACAATATTCAAAGGCATAACGAATACAACGTTCCACCCCTTTACGGGTATTGATCGATTCCTGAATAGCCACTTCATCCGGGGTTCCTTTTCTTAAAAAACCGCCCCCGCCGGCGTACAACCCTTCAGTGTTTTCCCGAATGACTACAAAATCGATATCTTCAGGCCCTTTATTCCGCAAGGGGGTTTCCACCCCGGGATACAGGATAACCGGGCGCAGATTAATATATTGATCCAGTTCAAAACGCAATTTCAGCAACAGGCCCAGCTCCAGGACTCCGGGTTTTACCTCGGGATGGCCTATGGCACCCAGGTAGATGGCATCAACCTTCTTTAACTCCGACAGGTCCGATTCCGGCAGGATTTCTCCGGACTTTAAATACCGGGCCCCGCCCAGGTCATACGGGATAAAGGTAAAAGACAGCCCTTCCTTCCGGGCGACAACCCTAAGCACCTTCAGGCCCTCCGCCACCACCTCCGGGCCGGTACCGTCCCCCGGGATTACGGCTATCTGATAAGTCTGTTTCATTGCTTTTTCCTTGTGCCTTGGGCTTGGCGCCCCATGTCTTGCGCCCCGCGCCCCGTGCCTTGCGCCGTGGGTCTTGAACCTTGGGCCTTGTTGATATGGGCGATCAGTCCCCCATCACTGATCAATTCCTGCATAAACACAGGAATAGGCTCAGCCCGGAACTGTTTCTGCTGGGTTCGGTCTTCAATCAAGCCGTTAGCCGCCTCTATACTCACCAGATCACCCTGGTTGATCAGCCTGGCAGCCTCGGGAGATTCAAATATCGGCAGCCCCATATTAAAGGCGTTCCGATAAAAAATTCGAGCGAAACTTTCGGCAATAATACAGGAAATGCCAGCGGCTTTGATGGCAATGGGGGCATGTTCTCTGGAAGAACCACTCCCGAAATTCCTCCCGGCAACCAGTATATCCCCCTTCTTAATCTTCTTTACAAAATCAGGATCGGCATCCTCCAGACAATGGCGTCCCAACTCCCTGGGATCCGAAGTCGTCAAATAACGAGCCGGTATGATGACATCGGTATCAATATGGTCTCCCAACTTCCAAACCCGGCCGGACATTTTCATTTTTTACCTCTTTTTAAACCGTCATGCCCCGCCAGGGGCGTGACACCAACAAATCATGAAAATAGGACCGAGGACCGGTGGACCCCAGATTCTATTTTCGTATTAAATAAATGTTTTCACCGCCGAGGCGCCAAGCCCGCAGAGAAAAAATTTATCGATTTATTTTTTTCTCTTTAATTTAGGCAAGGCCTCCACCGGTCCGATCACTCCCAGGACGGCCGAAGCCGCGGTAATAGCCGGGCTGGCCAAATAGACCTCGCTTCCGGGATGACCCATGCGTCCCACAAAATTCCGATTGGTGGTAGCGATGGCCCGTTCTCCTTTGGCCAGAATCCCCATGTGGCCTCCCAGGCAAGGCCCGCAGGTCGGGGTGCTGATTACACCCCCGGCTTGTAAAAATATCTCCAGCAACCCTTCGGCCATGGCCTGTTGAACAATCCAGGGCGTGGCGGGGATGATGATCAGCCGGACTCCTTTGGCGATTTTGTGACCTTTTAAAACCCGGGCGGCCAGGCGCAAATCCTCCAGACGGCCATTGGTACAGGAGCCGATGACCGCCTGATCAATGGACACCTTTCCGACTTTGGATATGGGCCGGGAGTTTTCCGGGAGATGAGGAAAGGCTACCTGGGGTTCAATTTCTCCCAGGTTATACTCCCTGACTCCTTTGTAAGAAGCCCCCGGATCGGAGCGAACCATTTTCCCCAATTCGTTGGAGCGTTCCCGGACATAGGTCAGTGTCTTATCATCAGGCACAAAGATGCCGTTCTTGGCCCCGGCCTCGATGGCCATATTGGCCATTGTAAAACGATCGGCCAGGGGCAAAGCGGTCATGGCCGGTCCGCTGAATTCCAGGGCCTGATATCTGGCCCCATCCACCCCGAGGTCCCCGATGGTATGAAGGATCAGATCCTTGCCCGATACCCAGGGCCTGGGTCGGCCGTGATATATCAATTTGATCGTCTCCGGGACCTTGAACCAGGTCCGACCGGTGATCATGGCCGCCCCCAGGTCGGTGCTCCCTACGCCGGTGGCAAAGGCCCCCAGGGCCCCGTAAGTACAGGTATGGCTATCGGCCCCGATCACCAGATCACCGGGCAGGACCAGTCCTTTTTCAGGAAGTAAGACGTGCTCGATCCCCATCTCTCCCAATTCAAAAAAATGAGTCAATTTCTGCTCCCGGGCAAAGAGGCGCATAAGGCGAGACTGTTCGGCAGCCGCAATATCCTTGTTGGGCACGAAATGGTCGGGAACCAGGACCACCTTGTTTCGGTCGAAGACTTTTCTGCCGCCGGCCTTATAAAAAACCTCTATGGCCAAAGGAGCGGTAACATCATTGGCCAGGGTCAGATCCACTCTGGCTTCAATCAGCTGCCCCGGTTGGACCTTTTTCCGACCGCTATGGGCCGCCAGGATTTTCTCAGTAATAGTCTGCGGCATACTCTCCTCGATAAAAAAGCCGTTCGGCGACTTCCCCGTTTCGACCAACGACGAACCCTGAACGACGAACGTTTTTTATGAAAGTCTTTTGATCGGATTCTTCTTTAAGTATTCCAACCGATTCAAGGCGTTTAAATAGGCCTTGGCACTGGCGGTGATAATATCGGAATCCGATCCCTTACCCAGAACGATTTTACCGTCTTGTTCAATACGGACACTAACCTGCCCCTGGGCGTCCATCCCTCCGGTTATGGCATTGACCGAAAAACTGAGGAGTTTACAAACCTTGGTACAGGTCCGAATTATTTTATTGATGGTGTTAAAGGTAGCATCAATAGGCCCAACCCCAAACCCGGCCTTCTGGATAATTTCTCCATTGACTTCTATCTGGACAGTAGCCGTCGGGACCGCCATATTTCCGCTGATGACGCTCAAATAGACCAGTTTAAAGGTATCGGGAATCATCAGGATTTCATCGGCAATCAAGGCCTCGATATCCTCGTTGAC
>JAZDOU010000436.1:0-3362 GCA_043798385.1 Pseudomonadota bacterium
AACTTCTTCTAAATGCAGCAAGGATTAAAGCGAGCCATCCGGTCTCCTATGCGGATTCCTTTGCCGCAGCTCTGGCCAAGTTAAACAATGCCGAACTCCTCACAGGAGATCCTGATTTTCGTAAGCTCGAAGAAGATGGGATTTTGAAGGTAACCTGGCTGTAATTTTCTACAATATAAGAATCAAAAGGGGGAAGTATTTTTCAAAATAACTTGACCTAAAGGAACAAGATATCAGATTATATGGGAGTAATGTAATCCGCTTTAGGCGGATTTTTTATTTTTAGGGAAAGGATGGGGCAAGGGTGATAGCGCACCCTTGCCCCGGAGACAACGGGGGATAAATCCCCCAACCCTACTTCCTTGGTAATCTTTGTACCTGCGACTGTCAAGCATCTTTTTGAGATGGGTCGGGAATTTCCATGGCCTAAACCGGAGGGGTGCCCCCGGTGCGGCGGCAGAGTGTGGGGGCATGGTTTTGTACTCGCCTGGTTCGACGGTTTTCTTGATCCTCTGTGGCTGAAACGATATCGATGCCCGGATTGTCAGTGTGTTATACGAGTAAGACCCCAGGAATATTATAAGCGTTTTCAAGCCGCTATTTTAACGATTCGAGACTGTCTGTCCTATTGGATGGTCAATCGGCGGTGGAAAGCCGGACCCTCCCCTCCGCGCCAACGCCATTGGTTCAAGGCCCTGAGGAAGCAGTTATTGATCCATTGGGGGCTTAACCGGACCGAAGACCTGCTCAACGGTTTTGATTGGTTGTGGAGCCAGGGGATCATCCCGGTCAGTCGGTCCGTCTAATCCGCCATCAGGTTCTTGAGTTATCCACCCTACCGAAGCCTTTCGTTGTTCTTTTCCGGAAGAGCCATTACAAGGGAGAAAACAACGAAAAGGGAGGTAGCTTATGGATGAAGAACAAAAAAAACAGATTGCCGTATTCCGTTTTGGGGCCATTGCCGATTTAGTCGGGGGGATCAACCTGGAACGAGGGGAACGGGAACGGCTGATTCGGGAGAAGTGCGAACGCCGGTGGGGCATCCCTTATTCCGATCGCAGCCGGTTGACCCGGACGACTATCAGTCGTTGGATTAAACGGTATGACGGGAGATTGGAATCCTTATATCCGGAAGACCGGGCCGATACCGGGTAGAGCCGGGTCCTTTCTGAAGAAGCAGGTCTGGCCCTGATTCGGGTCCGGCAGACTTTTCCCAAAGCGCCAGTTCGAAAGCTGATCGAACAACTGGAACACGCCGGTTGGGGGAAGCTCGCTCCCACCACAGCTTATCGCTTTTTACGGGACCGGGGCTTGATGAAGGCCCAGCAAATTATCCCCGAAGACCGCAGGAAGTTCGAAGCCGAGTTACCCAATGACCTATGGCAAAGCGATGTCTTACATGGTCCCCTGGTGGAAACCGGTGGGAAAAAACGTAAAAGCTATCTGATCGCCTTTATTGATGACTATTCCCGGTTGGTTCCCTATGGGGAATTTTATCCCGGAGAGTCCCTGGCCTTTTATTTGAAAGCCCTGGAGCAAGCTTTATCCACCCGTGGACTGCCCCGGAAACTCTACGTGGATAACGGAGCGGCCTTCCGTTCTCATCATCTCGAACAGGTGACCGCCTCTTTAGGCATCGCCCTGATCCATGCCCGGCCTTATAAGCCTCAAGGAAAGGGAAAAATCGAACGGCTGTTCCGAACGGTTCGTTCCGATTTCCTATCCGGATTCCGGGGAACCACCCTTAGCGAGTTAAACCACGCTTTCGATATCTGGCTGCGGGAGATTTATCATCGACGGAAACATGGCGCTACCGGCCAGGCCCCCTGGGAGCGTTTTACGGCCCGGATGGAATGCCTGCGGCCCGCCCCGGCCAACCTCCTGGACTATTTTCGTCAAACCGCACGTAGACGAGTGGCCAAAGACCGTACCGTCAGTTTGAACGGAAAACTCTTTGAAGCCCCGGTCGGTTTAATCGGCCAACAGGTCACCCTGCGTTATCACCCAACCGATCTCGACCAGATCGAAGTAGTCTGGAAAAATCAATCCTATGGCTTTTTGTCCCTGGTCCATCTCCAGGTCAACAGCCGGGTCAAACGGGATAAAGACAGCCGTCTGGTCTTGGAAACGGTTACGGAATCGGCCTATCACGGCGGGGTGCTGTGGGAAAGGAGTAACCCCTCATGACCGCTCAGTATCGCACTTTCTTCGGCCTTTCCCGAGAACCCTTCCGCTCCGATTTAACTCTCAAGGAAATACTGAAAACCCCGGCCCTGTCCGCAGTTCAGGATCGCTTTGATTATACGGTCCGACTGGGGGGAATCGCTCTGGTCACCGGCGAGGTCGGTTCAGGAAAATCGACGGCCTTACGTTATGTGGCCGCAACCCTCCATCCTTCCGAATACCGCCCTATCCCCATTACCGCCACCCCAGGTTCCATCCTGGAACTCTACCGCCTCATCCTGGCCGAACTCCGTATCGAAAAAACCAGTTCTTCCCGGGCCGTCCTGACCCGCTTAATCCAAAAAGAAATCCGTGACCTCTATGAAGGCAAAAAAATAAAACCCGTCCTGATTATCGACGAGGCCTCCCTCCTGCGTCTGGAGGTCTTTGCCGAACTCCACACCCTGACCCAGTTCGATCAGGACTCCAAACCCTATCTCCCCATCATCCTGGCCGGTCAAAGCCCCCTGATCGATCAACTCATCTTCCGCACTTCCCATCCTTTGGCTTCCCGCATCCTGGCCCGCTTTCATCTCAAAGGCGTCTCCCGTAGGGAAATGGAAGAGTATCTTACCCACCATCTGTTTTTAGCCGGCCTCAAAACTAACCCCTTCGATGATGCCGGGGTTACCGCTATCCTTCAGGGTTCTGGCGGCCTCTTTCGTAAAGCCAATCACCTGGCCAGGGGGGCTCTTATCGCCGCCTCTGTCCAGCACTCCCTTTTCGTCTCCGCCGAACATGTTCGTCTGGCGGCTTCAGAAATATTTTAACCTCAATCCCACCCAGGAAAATCCCTTTCCTGGGTGGTCCTTTATCGATAGGGGGGTTTCTTTAATGTTCTTGGGGAGGGTAAAATAATTTGAAAAAAAATGGCCTGACCCATATAATCAGATTTCTTAGATCCATTTATTTTGAAAAACTACAGATGTCGACTCAAGTAAAGACCGCCTAAGCGAACCTGAGGCACCTTCGACGCCGCAACCTGATGTCGAAAGTGAGGAATTGCGATCTCAAGAGAAGCCTCCTGATGAGTACCAAACCCACAGCTAACAAGGCGTTGCACGCGAGCAGGCGGTAATACCGGTCAATGAGTTCAACATCACACGCGCCCGCCGCGTGAACTTTGTCGTTCAAAAGCA
>JAZDOU010000455.1:0-3180 GCA_043798385.1 Pseudomonadota bacterium
TAGCGTTTAATCATGTAATTATACCAAGCAGAGGCCTGGAAAAGCAATTCGTTTCTTTGCCCCTGTCTGGTCACCCGTCATCTGGCGGTGTAGGTTACAAGACCCTTCCGGACCAAGGGCCGGGATAAGACGGGTTTTTACCTTGCCGGCCTCGGGATAGCGGGTGAACAGGCTGAGGTGATTCTTTTTCATCCCTCGTGGCACCCTGGAGGGGCATGAGGGCTTAGCCGATCAGCAGGTCCAGCCATTTTTTTGCTGCCTCAGGCCCCCGGCTCCCGGCCTGGTAGGGATGAAGTTCTTCCGCCCGAGTCGAACAGGCCTCACATTCTTCTATGATGGGAGTTAAGAAAGACCAGGTCAGTTCAATCCCATCCTGACGCCAGGAAAGCATGTGATCGCCTTGAATACAATCCAGAAGGACTTTTTGATAGGCATCCAGCCCGGGCCCCTGGACATTTTGATAATAGTTGAAATCCATGGTGACTGAACGCAAAGAAATTCTGGGACCGGGTTTTTTAGTCTGAAAGGTCAGGGTGATTTTTTCCTTGGGTTGAATACTCAAGATTAAACGGTTGGCCAAGATATCACCTGTCAAGACTTCCCGAAACATGGAATGCGGGACTTCTTTGAATTGAATGACGATCTGGGTCTTTTTTTGAGCCAGGGCCTTTCCGGAGACCAGATAAAAAGGGACCCCCTTCCAGCGCCAATTGTCGATGAAAATTTTCATCATAGCAAAGGTGGGCACCAGGGAATCGGGACGTACTCCGGGTTCCTGACGGTAGCCCGGCACCCGTTGACCGCTGATCGTTCCGGGTCCATATTGACCCAGGATAAGATTCTCTTCTAAAAAGTCCAGTGGAAGCGGTCTGAGAGACCGGAAGACCTTGACCTTTTCGTCCCTTACCCGGTCGGCCTCAAAAAGAGAAGGGGATTCCATGGCCGACAAGACCAAAAGCTGCATCATGTGGCTTTGGAACATGTCCCTTAAAACGCCGGCCTGCTCATAATAGCCGGCCCGGTGTCCAACCCCCAGTTCCTCCGTAGCCAGGATGCCGACATAGTCTATATAATTTCGGTTCCAAATCGGTTCGAAGATGGTATTGGCAAAGCGAAACATCAAGATATCCTGGACCGTTTCTTTGGCCAGATAGTGATCAATGCGAAAGATCTGAGGTTCCAAAAAGTTTTCGCGCAGGACCCGGTCCAGTTCCAGGGCTGTTTTCAGGTCCCGGCCGAAGGGCTTTTCAACGATTAGACGGGACCAGCCAGGGCGGTTTTCTTTTTCCCGGGAGAGTCCGGCCTGGCCCAACCTGGTGGTGACTATTGGAAAAAGGGTTGGAGGAAGGGCCAGATAGAAAAGCTTATTTCCTCCCAGGTTGAATTTTTGATCCAAGTCCTGGAGGGTCTGACCCAGCTCCAGAAAAGAGGGCAGGGCATCATATTCCAGGGGTTGATAATGCAGGAACCGGGCGAATTGTGGCCATTTGGAGAGGTCGGCAGGTTCGGTCCGGCTGACGGCCCGGTGCATCTTTTCCTGAAATTCTCCGCTTGACCACTTGGAACGGCCGGCCCCCAAAATGATAAAGGGGTTGTTCTGGAATACTCCGCTCAGGAACAAATTGTAGAGGGCCGGCATCAGTTTCCGGCTGGTGAGGTCTCCAGAGGCCCCCAAAATAACAATCATAAAAGGGGACAACTCTCCACTGATCGGACACTTCTCAAAGGAGAGTTCCAAGTCTTGGGTTTGGCACCTGACGGTGGTCTCCGAATCCATAAATCACTCTCTTTCCCGGGGGGAAGAGATAACGGTATGCCCCCCAAACTCTTGACGAAGGATGGCCAGGACCTTGTCGGAAATAGAATCGATCTCCCGGGAGCGAAATCTCTGCATGAGGGACAGGGTAATAACCGGGATCGAGACCGCCGATTCGATGGCTTGCTGGACCGTCCAGCGCCCTTCTCCGGAATCCTCGACATAACCTTTGATCCGGGTAAGTTTCGGGTCCCCTTGAAAGGCCTCCTCCAGGAGTTCCAGGAGCCAGGAGCGAATGACACTCCCCTGGTTCCAGAGGTGGGCGATTTTAGAAAATTCCAGGGACTCTTTATAGGGCGAGGCATTTAGAAGGGAAAAACCCTCTCCGTAAGCCGCCATCATCCCGTATTCGATCCCATTATGGACCATTTTTACGAAGTGGCCTGCCCCGCTGGGACCGCAATGGGCATAGCCTTCTTCCGGGGCCAGGGTCGAAAGGATGGGCACTAAGGTCTGATAGGCCTCCTGTGGCCCGCCGATCATCAGGCAGTAGCCTTTCTTTAATCCCCAGATTCCACCGGAAACCCCGGCATCGAGGTAGTGAATTCCCTGGGATGATAATTGATCGGCTCGCCTTAGGTCATCTTTGTAATAGGTGTTGCCGCCATCGACCAGGATATCCCCGGGCGATAGGAAAGGGGTCAAGCCCTCTATGTTCTGGTCAATCGCCTGGCCGGCCGGAAGCATCATCCAGACAATCCGGGGAGGGGCCAATTTAGTTACCAATTCCGATAAAGAAACCGTGCCTATGGCCCCTTCCTTCTCTATTTGTTCGACCTTATCCTGACTGCGGTTGTAGACCACTACCTGGTGTCCGCCTTGCAGGAGACGTCGGGTCATATTCATTCCCATCCGACCCAGACCAATCAGAGCTATCCTCATGCCCTTCCTCTCTTTCTCATCCCTCAATCCCCCTTTGATGAAGGGATCTTGGGAGGAATTTGGGGAGATTTTCTTTAAAGCTTGGAAATTTGGTCATAGGGGGGTCTTGTTTTTGGAATTGTCCAAAGGGCAATTATGAGGTTCCCCTCCGGCCCAAAAGCAAAGTTAGATTTGAGCCAGAGACCACACCATCCGGCTTCCGAATGGAAGCCTCCTTTTAGGTCGGCAAAGCCGACCGGCCTGTTTCCAGCAATGGTGTAGGCCTGCTTTCGATAATAGGTTCATATTCTGGCTCGGTTAAGATGATTATGGCTAACGGATGGACAACTCCAAAAACAAGACCCCCCTATGACCCTTGAATCGAAAGTTAGAGATAAATTTTCAGATATAAGATTTTAAGAATTTAACACATCCAGGAAGAGAGTGCAAACAGCACCCTTAAAAATTTAAAGTTGACAGTCCGGTGTGGGAAGTTTAAAAAA
>JAZDOU010000494.1:0-6625 GCA_043798385.1 Pseudomonadota bacterium
ACTTGTCACTCGTCACTCGTCACTTAAATTAAAAGGAGTCTTCGGGTTGACCCCCAAAAAAGTTTCACGAAAAGAAAAAGAAGCACCCCGGATCGGGGTTTATGTTTGTCATTGCGGATTGAATATCGGCGGGGTAGTGGATTGCGCCCAGGTGGCTGACTTTGCAGTCTCTCTTCCGGGGGTTGTCCTGTCCAAACATAACTTGTATACCTGCTCCGAACCGGGGCAGGAACTGATCAAGGCCGACATAAAAGAACACCGTTTGAATCGGGTGGTGGTGGCCTCCTGCACCCCGCGCCTGCACGAACCGACCTTTCGGGCGGCCTGTCAAGAGGCCGGCTTGAACCCCTATCTATTCGAGATGGCCAATATTCGGGAACACTGCTCCTGGGTTCACCTCCACGATAAGGAAGCGGCCACCGAAAAGGCCAAAGACCTGGTCCGGATGGCCGTGGCCCGCTCCCGACTGCTGGCCGCTCAAGAGACCTTTACCGTCCCGGTTACTCGCAAGGCCCTGATCATAGGCGGGGGGGTGGCCGGCATTCAAGCGGCCCTGGACCTGGCCGACAGTGGCTACAAGGTCTATCTGGTCGAGAAAGAACCGAGTATCGGCGGCCGCATGGCCCAAATCGACAAGACCTTCCCGACCATGGATTGTTCTATCTGTATCCTGGCCCCCAAGATGTCCGAGGCCGGTCGGCATCCCAACATCGACCTTTTAACCCTAAGCGAAATCGAAGGGGTCGAAGGATATGTGGGTAATTTTACTGTCCAGGTCCGCCGAAAGGCCCGTTTTGTCACTGACTCCTGCACGGCCTGCGGGGACTGCACCCAGGTCTGTCCTCAAGTAGCCCCGGATGAATTCAACGCCGGTCTCTCGATGAGGCGGGCCATTTATATGTCCTTCGCTCAAGCCGTACCTTCCACCTATCAAATTGATATGGATCTGTGTTTAAATAAACAGGGCATCGTGGCCTGTGATAAATGTTTTCAGGCCTGTCAACGACAGTGTGTGGATTATTCCCAAAAGGATCAACTCCTGACTCTGGAAGTGGGGACCATTATTGTGGCCACCGGGGTGGACGTCTATGACCCTACGCCCTTAACTGAATTCGGCTACCGAAAGTTTCCCAATGTCATCACCAGTCTGGAATTTGAACGTCTGATCAATGCCGGCGGGCCTTCCGGGGGAAACCTGATCCGCCCTTCGGACCAAAAAATCCCCCAGACGGTGGCCTTTCTTCAGTGTATCGGCTCCCGTTCCAAGCGTTCCAATATCTACTGCAGTAATATCTGCTGCATGAATACGATCAAGGACGTCCTGCTGATCAAGGAGCATTGGCCGGAGACCAATATCCTGGTTTTTTATATTGATATCCGGGCCTTTGGAAAAGGCTTTGAGGACCTGTTTCAGCGGGCTCGCCGGGAAGGGGTCTCCTTTATCCGCGGTATCCCCGGAGAGATCATCGAGGATCCGGCGACCAACAATCTGACTCTGATCGGTGAGAACACCCTTCTTTCTCAACTCTATCGCTATGATGTGGACATGGCCATCCTTTCCGTAGGCATTGAACCCCGGAAAGACAGCTCGGTGATCCAGCGACTGTTAAATATTTCCTGTGCCTCCGACGGCTTTTTCCTGGAGGCCCATCCCAAGTTGCGCCCGGTCGACACCCCTACCGGCGGGATCTTCCTGGCCGGCTGCGCTGAAGGCCCCAAGGACATCAAGGATTCGGTTACTCAGGCCAGTGCCTCAGCCTCACGGGCCAATATCCTCATGTCCCAGGGGAAAGTTACCGTTGAAGCCATTACGGCCGTCGTTGATGAGACCCTCTGCCAGGGTTGCGGGATGTGTCTCAAGGTCTGCCCTTATTCGGCCATCCGCCAGGACCCGGAGACCCAAATCGCTCAGGTCACCCAGGCCTCCTGTGCCGGGTGCGGAACCTGCGTGGCCGAATGCCCTTTTGGGGCCATTACTCAGAGACATTTTACGGATCAACAGATTTACGCCCAGATCGATGCTATCACTGAAGAAGCCCCCGAGACTAAGGCTGTGGCCTTTTGCTGCAACTGGTGTTCTTATGCCGGGGCGGACTTTGCAGGCGTCAGCCGCATGCAATACCCGGCCCCCATACGGATCATCCGCACCATGTGCTCCGGGAGAGTCAGTACTGACTTCGTCGAATACGCCTTCCGGCAGGGGGCAGCGGCGGTTCTGGTATCAGGCTGCCATATCGGTGATTGTCATTATATAAACGCCAACCACCAGACCGAAAAAAGGGTCAAACGCCTCTGGAAAAAGATGGAGCGGTTGGGTCTGGATAGGAATCGTCTGCAACTGGCCTGGATCAGTGCCGCTGAAGGCAATCTCTTTGCGAAAAAGATGAAGGAAATGGCTGAGATCATTAAAGGGGTAACGCCGGAAGAGATCGAAAAAACCAAGCAGGCCCTCGTTCCAAAGAAGAAGGGGAAAGAGGAAATAACGGCGCCTAAGGAATAAACAATGAGGGGTTCTTTAAATCCGAAATCCCAATTAAACCATCATGCCCCAAGGGAGTGCTACGGGGCATGAAAAAGGATTCAAGGATTCAAGGGGCCAAGGATCTGAGAGAATGAGTCAATGAGGTGATGGGGTGATGTGAGGAGGAGACCTCATCTTCACATCCACTCATTCTCTCATCCCCTCATTTGAATCCTGGAATCCTCGAATCCTATTTTGTCCTAATAGAAAGGCCTGTTAAGTGATCAAAAGCATCTGGGAACTCTTTAATAAAGAAGACCTGTTTGAATGCTACCAGTGTGCCCGTTGCACCGGCAGTTGCCCGGCCGCCATGGTCATGAACTCCTACGGTCCTCGAGAGATCTTGCTCCGCTGTCTGAATTTAGGGCAAGAGGCCGTGGTCGGGGATGAACGGATCTGGTACTGCACCACCTGTAATGTCTGTGAAGACCGCTGTCCCCAGGAAATCAATATCCCGGAACTATTGACCGCCATCTTTAACCTGGCTGCCCAGCGCGGCAACCTGCCCGAAAAGATAAAATTCGGGGTGGATATGATCGCCAAGACCGGCCGAAGTTTGATCATCAACGAAAAAGTCTTAAAGGACCGACGGAAGCTGGCCTTGCCTCCCCTGGACCCTTTAAATATTGACGAAATTGAGGGAATCTTAAAAAAAACCGGTTTAAACGAAGCCATTGAGTTGAGTTAGAACAAAAATAAGGGATCAAGGATTCCATGAAATACGCATTATTTTTAGGATGTGTCATCCCGGTTAAATACCCGGGATTTGAAAAAGCCACCCGGGAGGTCATGCAGGCCCTGGATATTGAATTAGTGGATCTGCCTTTTTCCTGTTGTCCGGCCCCAACTAATATGAAACTAGTCCATTATGATACCTGGTTGGCCCTGGCGGCTCGTAATCTCTGTCTGGCGGAAGAGGCCGGGCTCCCTATCCTGGCCATGTGCAACGGCTGCATCAATACGCTGAAGGAGGTCAACCTGATTCTAAAACAAGACCTCCCCAGGCGCCACCTGGTCAATCAAGCCCTGGAAGGATCAGGCCATAGTTTTAAAGGAACCATCGAGGTCCAGCATCTCTTAGACGTCCTTTATAAAGAAGTCGGCCTGGACCGAATCGCCGAGAAGGTCCGACATCCTTTGAAGGGCATCCGGATCGGCTGTCATTATGGCTGCCACCTGTATCGACCTCCCCGTCTCATGTATCCGGATGACCTTTCAGAGGCGTCCAGCTATGTCCCGGTCAGTATGGACCATATCCTGGCTGTTTTGGGAGCCGAGCCCACCCAATATTCCCGAAAATTTCTGTGCTGCGGTTCAGCCCTGGGGACCAATATTGACTCTCAAGCGGCCAATGAGATTACCAGAGAAAAGCTCCAGCACATGAAAAAACACCACATCGAGGCCGTGGCCGTAGCCTGCCCCTCGTGCTTTACCCAGTTTGACCGGGGTCAGATGATGCTGGAAAGGAAACACCACGATGGATTTGGAATGCCGACGCTCTTTATTTCCCAACTCCTTGGAGTGGCCTTCGGTCTGGACCGGACCAATCTTGGCTTGGGAGACCATCGCATCAGCCTCAATCCGATCCTGGAAAGAATCCTGGGGGCTTCTTGACAAAAGGGATCTTAATACCTATAATAAATCTTACCGAAAGGGTAAAAAGAAGAGAATCGACAAATTTCTTAAGAATTATTTGTGATTCAGGAAAGGAAATATCATGTTAACAGTCACAGAAACAGCACAGACGGCACTCAAAGATTATTTTGAAAAACAAAATCTTACTTCAGCCATCAGGGTCTTTCTCAGCCAAGGCGGCTGATCGGGGCCGGCTTTGGCCCTGGCTCTGGATGAGTCCAAAGAAACTGATGATGTCTTTAATATTGAAGGGATTACCTATCTCGTAGACAAGTCTCTGGTCGAACAGGCCAAGGAGATCAAAGTTGATTTTATTTCGCAGATGGGCCGAGAGGGATTTTCAGTGACGTCCGGGATAAACTTAGGAGGCGGCAGTTCCTGCGGGACCTCCTGCAGTTGTTAAGAAACGACCTTTGACTTTAAAAAAAGGGGCGGGAGTTAACCCGCCCCTTTTTGCGTTAGTCTATGGATGTATTCTTAAGTGCTGAACCCTCATGTCCCCTGAGGCGCCACGAATTATGAAAATAGACAGTCAAAGACTTAATTGGGCACGGATCAGGCAGAGCCTGATTCACGGGATTTACACGGTTAACCCATTTTATTTCTCAAGGAAAGGGGCTCCCCTTTTCTTGAGACCAGCGTCCGCCGGAGGCGGATTCTGGCTATCGCTCAATCCGGCTTTAGCAGGATTTCGCGATTATCTCTGGCTCTAACAGTGAAATCCGTGAAATCTGTGCCAAAAAATCTTATTTTCCTATCAAACTACAATTCCAATGCCAGGGCCGATTTAACTGACGGTAGGGCCATGAGGTCTTTAAGGGCCTTGGCTGACACAGCCTGACCGGTAGTCAAGAGGACCACATTCTCTCCCCTTTCTTTTTCCTGTCCCACCTGCATCCGTTCAATATTGATCTGGTGTTTTCCCAAAGTCATTCCGATACTCCCGATGACGCCGGGTTTGTCTTCATTATGAATCAGGAGCATATGCCCCTCGGGAAGGGCCTCCAGGCGAAATTTGTTCAGGCGAACAATACGGGGTTCGTATTTCCCGAAAAGGGTTCCGGAGATGGAACTCTCCATCTTCTGGGTCTTTACCCGCAAGGTAATCAGATTTAAAAAATCATCAACCGTATCGGTTTTCGATTCGACTACCCGGATGCCCCGCTCTCTAGCCAGGATGGGGGCATTGACAAAATTGACTACGTCTTTCAGGGCCGGGGTCAAGAGCCCCTTGAGCACGGAAACGGTCATGGGTTTGGTATCGTATCCGGCCACATCCCCCAGGTAATGAATGGTGATTTCGGTCATCGGACCCTGGACAATCTGGGCTTGAAAAGCCCCTAAGCGTTCAGCCAACACCAGATAGGGTTTGACCCGTTCCAGGAGATTGGCACTGACCGAAGGGACATTAACCGCGTTTTTGATAACCCCGTGGAGCAGGAAATCAACGATCTGTCCGGCAATCCCTACGGCCACATTTTCCTGGGCCTCCTCGGTCGAGGCCCCCAAATGAGGGGTGCAAATAAAGTTGTCCAAAGAAAGCAAAGGATTTTCTCCGGGGGGTTCGGTTTCATAGACATCCAGGGCCGCACCTCCGACCGTGCCGCTGGTTAAGCCGTCATAAAGGGCCTTTTCGTCGATGATACCCCCCCGTGAGCAGTTGACTATCATTACGCCATCCTGCATCTGGGCAATGGCCTGGGCATTGATCAGACCCAGGGTATCTTTGGTCCGGGGGGTATGCATGGTGATGAAATGGGCCCGCTGGTAGAGTTCTTCCAGGGTGACCGGTTCAATGCCTTGTTTCAGCAGGATTTCAGGTTGGATAAAGGGGTCATAGGCAATAACCTGCATCTTTAATCCCTTGGCTCGGTCGGCAACAATGCTGCCGATTTTACCCGTCCCGATGATCCCCAGGGTTTTATTGAAAAGCTCCTTGCCCTGGAATTTTTTCTTTTCCCATTTTTGGGCCTTCAGGGAGGCTGTGGCCTGAGGGATCTTCCGGGACATGGCCAGAAGCAGTGAAATGGTATGTTCGGCCGTGGTTACTGTGTTGCCTTCCGGGGTGTTCATGACCACAATACCCCGCTGGGAAGCAGCCGGGATATCCACATTATCCAGACCGATCCCGGCCCGGCCCACGACCTTGAGCTTGGGGGCCGCCTCGATGATTTCGGCGGTTACCTTGGTGGCACTGCGGATCACCAGCCCGTCATAGTCTTTGATGATGGCCTTCAATTCTTCCGGGGCCAGTCCGGTCTTGACATCCACTTCAATTCCTTTGGCCTTCTTGAAGATCTCGACCCCTTTTTCCGACAAATTATCACTGACTAAAATTTTCATAGGAACCTCGTTTTTGAGCTAATAGCAGATGGTGAAAATAGTATCTAATGATTTCTATCAATTAATTTAGGCCTTGTCAACGGGTTAAGATAGAATCAGGAACATCCTTTCTCCTTTGTTGTATAA
>JAZDOU010000496.1:0-9279 GCA_043798385.1 Pseudomonadota bacterium
TCTTAAGAGTAAAGTCATAATTATCATCAATCAGTATCGGTTTTTAATACCGCCACAAAGGCCCCCTGAGGGATTTCGACCGAGCCGACCATCTTCATCCTTTGTTTGCCTTTTTTCTGTTTCTCTAAAAGTTTCCGTTTCCGGGTGATGTCCCCTCCATAACACTTGGCCGTGACATCTTTACGAAAAGCCGAGATGGTCGAACGGGCGATGATGGCGCCGCCGATGGCCCCCTGGATGGGAATCTTGAACATCTGTTTAGGAATTTCTTCTTTCAGTCGGTCACAGATCTGTACCGCCCGGGCCCGGGCGCGATCCCGGTGAACCATCAGGGAAAGGGCGTCCACCTTTTCCCCATTGACCAGGATATCTAACTTTACCAGATCACTGGTATGGTAGCCGATCAGTTCGTAATCAAAAGAGCCATACCCACGGGTCAGACTTTTCAGTTTGTCATAAAAATCATAAATCACCTCGGCCAGAGGCAGGTCGGATTTGAGTTCCACCCGGCCCGGGGTTGGATAATGCATCTGGGGATTCAAACCCCGGCGCTCCCGGCAGAGGGTCATGATATTGCCCAAATAGGCATCGGGAATCATAATCGTTGCCCGGATAAAGGGTTCTTCCGAGTAGTCTATGGTCATGGGATCAGGATAATGCTGGGGATTATCCACAATGACCTCCTGACCGTCTTTGAGATGATAGCGATACTGAACGCTGGGCACCGTCATGATGATGGATTGGTTAAATTCCCGCTCCAGGCGCTCCTGGACGATCTCCAGATGCAACAAACCGAGAAAACCACAGCGAAATCCCTGACCCAGAGCGGCGGAAGAATCTTTTTGATAAACCAGGGCGGCATCATTAAGCTTGTACTTTTCCAGGGCCTCGGCCAGAGACTGGTAGTCCTCGGACGAAATGGGATAGACGGAGGAAAAAACCACCGGCTTGACTTCTTTGAAGCCATGTAAAGGGGACGGGGCCGGATTGGAATCCAGGGTGATCGTATCTCCGATCCGGGTGTCGCTGACGGTTTTGATACCGGCAATCAGATACCCTACTTCACCGGCCGAAAGGTCCTTTCGAGGCTCCCGGATCAATCGGAAGAGCCCCACCTCTTCCACTAAATAGCTGGCCTTATTGTACATGAGACGGATCGTGTCCCCAGGGTGAACCGACCCATTGAAGATGCGACAACTGACAACAGTCCCTCGAAAGGGATCATAATGGGCATCAAAGATCAGGGCCGTCAAAGGCGCCTCAACGCTCCCTTGGGGTGGAGGGACCCTCTCGGTAATGGCCTCTAAGATCTCTTCTATCCCGATCCCTTCCTTGGCCGAACACAGGAGGGCCGATTCGGAATCCAGTCCCAGATCGATCTCGATCTGTTCTTTGACCCGTTCGATATCGGCCGAAGGAAGGTCGATTTTATTAATGACCGGAATGATGGTTAAATCCTGTTCCACGGCGGCATACATATTGGCCAGGGTCTGAGCCTGGACACCCTGAGCGGCATCGATTAAGAGCAAAACCCCTTCACAGGAGGCCAAGGCCCTGGAAACCTCATAAGAAAAATCCACATGGCCCGGCGTGTCGATCAGGTTCAGATCAAACTCTTCTCCCTTTCTATTGGTAAAGGGAAGGGTAACCGTATTGCTCTTGATGGTGATGCCCCGTTCCCGCTCGATGTCCATGGTGTCCAGAATCTTGTCCCGGAAACCCCGCTGATCCACCAGGCCGGTGTATTGGATCAAACGGTCGGCCAGGGTGGATTTGCCATGATCGATATGGGCAATGATGCTGAAATTACGTATCTGTTTCATAAAAAACGGTTCAAGGTCCAAGGTGTAAGGTGCAAGGAAAAACCGTATCCCGTAAACCTTAACCCTTGTACCGGTGTTTATTTATGGATTTAAAAGTTTGAATCCTAAAGCCGGTTCTAACTTGCGGACAGCCGTGGTCTCCAGAAGTTCTACCAGAACGACCTCGGCCACCTGCCAAGTCTTGACCCCGGTCCGAACACAACCCGTTATGGTAGATTCCTGACGTCCGGCGGCCACATGCATATGCAGCATCGGTTTGCCGTCCTCATCCGGAAACAGGGTCCCGGTTCCGGTGATCTCATGGACCTCTTCCAAGTCATGGGTCAGGGGATTCACCGGTGTGGCCCGTCCGTCTTCCGGTCCGACCACCAAACAACTCCGGCTGTCGGCCCCGCCGAGGACGATCATAAAGGCGGCTTTGATTCCCTGCCGGGCAGCAAAGGCTTCGATAGTCTCGTGGAGGATCTCCCCGTCTTCCAGGCGGATGACAAAAATCCGTCCTTGTTTGGCCTGTGAATATTTCATGTTTTTTGGCCTCGTCCCAGCTTCAGAAATTGACAACCTGATAAAAAGCTATCTGATGCCGCTAAGCGACGCACTATCACCAAACCTCGGCCTGTTGATGGACTTCTTACGAGTCCATCAGAGATTCTGTCCCCGACAGGTTTGGAATCCACCCTTCTCCCCGCGGCTTTGGCTATTAACATCAGACAATTAGAAACCACTTTCCGAACAGAACTCAGTTGGAGAGGTGGCAATTTATCGTTGTCGTTGAGTTATGGAAGCAGCTCCCTTTAGGATAACGATTTAAGGGTAAATTAAGAAGGAGCCACTGATCAATAAAATACTACGGATAGTGAAAAAACGGAAGAATTAATTTGGCAGGGCGCAGAAACGCAGCCTTGGATCGACATAGAAATCAGGCAGGAATTCTCATCGTCCCTGGGAGTCAAATAGCCTTAGGACTTATGACGAAAGACAATCAACCCGTGGGAAAGGTCGTAAACGGAAACACCTACCGTCACCTTATCTCCCTCTATCACCCGGATCTTAAAACGCTTCATCGTGCCGCATAATTTAGCTGTAATGGTAGCCCCGTTTTCAAGGGTTATCAGGTAGTTTCCTCCGCCGGTGGCTTTAGAAACCTTTCCTTCAAATTTGGCCAGGTCGTCTTTAGACAAATATTCCGGCTCCTTTATCGGTAAAAGATTATTTGAACTGCAGGAATGTAAAAAGCCTGCAACCGGATTAGCCGGTTAGCAGGCTAATTGCAGACTTTAATTAGCTGTTGACAGATGGTGGGGTTACCAACGTCCGCCGCGGCCTTGGGAACCACCTCGGCCTCCTCCCCCTCCACTTCGGCCTCCTCCTTTGCCTTTACCGCCGGGGCCCCCGCGGAATCCTCCCCCACCACCTTCACGAGGGGCTTGGGGACGGGCATTAGAAACCGTTAGCGTGCGTCCTTCATAGGCACTGCCGTTCAGATTATTAATAGCTTCAGTAGCCTCTTGGGCACTAGCCATTTCTACGAACCCAAAGCCTTTGCTGAGACCGGTTTCCCGATCAGTAATCACTTTTGCGGACTCAACGGTTCCAAAAGGGGAAAAAAGTTGGGAAAGGACTTCATCGTTCACAGAATAAGGGAGACTACCGACATACAGTTTGTTCGACATGGGACCTCCTTAAAGGTTGGTTCCCCTAAAGAGACCGTTAGCACCAGGGCCGGGAACTCTTTAAATGCAGGGGTAAATTTTGAATAGCTATACCATAATTTTTAAATGGTTACAACATTATTATTAAAAATAACTCCTTGGGCCTTAGAGAGTGGCTGAGTTAGGCAGGTTTAAAATAGGCCATCTTTCAAAATGCCCAAACAGTGTTAACCAATTAATATCGATAGAAAAACCCTTTCAAACCAAACTACAATAGCCAATATTTTTATTGACTTTTAGGGTTACTATTTAGTAATACTCATCAAAGCGAATCGAGGAGGGACTATGGGAAAACGGGTACTTCGGACCAAACTGTGTGAAATGTTGGGCATTGAATATCCCATTCTGAGCGCCGGTATGGGGCCCACACTTCTTGGGGAACGTACCGGCGCTCCGGTTGAGCTGGTGGTGGCCGTATCGGAAGCCGGTGGGCTCGGGGTCCTGGGGGGTAGCGGATTTACGGTTGACGAATTGCGCCAGGCCATCCGGGAAATCAAGGCCCAGACAGACAAACCTTACGGTGTGGACCTCCTTTTGCCTCAAAAGCTGGATATGGGTAGTGGTCTTGGTCAGGAAGGGGTCAAGGAACTACCTCTCAGTAAAGTCCTTAAGTCCATCCCCAAGCCTCATCAGGAGTGGGTGGAGAAGATAAAACAGGATATGGGTCTTCCCGATACGGAGATTATGGTCAGGATGAACACCACCACCATGCGTCCTTTGGAGGCGGTCAAGATCTGCTTAGAAGAAAATGTGCCCCTCTTTTGCGCCGGGCTCGGAAATCCCGGCTTCATGGTGGAAGAGGCCCACGCTAAAGGCATCAAGGTACTCGGCATCACTGGAAATGCCAAAAACGCCAGACGGATGGCCCAGTCGGGCATCGACCTCCTGGTGGCCCAGGGGCACGAAGGGGGAGGACACACCGGTCGCATTGGGACCATGGCCCTCTTGCCCCTGGCCATCGATGTCGCTTACCCGGTCCCGGTCCTGGCGGCCGGCGGCATAGGAGACGGCCGCGGAGTAGCGGCCTCTTTGGCTATGGGCTGCATCGGGGTTTGGGTGGGGACCCGCTTCCTGGCCACCAATGAGGGTGGGGCCTTGGACGTAAACAAACGGCGCATCATCGAGTCCAGCGACGAGGACACCAGGGTGAGCCGGGCTTATACCGGAAAAACCCTGCGGGCGAGCTATAATAAATTTCATGATCTCTGGGACGGCTCCGGTCTCGATCCCCTTCCCTTTCCAACACAGGTTCTCATTTCCTCAACCCTTCTGGCCGGTTTTATCAAAGCTCAAAAGGACGAATATGTCGGGGGGCTCGCCGGCCAGGTCTCCGGTCTTATCAAGGAAATCAAGCCGGCCAAACAGGTTCTTGAAGAGATGGTCGAGGAGGCCGTCGATATCCTTACCCGGAGACTACCGGAGACGGTAATCGCCAAATAGGACTTTATCCAACAGGGGGAGAAAAGGGTTCCAGAAAAAAATAAAAACTTCTCTCTGAGGATCGGACCGGAGAGAAAGATAATTTTTGAGGGGGGCGGGTGCAGGGTCAGACCCGCCCCTTTTATTTTTCTCTATTTATTTAAAATATCCAGGGCCTCTTGGCGATACGAATTCATCAGATACGGTATACCGGTAACCTGGGCACATTCCTCGGTCAAGGACATCAGGTCCTTTCGGCTGATGGATGTAAGATTAAAGCACCGGGCTCCGGCCATAAGCTGTTGCAGCCCAACCTGGAGTTTATTGGCATAGCTGTAAATACCGATGGCCCCCAGAGGGATCTTTTTGATCTCTTCTTTACCGACCAATTCAGCCACATTTTCATAACAGACAAAGATCTCTTCCGGAGTGGTCCCGAATTCACTTACCGTCTTGGGCAAATCGTTATTTTTAAGCCACTGTTCGATATTTTTCCCGACCATCCCGGGAATCATCAAGGCCCGCCCCATGCAAATGGCTTTAACATAAGGAGAACCCAAGGCCAAGGCCTTAAAGATCCCATCTTCGGAACTGAAACCGCCGGCAAAAGCCAGATCAGGTACCCGTTCACCTCGCTGGGTAAGGATTTGGGCAAATTCATAAGCGGCCGAATGGAGATACAAAGACGGCATACCCCATTCTTCCATCATCCGCCAGGGACTCATGCCGGTTCCCCCCGGGGCACCATCAATGGTTAAGAGATCGATCTTTGCCCTGGAACTCCATTTAAGGGCCATAGCCAGTTCCCGAAGGCCATAGGCGCCTGTTTTTAAGGTAATCCTTTTGAAACCCAGTTTACGGAGCCGGTCTACTTCGGCATAGAAATCTTCCTCACCGATAAATCCCAACCGGCTGTGACGTTCAAATTCCTTGATGGCCCCATCCTTATAAGCCGCCTGGCTGACGGGATCCGATGGATCGGGGGTTACAATATAGCCTCTTCTCTGAAGTTCCAAGGCCCGTTCCAGGGAATTAACCTTAATTTCCCCTCCGATACATTTGGCTCCCTGACCCCATTTCAATTCAATGGTTTCAATTTTATGCTTATTAATGATATATTCAGCAACGCCCAGACGGGTATCTTCCACATTCATTTGGATCAGAATTTCTCCCCATCCCCGGTGATAGCGCCGGTAGGCCTCAATCCTTCTGTCCATATCCGGTGAGGCTGTCGTTTTGTTATTTTTATCCAGGACTAAACCGGGATCGATGCCGCAGACGTTTTCTCCGCAGACGGCGGTGATTCCTGAGATGGCGGCCCCCACGGCAAAATGTTCCCAGTTTTTTCGGGCGATTTCCGTAGACCCCAAGGCCCCGGTAAAAATCGGCGTCGTCATCTTAACCTTGATATCCCAGCCGTATTCGGTTTCGGTATTCACCGCCGGAAAACGGGCCGTATCGGGATTACCTTCTACCCCTGCCGGAAGGCCCTGGGCCCCCAAGGCATAGCCGTGGATATTCAAATGCGAATAATCGATGGGATAATCCTTGTCTCCGCCGGCCGTTATGTCGCCAAAAGGCCCCGGGTAAATGAGTTCCCGGCCTCTGAAAGTGGCTTTGAAGACTTCACAATTCCCTCGGCAGCCGTCAATACACCTGGAGCACAAGCCACTCATTGGAACTACATTTTTGGAACGGTTGAAGCTCCTGGTGGCATCATTAGAATTGGGGCGTTGCAGGTTCATGGTTTTTTCCTCCCTTGGATTAAGTTAAAATAAAAAAAGACGCCTTCCCATATAGGGAAAAGACGCCTTTGTCCTTATTAATAATGAAAATTTCATACCTCTTTGTATAAAATTTTCATTTCCACTTGTTTGTTGTTATAAATAATTAGCCTAACTTACTTTATTTGTCAATTATTTTTTATTCCCACTGGCAATAAAGTAAGTTTTACTAATGAATGGAATTACATAAGGCCTCAAAAGACAACGGGAAAAGAGGAAGGATTGAAGCTCCGAGACCAGGGCGTAGTTTAACCCTGTAGGGATTTCATGCCAGGAGAGGATCTATTTTATAAAGTGGCCTTCTCAGTTCAGGTTGAACACTCATGTCTGTCTGAGGCGGGCGCCACGAGGCCTGAAAATGGATTTCTTCGAACGTTGAACTTTGAACATTGAACGGTATTTTGGTTCTAAATTTCTTCTGACAACAGGACCGCCTCGGCCACTTCCCGCATGGATTTTCGGGAGTCCATACTCCGTTTCTGAATCCAACGAAAGGCGTCTTCCCCGCTCAGAGAACGGCGGCGGATAAGGACATCCTTGGCCCGTTCAACACATTTGCGGGTCTCTAATTCTTCTTGAATGACCCTGGATTGGACCATGAGTTCGGTATTAAAGATGGCCACAGCCGCCTGATTGGCCACCGTGGTAAAAAGATTCTGCTCGGTTTCGGTGAAGCGATGGGTTATTGAGGTATAAGCATTAATGACACCAATAACCCGATCCCGGACACTCATGGGGACGCTTAATAAAGAGACCAGTCCCATTTTTCGAGCCAGGTCCTTTTCCTTAAACCGGGAATCTTCAAAGACATTGGGGCATAGGTATGGTTTATTGTGCTGGGCCACATATCCCACCACGCCTTCTCCAACCTTAAGAGAACGTTTTTTAAGATATTCCCGATTGATGCTCTGGGTGGCCCTAATAGCCAGGGTTTGCTTTTTTTCATCCAATAGCCACAGGGAGCAGACTTTGGAATTCATTACTTCGGCTGTCACCAGGACAATAAGCCGTAATATTTCCTCCAGGTATTGATCGGAGGTGATGGCCCGGCTGATCAGGGTCAGGGCCTCAATCGTCTTGTCATATGATTGCGTGTCCATAGTTCTTTTTACCCATTAACCAAGTTTCCATCCGGAACCTCCCGATTTCCCGATGAGCATTAACCCAACCCGGACCAGCCGGAACCAAAATTGGATATACGAAATGTGTTAAAATCCTTGGTTGGTCCGGGTCAACGGCTTGTTCTTTAATAAATTCTTTCCATTTTGCGTAGAATTTTATTCTTAAGTCACTAACTTGAAGCGCTGACGGAGACTGACCGAAAGCTCACGAATCATCTGAAAGGCCTTTTCGACGGTTTTCTCTCCATCCTGGTTGACTAAACAACAAGTGGCCGGGGAGAGGAGGCTTCGTGAAAGCAGAAATTGGCGATCAAGGCCTTTTTTATCCAGCAGATCCCATAGAGCGATCATTCGTTCTTCCAGGGAGGCCAGACCTTCTTTTTCAAAAGGTTCAAAATTGGTCGGGACAATCCCCCAGACCAGGATTCCGCCGCGGTCTAAAAATTTCCGGATCGATTTGTGATACGAGGAAAAAACCTCCCCGTTGGTATAAACATCCAGAGAGAGGATATCCAGGTCCAGTCCCAAAAGGAAATCCCAATCGGGATTGCCGCACAAATGAATCCCTCGTGGTCTTTCGATCATGGAAAAAAAATAGTCCAGATCCACTCGGGCGGCCTGGTCGCCATATCCGGCCATGGCACTAAACAGGAATTGCAGACCCGGTTCATCGACGTACATAAAGGCCTGGGTATTTTTCTCCTTCAACCGTTTCAACTGGGTATTCACCCGCCGGGCCATAAATTCAAGCAAAAAAGGCCTGACCGTATCATCAAAGAGAATCGGGCGCCCCGCCTCATCCTGGACATTAAAACCAAAGCTGATCGGCCCTTCAAGCTGGCCCCGGATAGCCGGCCGGTCCGCCAAATCCAATCCCAAATAACGTTGATACACTACTGAATATTGTGGGCTGATATCAAAATAATCCCCTTCATCAAAATGGGCCAGGGCCTCTTCTAATTCCAAAGCGAATTTTTCGTGGGAAAAATGCAGGGTCCTCTTTTCAAGATCCAGAAGGATACCGGGGAAGTGTTCCGAGGCCTGGACATACATGTCTTCATAATAGCTTACATGGGGTAATTGGGGCCAGAAGGGAATATCCAGGGACAAGGCGGTCTTGAGGGCCTGTTCCACATCAAGGTGAGGCATCACCGCCATGGCCGTAGTCAATAGATTTCCAGGTAGGGACATAAAAAGGGTGTTCCTTGGTCAAAAGACCGTTCCGCTGGCAGGGGAACTTGAAAAGCGTTACACGGTCCTTAAATGACAGCGAGCCTCGAGCCAAGTGGTCCGGCTTGGTGACCAACCATCAACCACTATGCCGAATATGAACAATTTCTCCGTCCTGGACTATATAGTCCTTACCTTCCAGCCGGAGCCTTCCTTTATTTTTGACCTGGTTCAATCCGCCCGATTCTAT
>JAZDOU010000502.1:0-9274 GCA_043798385.1 Pseudomonadota bacterium
TGCCATAAATCCGGAGAAAAAGCCTTTATTTACCCTGGAAGAACGGAAGGATATCCTCTCGACGGTCCTGAAGGACTATCCCCGGGTGCAGATCGATCATTTCCAGGGCTTATTGGTGGACTATGTCGTACAACAGGAAACCAATATCATCTTACGCGGTCTCCGGGCCTTGTCGGATTTTGAATATGAGTTTCAATTGGCCCTGATGAACAGAAAGCTGAGCCAAAAAGTCCAGACGGTTTTTATGATGACCGATTATAAATGGTTTTATATCAGTTCGACCATCATTAAAGAAGCCGCCTCCTTGGGGGGCAATATCGACGGGTTGGTGCCGGAAATTGTTCATCAAAGACTTAGAGAAAAATTTGGGTTTCCTAAAATACTCCCGGCTAACGTTCAATTAAAGAATAACTCAGCAGGAAATTCCACTCGTAAGTTACGAAAAAAGGAAATTTGGGGATAAGACGACCGGTTTTTTAGCCCACCATGCATGGAAGATTCCCCGCACCTCGGCGCGGGAGCAATCCCGCGCATTTGGTGCGGGGAGCTTCAATAAAAAGACTTTTAAAGCTTAAAAATATTTAGTATATTACCCCTGATGGATTTGTAAAAAGCTGGGTGATGCCGCTAAGCGGTCCTAATTCACCAGACGGGTTGATTGGCAAAGGACTGAATCGCTGACCAGAGGCTCTAAGGCAGAAAAGGTTTAAAAGGCCATGTTCAAACCAACAGTGCTTCTCATTCACAGCAATGATGAGAAAAAGCCTTTTATCCAAGCAGCCCTCCTCGAAAATGAACTTCAAGTCGTCGCCTTCATGCCGGAAAAGGGCCTTCCTCATTTTTTAAGCCAACAGAATTTTCCCCAGTTGCTGATCAAACAGAATATCCATTTGATCCTGATTGTTCCCGGCGAAGACCACATCCTGGAGTGCTTAACCCTCATTGAATTTCTTAAAGAACATCCCGCTTTTTCCCCTATTCCAATTCTGGTTTTTGGGGGCAAGGATTCTTCATTTCGAAGTGAAGCCTACAGGAAGGGAGCCATCGGGGTGGTCTCCGATTCTTTCGGGGCAGAGGAATTGATCCATCTCATTAAGGCCATTTTTTATCAGATAGAGGCCCTGAAACCTAAAAATTCTATAACCGGCCTGCCCACTGGAACCATGATCGAACAGGAGGTCAACCGGCGTATTGAAAGACAAGAGACTCTGGCCCTGGCTTCTATTATGGCCACCCAGGTTCATTTTTTCAGGGATAAGTACGGCTTTGATATTATGGATGAGATCATTCGGGAGCTGGCCCTGATTATCAAGGTGGCTATCCATGATCTGGGGTCCGGAGATGACTTTATCGGGCAGATGGATTTCAATAATTTTATTGTGATTACCAAACCAGAGAGGGTAGAGAAACTCTGCCAGGAGGTCATTCAGGTTTTTGAAACCGATTTTAAACTTCTTCACTACAATGAAGAAGACCAAAAGAACGGGTATATGATCTATACGGGAAGAAAAGGGGAGATCTTGCAGGTCCCCTTCATTTCTTTGGCTATCGGCATTTCTACCAATGAGAAAAGACCCTTCCACAGCTTTACGCAGGCCATCCAAATTACCCAGGAAGTGCAAAGAAAAGCCATGAAATCAAATAAGAGCGAATATTATAAGGATCAGAGGATGTTATTGCTCCCTGATTATAAATGGGACCGGGAATAGAAGACTTCAACAGAACGGGATAATTAGATGAGAGACCGGGAATTACCAGCGATGAACCAGAAGGGCCTTTTAGGGGCCATAATGCTTGGGCAGCACCTGATCACTCTCGATCAGCTCGATGAATGCCTCAAGTTGCAGGCGGTTCGAAATGAAAAACTGGGGGTTGTTCTGGTAGAAAAGGGGTATGTCAGCCAGAGAGACTTGGTCAGAACTCTGGCCATTCAGGATAAATTTCCCATTGTCCCCATTGACCCCTCTCTTATTGATCAAGAAGTTCCTGCTCTGCTCGGTTTTACCCTGGCTATGAAATATACCTGCATCCCCCTTCAACGTCATAAAGATTCTCTTACGGTGGCCATGTCCGATCCCTTGGATTTTCAGGCCATTAATGACATTCGATTTCGATGCGGCTTAGAAGTCAAACCGATCTTTGCCAGCAGGGATGAAATCGTAGCGGCTATTCGGTTTTTCTATAAGGATGGGGATTCCACCAACCTTCCCTCCCCGGAGGTCTACGATACGGTAGATCACCTGGAGTATAATACGGTAGATCACCTGGAATCCGGTTTGAAGGAGTATCTGGGGGGGGATAGCGGCCAGGGAATCACTGAGGAGTCGGAAGCGAATCTGACCCCGGTCATCCGGATGCAGAATATGATTATTGAAGAGGCCTTGAAGGCCAGGGTCAGTGATATCCACATTGAGCCCAGGGCCAAATTTGTCCAGATTCGAAACCGCATTGACGGCTGGTTGATGGACACCATTCAAGTCCCCAAATGGATGCAGGAATCCCTCCTGTCCCGATTCAAAATCCTGGCTAACATGGATATCAGTGAGAAACGCCTCCCTCAGGATGCCAGTTTCAGTGTCAAGAAGGAGAAAGAAGTCATTGATTTACGGGTCTCCACCCTCCCCACCAAGTACGGGGAGAAAATGGTACTCCGGATCCTGGATAAAGGTCGGAGTTTGCTTTCCCTGGACGAACTGGGGCTTTACTCCAAACAGAAGACCCTGATCAAGTCTCTCATTGAAAAGACCCAGGGGCTTATTTTAGTGGTTGGTCCAACCGGAAGCGGGAAGACCACCACTCTGTATTCCATGATTAATACCCTTAACAAAGGGGACTTGAATATCGTCACCATTGAAGATCCTATAGAATACGACCTGGAAGGGATCAATCAGGTCCAGATTAATGAAAAAGCCGGCCTCACTTTTGCGGCTACCCTGCGTTCCGTCCTTCGCCAGGATCCGGATGTCATCCTGGTGGGCGAAATTAGGGACCAGGAGACCGCCACCATTGCCTTCAGAGCAGCCTTTACCGGACACCTGGTGTTATCTACCCTCCACACCAACGATACGGTTTCAACCATCACCCGACTGCTCGATATCGGGATTGAAGCCTATATTATCTCGTCCACCCTTCTGGCGGTTATCTCTCAGCGGCTGCTGAGAAGAAATTGCTCCCACTGCCGGGAGCCTTATGTGCCACCGGCGGAAGTCCTCAGTAAATTTACCCTCCCCAAGGCCAAGAAGTCTAATTACGGTTTTTCCCGGGGAAAAGGATGCAGTTTTTGCAATTATAAAGGCTACCAGGGACGGGAAGGTTTTTATGAGATCATGACATTAAATTCCAAAATCAGAAATGCCATTACCCATAGGGCCTCAGAACAAACCCTTAGAAAGTTGGCCATAGAACAAGGCATGGTCCCTCTCATTAATGAAGGATTCAGGAGGGCCAATAAAGGGCTGGTCAGTTTAGAAGAGGTCATTCGGGTTATCGCCACCACTCAGGAGTCACTCAATTCCTGTTCCAACTGTGGGGAATCGGTTGATCCTGATTTTTTAATCTGCCCTTACTGTCACACCGCTCTTTCTCGAAAATGTTCCTCCTGCTCCCGTGTCCTGCAGGTAGACTGGACCATCTGTCCCTACTGCGGGAGACTTCCCCTTGAAACTCAACGCCCCTATGAAGAAATTTCCAGATAACCCATGAAAACCCACTATGATTTACTGGAAGTTTCACCCGATGCCCCACTGAAGGAAATTACCAAGTCCTATTTCCGGCTGGCCTCTAAGTGTCACCCGGACCTGGTGCAGCGACTGGATCCTGACATTCAGAGGCTGGCCAATGAAAAAATGAGGGATTTGAACCTGGCCTATCAAGTACTGAAAGATGAAAAAAGTAGGGCCGGTTATGATCAGCAACTCATTACCTTAAAAAAAGAGTCCGTTTCCGAAGAAAAACCTCCCACCCCCGCTCCGCCTCCCCCTGTCCAAGCTGAAACAAAAAAAACCCCCTACCCCTGGGATCTGGTCAAGGAGGCTTCCCTCGATCGTCTCAAGGAAACCTTGGCACGTTCTTCCCTTTCCTTAAAACCGCTGGAATTTTATCTCAATCCCTTTACCCGGATCTTTCAAGGGAAAAAAGGACTGACCCATTTTTTAGTCTTTATTCGCATCGAAGAGATGATTACCCCGGCTGTTTTAACCCAGACCCTGTCAGGACTATCCCTCCCACTGAAAGTCGGAAAGAACTGGAATCCCCTGCAAAAGACCCAGGCCCTGATTTGCTTGATGGGGTGGGGTTTTCATGATCTGGCCTTGCTGAAAAAAGTGATCCGGAATCACAATCGTGGTCTGCTGGAAGGAAAAAAGGGGACCAGGGCACCCCAGGCCAGGAAAGATCAGGCGGCCTTTGTCGTTCTCCTCGATTTTACCACTGAACAAATCTTTGCACCGGAGCTGAATCAGGCGCTTACCCCCCTCTTGGCCGTCCTTAGGGAAATTTCATTCCAGGGGAAATAACATGACGGAAAGAGCGGTCCAGGGCCTTGAACCTCATGAACAGCACCTGATTAAATGTTTTACCAAAGCCTTCAAACAGACGGAATATTATGGGAACGATCATCAGATAGCCCGGGCGGCCATAGAACGGCTTTTTCAAGATATTCAAGCCCTCCTCGAAAAACAAGAGGAATTGGAGTATAAGATCACCCCCTCCCAGATCTTTCTGGACCAAAAAGCCACTGACAAAGAAGACCTCCAGGCCCAGGCCCTGGCCGAGGGGTTTTATAAAAAGGGAATCTCCGGGATCCGTTTTTCCCGGGAGTTGACCCGAGAGTCTCTGGGGAATTTCATAACGCTTATAACCAAGGACGGTGTCCCCCCACAAGGAGACGATTCCTGGAATCTACCGGGACTGACGGTCTGGAGCCTGGCCCTGAAAGATGGTTCTGCTGAGGAAGAGCAAAAAGGAGAAGAGGATGAAAAAGAAGAAGAGGGGGAAGATGCCCTCCGGGCTTTGGTTCATAGGATGCTCTCCCCGGTGGCCCCTCCGGACCTCTCCCGGGCGGAAGATCTTCTGGAATGGGCTGCCCAGGATGAAAACCATCTGGTCCAGGCGATGGAACGCCTTATACAGGAAGAGACTCCTCCTGATGGATCTCCTGGCTATACTGAAAAGGCCCAGGCCCTGTCCTCTTTTTTGACCGGGATTACCCGGGCCTATCAGGTCCTTTTGCCACAAAAAGAGGGCTCCTTTATGGAAAAAATGGCCCTGGCCATTACCGGCATTGAGCATTGGGAACGTATTTGGTTCTGTGAAACAGACGCCCCTGCCAATCCTTTCAAGACTTTTTATAATTTGATGAACCCTGCCCAATGTTCCCAGGTCTTGAGCCATCTTATCCTTTCTTTACTTACCAAAGGCTCCAGGCTGGTCACCTTCTTGAAACAGTGCGAGGGGGAGCTCTCAGAGAACCGGGAAATAATGCCGGAGATAAAAACCCGCTTAGAACAGGCGGTCCCTAAACAAACCGTTTCCTTTGCTGATCTCTGGTCCATGGTACAGGGACTCTTTCTCGATTCTGAGGAACGCCAGTTTGTGGATGATCTTTATCTGAAACAACTGGAGGGATTTTCGGAAGTCCTGGTGCCTATGAATTGGGAAGAACCAACTATTCCTGCGGATTTAAGGAAGGCCTTTGAAAAACTTTTCCCCCTGGAGGAAACAGAGAAAACGGTTTCTTACCTCCTTGAATTTCTGGTCTCTTCCCAAGACATCCAAGATCTCATCTCCTGGATAAATGAGTTGACTGAAATGGCCAAGGAGCTCGCCCTATCCGGGGATTTTAAGCACCTGGCCAAGATTCTTCAGGAGGTTTCCAAGGCCATCGCCACCCTCCCATTTCATAATGAGCCCTCATTTCCTGAAGTCCTGTCTGCCTGGGAAAAACTCTCTCAGGTGGATTACACGGAAATGCTTTTGCATTTTTTCCCAACGGCCGGGGAAGAAGAAATGCCCCACCTGATGGCCCTTCTTCCCTTTTTTTCCGACCAGACACTGACCAATCTCCTGAGGCATTTTCAGGAAATCAATACGCCCGGTGAAGAGCAGAAATTTTTAGAATTTCTACTTTCCGGAGGGAAAAAGGTCCTTCCTCCGCTATTAATCCTTCTGAGGAATAACCCCTCTCCTCCTTTTATTCTCAAGGCCTTCCTGATCATCGTCCATCTCCAGACTGAAGAGGCCATCCCGCTGATCCCCGATCTCCTCTCCCGTCTGAGTGTCAAGGATAAGATCCAGGCTATCGGGATTCTGGCCAGACTCAAGGTTCCCGGGATAGCCCCCATCCTCCTGCCTATCCTGAAAAAAATGGACGACCTCCAGAGGTCCGAGGTTGTTAATGTTCTTATCCGGGAAGAAAACGGGCCAGTCCTTTTGTTGATGTTAACACACCTCAGGACCGGAAACCGTCTTGTCCGTTATGCTCACCTTGTCCTGGAAGAGAAACTCATACAGGCCCTGGGCAAGGCCCGCTATGAACCCGCCACCTCTTTTTGCCACAGCATCCTGATCGAAAGGGATATTTTCCCCTTGGAGGCCTATCGCAAAAATAAATATGCGGCTGGACAGGCCCTCAAGGCAATCGGTACCCCTGAGGCCTTGGAAATACTCAACCGGGAGAGAAACTCCAAAACCAGACGTAGGCGAAAAATTTGCCGGGAAGTTATGGGGGACTAATGACTGAAAAAACCGCATCCATCGATGAGGCGGCTTTAGATGGATTTTTAAGGGGGTTTTTGGCCTGCCAGCGTAATCCGATTCTGTATCCTCCGGACCATCCCTTATGCCGACGGGCCATTGAGAAACTCCTGTCTTCCCTGGAATATTTCTGGGAACGGGAGAACCCCTTCCACCTGACCCTGGTAGAGGAGGACATCCTGATCAACGGCGAGATCTCCCTGTTTAAACAGGAAGACCGGTTGCGTCGCCTGGAGGAAATTTTCCAGTATCATCAAATCAAAAAAATCTTCCTGTTTAAAGGCATTACACCGGAGGAATTTCTTATTTTTTTTGGCCAGCTTTCTTTCGCCCAACCCCCACTTTTGCAGGACGTAGACCATTATCGCTTAGGGGAGGGAATCCTTCTGGAGAAGGTCATTCCAGAGACGGAGCGACTAACCAAGGACGACTACAACCTGACCGACAAGGGGGCCTTTAAACTGTATGACGATGCCCTGGACGTGGCTCGAAGAATGTCCCAACAAGTCCGGGAAGAAAGGGTTTTATACCCCAAAGAGATAAAAGAACTGACTTGGGCGATGGTGGAATATTTCCTCAAACGAAAAGATATTATGGTCGTCATGGCCCAGCTAAAAGACTATGATGATTATACCTATACGCATTCGGTTAACGTTTCCATCCTGACCCTGGCCCAGGCCCAATCCTTAAACCTGCCGAAGAAAACCCTTTTCGAGTTTGCCCTGGCCGGGTTGACCCATGATGTGGGCAAGGAAGTCATACCTTTAAACATCCTGAACAAGCCGGGAAAATTGTCGGCCGAGGAGTTTCGGACTATCGAGAATCATTCCCTGGAAGGGGCTCGAATCCTGAAAAAAACCCCCGGCATCCCCTTTCTTTGCACCATTGCCGCTTTTGAGCATCAAATCAAATATGATGGCAGCGGCTACCCTAACCGCCGATTTCCCGGGGAAAGCCATCTGGTCTCCTGGCTGGTGACTATTGCCGATGTCTTCGATGCCTTGCGCAGTACGCGTCCCTACCGTCCGGCCATTTCTCCTGAAAAGATCTTTTCCATTATGCGGGAAGGTGAAGGGACCAACTTTCATCCCACCCTCTTGAACCGATTCATCCAAATTGTGGGGATCTATCAACGGGGAACTCTCGTCACCTTGACTAACAATGCCATCGCTATTGTTTACAAGGTGAATATGCTCAATCCACAGCGTCCCTTAGTCAAGGTTGTTTGTCAGCCGGATGGAACCCTTCTCCCTGTCCCCTATCTTCTCAATCTGATGGAGCGAGAGCCGGGGAGCGAGCAGTTCAAATGGTCGATTCAGGGGATCTTTGAATCCCCTTATTTGCAAATCAATCCCCTGGATTATTTGTAGGGTGATAAAGGGAAACAGAGTCTCGCGCCTGGGTCATGGACATGGATAGCGAGCGCCTTCCCCGTAGCTGGCTGCGGGGAGATTCAAATCCTTTTAAAAAGTTCCAGCATCAGGGATGTGGCCGAAGCCAGGTTGTTACACACCCAATCAGGGGCAACCGTGGCCTGACCGGCCAATATCTTTTGCAGGCTCTTTTCCCCTTGGCCGGTTTGAACCAGGACGGTGTGACATCCGGCCCGCTTTCCGGCCTGCACGTCCCGGAGAGCGTCCCCGACAAAAAAACATTGTCTTAAATCCAAATGGAGTTCTTGGGCGGCCTTTTTCAACATCCCGATGCGAGGCTTTCGACAGCGGCAATGGGCTTCCGGGTGGTGAGGGCAATAATAGATTTTTGAAATTTTTCCTCCGGCCTTTTGAATCGCCTTCATCAGGCGGGCGTGAATATCCGTCAGGTCGTTCTCGGTAATCAACCCTCGTCCAACCGCGGCCTGGTTGGTAATCACTACTACGGGAATCCCGGCCTGGTGGATCTGTTTTAACGCCCGGCGGGCCCCCTTAATAAAGCGCACCTCTTGCCAGCTTTTTACGTAATCTTCCCGATCTTCGTTAATAACCCCATCCCTGTCCAAAAGAATCGCCCGATTCAAGAGTCCCTCCATAAACCTCGAAAGATACCGGTTGTTTTCAATCCTGTATTAACCGTCTCATAATAGTAATTATTCTATCCAGGTAGGTGGGGCTGTTTTTTCTGGAGTCATTGGCGGAAGGGCGCCGTCTTTTCCGGACTTATTAACGGGGGAAACCGCAGCTCGGCCGCTGATTTTTAGCGGGCGAGAATGCGGAGGGGGTAAAGTATCCCCCGTGGATAAGTCCGATGAAAAGACCAGCCCGAAAGCCACAGACGGAAGAAAATACAGCCCCACCGGGTCAATATTACAATGAGACGGTTAATAATTATACTATAGCCAAGGGGATTAGAATAGTGTAAAAATTAAAGGTCCACCACAAGGAGGGTTTTATGGATTTTTTTGAATTGATCAAGGAAAGAAAAAGCTGCCGGGCCTTCAAACCCGATCCGGTTGCCCAGGAACTGATCCGGGAGGTCCTGGCTTGGGCCGGCCGGGCCCCTTCGGCCATCAATGTTCAGCCCT
>JAZDOU010000032.1:0-12297 GCA_043798385.1 Pseudomonadota bacterium
TTTATCGACCTATGCTAAGGTCCCCATTCGGGGACCGGCCGGTCGATTTTATCGACCTATGCTAAGGTCCCCATTCGGGGACCGGCCTGAAGCTCTCGCCAGAAATCCTTTTTAAAGGATTTCTGGCCAAAGAGGATAGCCGGCAGATGTATGTTCTCATCCGGAAAGGTCGTTTCCGGATGAGAACTAAATAACTCTTGCTTACTCATTAAATCTACTTTAAAATTTACCATCATAGGCGACACCTTACTCAAAGGCAGTAGGTGTTAAACAACCCGTTTTAATAATCGTGGGTACAAGGAAGCAAGGCAACAAGAAAATTAGAAACTATTTCATGCTTTGTTGACGCCCCCATAGGGCATGAGGACTCAGAAAGGATAAATAATGTCTCTTTTTACGATCAATCAAAAAAAATGCCATCGCGATGGGCTCTGTGTAGCTGAATGCCCGGCCAAGCTGATAGAAATCATCGGGGAAGAAGGCTTTCCTGCACCTATTGCCGAAGCCGAAGAACTGTGTATCAACTGCGGCCATTGTGTCTCTATCTGTCCTCATGGGGCTTTATCATTAAAGACCATGGCCCCGGGAGAATGTCTCCCGGTGCGTAAAGAACTGTTCCTCGGGCCGGAACATTGTGAACATTTTTTGCGTTCCCGAAGATCCATTCGCAATTACAAAGAAAAACGGGTACCACATGATATTCTGACCCGGCTGATCGAAATAGCCCGTTATGCTCCGACAGGACATAATCTCCAACCGGTCCACTGGCTGGTTATTGAAGAGTCCAAAGAAGTCCATCGACTGGCCCAACTGGTAGCGGATTGGATGCGAGGTCAGGTTAATCAAGGGGCCGAAGTTGCCATTGCTTTGCACATGGACCGGGTAGTGGATGCCTGGGACAAGGGGATGGATCGAATCCTGCGCAGTGCCCCCCATCTGATCGTAGCGCATGGCTTAAAAACCTTGGCACCGATTCAAGGGGCCTGTACCATCGCCTTGACCTATCTGGACTTGGCGGCCGCCTCTTTTGGCCTGGGAACCTGTTGGGCCGGATATTTCACCGCCGCGGCCAATTTCTATCCCCCGTTGCTTTCGACCCTGGCCTTGCCCCAGGACCACCTGCCTTATGGGGCCATGATGATCGGGTATCCGAAATATGCCTATCAGCGGATGCCGCTGCGGAATGCACCTGATATCACCTGGCGGTAAAAAGTATTTTCATGTTTTACAAAAATAGGTTGTTCAATCTCTGTTAAGGAGCCTTTGCAATGTCCGGTCCACTTCAAGGTTTAAAGGTATTAGACTTCACTACTTTATTACCCGGCCCTTATGCCACCATGATGCTGTCGGATCTCGGGGCGGAAGTGTTGCGGATTGTTTCCGGTTCCCGACCCGACCTGACCACCTTTCTGCCCCCTATTATTGAAGGCACAAATCTATCCGCAACGTCAGCCTATTTGGGGCGCGGTAAACGCTCCATGACCTTGAATTTAAAAGACCCCAGGGGCGTCCGCATCGTCCAGGAACTGATTACAACCTATGATATCCTGATCGAACAATTCCGTCCCGGTGTGATGAACAAGTTCGGTTTGGATTATTCCAAACTGAAGGAATTGAATCCCTCACTCATCTACTGTTCTCTGACAGGCTATGGCCAGACAGGCCCTTTAACCGGCCGGGCCGGCCACGACATCAATTATCTGGCCAGGTCCGGTCTCATGTCCTATTCGGGCCAGAAAGAAACCGGTCCGGTCTTAACCGGCATGCAGATAGCCGATGTCGCCTCGGGTTCTTATAATTCCATCATCGGCCTTCTGGCCGCCATCATTTATCGTCAGGTCACCGGGAAAGGGCAGCAGATTGATATTTCCATGACTGATGGCATGATTGCTTTTAATGCCATGGTGGGGGCCGCTTTTTTATCTGATGGACAGGAACCGGGGCGTCAAGGCCACCTTTTAAATGGCGGTTCCCTATATGATTTTTATGAAACCAAAGACGGACAGTACATCAGCTTTGGCGGACTGGAACCCCAATTTTTTGCCGCCTTTTGTCAGGCTATCGGCCGTCCGGACCTGATCTCGGGAAGTGTGCTTCCAGCCAATGTTCATCAGGTCAAACAGGAAGTTCGACAGATTATTAAGACCAAGACCCGGGAGGAATGGACCGTTTGTTTCCAGCAATGGGATGCCTGTGTCGAACCGGTATTAACACTGGCTGAAGCCTTAAATGATCCATTAGTTAGAGAGAGGGCCATGGTGGTTGAAATGCCCCTCCCCGGGGGAGGCACCGTAAAACAACTGGCCAATCCGATCAAATTTTCCGAGACCCCGCCTCAGTACGACCAGGTGGGATTCCCACCAGGGACCCATACCAAAGAGGTCTTGCGGGAACTCGGGTATAATGAACAGGAGATTAATCTTTTTGAAGAGACCGGACTCTTCAATTAAGTCTTAACAGGTTTGAAAGTTTATGGTACCCGTATTCGAGTGACCAATCTGGAAAATAAACGTCAGGTGGAGGTGCGGATCATAGACCGGGGGCCGACCAGGGTCCAACGCAAAAAAGGAACCATTATCGATTTATCGCGAGCCGCTGCTGAAAAATTAAGGATGGTTAAGAAAGGGCGTGTTAAGGTTCGGTTGGAAGTCGTAAAATGGGGTAAATTTAAAAAAATATCCAAGGAAGACCATGAAGACGATACACTTTCCCGATCGTAAAGAGGCCCTGGCCCTGCTTAGAGAGTATAATCGAAACCAGGCCTTGATTCACCACGCTCTGGCCGTGGAAGCGGTCATGCGTTATCTGGCCCGAAAAAAGGGACACAATGAAGAGCACTGGGGGATTATCGGCCTGATCCACGATCTGGATTATGAACAATTTCCCGAGGAACACTGCCGCAGAACCAAAACTATTTTGGAAGAAGAGGGATGGCCGGAAGAATTTATCCGGGCCGCCATCTCCCATGGATGGGGCTTGTGTAACGACGTTGAGCCGAAAACGGATTGTGAAAAAACCCTTTATACCATTGATGAATTAACCGGTCTGGTAGCGGCGGCCGCACTGGTCAGGCCTTCAAGAAGTGTCAAAGACCTGGAGGCCAAATCGGTCCAAAAGAAATGGAAGCAGAAAAATTTTGCCGCCGGGGTCAATCGAGACATTATTGAAAAGGGAGCCCTGATGCTCGGCGTGAATTTAGAGGGACTCACAGAGGATGTCATCATGGGAATGCGGGAAGTGGCCGATGAGATTGGTCTCTAAAAAATGATGGCAGAAAAACCCCGGGCCGTTATTTTGCTGAGCGGCGGCCTGGATTCCTCCACTACCCTGGCCGTGGCTAAAAACATGGGCTTTGAGCTTTATGCCTTGACCTTTCGATACGGCCAGCGTCATCAAATAGAAATCGAGGCGGCCGGTCGGATCGCACAACATTTTGAAGTGGCCCGACACACGATTATTGATGTGGACCTGAGACGTTTTGGCGGTTCGGCCTTAACCGCTCCCATCGAGGTGCCGAAAGATCGGAGTCCGGAAGAAATCTCAACCGATATTCCCATTACCTATGTACCGGCCCGAAACATCATCTTTCTTTCCCTGGCCTTGGCCTGGGCCGAAGTGTTGGGGTGCGGTGATATTTTTATCGGCGTCAATGCCTTGGATTACAGCGGCTATCCGGATTGCCGGCCGGAGTTTATCGAGGCCTTCGAGAAAATGGCCGCCCTGGGCACGAAGGCCGGCGTAGAAGGGCGGGGCATTAAAATCCACACCCCCCTTATTGACCTCAGCAAGGCCCAGATCATAAAAAAAGGCCTGGAATTGGGAGTCGAATTCGAGTTGACCAGCACCTGTTACGACCCATCCTCTCAGGGAGAGGCCTGCGGAAAATGCGATGCCTGCCTGCTGCGGCTCAAAGGATTCGCCGAGGCAGGGATAAAGGATCCGGGAACATACAGGGCTTAAACGAAAATACCATTTTTTGGCACGGATTGCACGGATTTCACGGTTCGAGAAATGGGTCATCCCACAATACTGTTAAGGCCGGATTAAGAGAAATAAAATGGTTTATTAGCGTAAATCCCGTGAATCAGGCTCTGCCTGTCCCGTGCCAACATAAGTCTTTGATCCATGACCTATTTCGTTAAAGAAATTTTTTACACGCTTCAAGGCGAAGGGGCCCAGGTCGGCCGACCGGCGGTGTTTTGCCGTTTTGCCGGCTGTAATCTTTGGTCCGGCCGGGAAGAGGATCGGGCACAATCCATCTGCCGATTTTGTGATACCGATTTTATTGGGACTGACGGGCCGGGAGGCGGCAGATTCAACAGTCCAGAGGATCTGGCGGCCGCCGTCGCGAATAAGTTTCCCCTGCCCAAATCAGACCATAGGCTTCCCCTGGTGGTCTGCACCGGCGGCGAGCCCCTGCTGCAACTGGATGAAGGATTGATAACCGCCTTTCACGATTTCGGCCTTGAAGTGGCCATTGAAACCAATGGGACCCTGCCGCCGCCCAGTGGGTTGGACTGGATCTGCGTCAGTCCCAAAGCCGGGAGCGAATTGAACCTGCGATCCGGGGATGAACTGAAATTGGTTTTCCCTCAAGAAGGTCTCGACCCGGAGGTTTTTGAATCGCTTGATTTCGAATTTTATTTTCTGCAGCCCCAAGATGGTCCTGATATCAAACAGAACACCCAACTGGCCATCCACTATTGCCTCGAACACCCTCAATGGCGCCTCAGTCTTCAGATGCACAAGTTGATTGGAATCCGCTGAGGGTCACTGATTCCTCAGCCCTCTCATCAGGGGAGGGGGAGGATTAGGAAAGGAATACCATGTCTAAAAAAAAATCAAATGACTTGGCCACTTGGATAACATCCTTCATCGAGGATTTCATTGAACGATCCCCGGAGAATACCCTTCAAAACCCTGCTCAGGAAAAGGCCTTTGAAAATCCCTTGATCGGCTTCTCTACAGGCGCCGACTCCCTCTTTGAGACCTACAAACAGGTTGTCGGACCCTTTCACTGGACCCCTGAGGAGATATTCGCCTTGACCTTTCCCGAACCAGCCGTCAAACCGGAAGAACTAACGGTCATCAGTTGGATTTTGCCCCAGACCAGGGCCACTAAGGCCGATAATCGGAAAGAGAAGACTTTCCCTTCTGAACGCTGGGCCAGGGCCCGCATATTCGGTGAAGAGGTCAATGCCAAACTGCGTAAAACAGTAGTGGCCGCTTTGGAAGAAAAAGGGGTTCAGGCGGTTGCTCCTGTGCTTTCTCCCCTTTGGGAGACCAGGAGATCAGACCATTATGTCTTTGCCTCCACCTGGTCGGAACGACATGCCGCCTATGCCGCCGGTCTGGGGACCTTTGGGCTCTGCGATGGTTTGATCACGCCTCGCGGCAAGGCCCTGCGCACCGGTTCGGTAGTAGCCGCCATCTCCATTCCACCCACACCTCGGCCATATACCCATCACCGGGCTTATTGTCTTTTTTTCAGCCAGGGGATCTGCGGAAAGTGTATAACTCGATGTCCGGTGGGCGCCCTGAGCGAGGCCGGCCACGATAAGATAAAATGCCTGGCCCACCTGAAGCCCCCCACGGCTGATTATGTAAAGTCCCATTACGGTTTTGACGGCTACGGCTGTGGTTTGTGCCAGACCGGGGTCCCCTGCGAATCCAAGATCCCTCTCAAGCCTGATTTAGAGATTAACCTTGAGAGTTGACTTTATAGATAAGTTAATAGTGCTGTAAACGTATAGCTTCCTGAAGTCTTGCAAGTTCCATTTGTGAAAATTCCGAGGAGTATAAACGGAAATTAACGAACAGGCGGTTCAAATTTATTGACATTTAGCAAGTCATGAGGTAGGAGTTCGATAGTAAATTGATTAAGTTTTCTTGTTGGCAACCTTTACCAAGGGAGTGTCGAGTGAAGAAAAATGAACCCCATTTCTCAAGAGAGAGGTGGGTTTTTTTCTGCAGTTGACCTATGATCCGGGTTTTGTAAAGGGCCGGGGCCAACGGATACAAGGTTATACATTTAATTCAGAATATTTTTTGAATTACGGAAATTCCATGAAACGTTACGAGAACAATTAATGTCACCTTCAACCGACTTTGGAATTATCCAATCCGCTATTGACAGAGAAAAAGATGCTGAAACCTTTTATCGTTCGGCGGCTTCACTATCTAAATATCCGGAGGTATCCACCCTTTTTATGGAACTGGCTAAAGATGAAACAAATCACCAAAAATTATTAGAGGAGTTGCAGGATTTAGGTACTCTACCGGAAAGTTCCCTATCAATAACGGATACACAAATCAGCCTATCTATGATGGATCTCAAATTCCATAAGGAAATGACATATCAAGAGGTATTGACCCAGGCTATAAGATTTGAAGAAAATGCCTTTAAGCTCTACCGAACGTGGGAGGGTGTGGTACGGAATCCGACTCGGAAAAAAATTTTTGCTTATTTGGCCGCTGAAGAGGCCAAACACAAATACGATTTAGAATCGATTTATAATGAAAAATTTTTAATCGACCATGGAGATGAGTCCAGACCGGCTTGAAGATTTGTGGAATGCACTCGCTGAAGGAAAAGAAGAACCACCTCGCCCCACGACTAAGGGTGAGTGGTTCCCTATGCTCCTTTATGGGAAAAAGGCATTTCTCAAAATCAAGCATATACTGCACCCGTATATCGGCATCGAAATCCCAAAGAGATTCCTTACTAACAATGAGTTAGGTGAGGATCAAGGAATCGAATACATAGGGAGGAATTCAAAAGGACAAAAAAGGGAGAGGATCTTCTCGAATTTTTTTGCAGAACCATTAGACCTTCGAACGGGTTGAAATCTCCATCGCTATTTTCCCCTTGATCGCCCGTAGGGCTTGCCCTATACTTCTTATATCTTACCGGCCGTTATAACCAGTCTCAAAGGACCTCAATGATGAAGATGAAACGACTGCTCCTGATAGGTGTTCTGGGTTTATTTACAATCGGCTGGGGTGTTAGCGCCTGGGCCGTACCTAAAACCATTGCTCTGCCGATTACCCTCGATTACCCGTTGATTCGTTCGGTCTTAATAGCGCAGCTCTATACCCAGCCGGGTCAAAAAGCCGTTCTGCTGGATCAAATCAACCGTTGTGTCCGTATAGAACTTTCCGACCCCGGGATCAGGTCGGATAGTTCTTCGGTTCTGCTTATAAATAAGATCACCTTGCAGGCCGGCCTTGAGCTGGGTAATGGCTGCCTTCAGCCTGTGGCCTGGGAAGGATACGTCGAAATCCGATTAAAGCCCTATCTGGAACAGGAGACTTGGCGTTTGCGATTCAAGACCCTGGATTCCAACTTCTATAATCAGCGGCACGAAAAGATGACGGTGGCTGAGATCATCTGGAAATTGATTGAAATCTATGTACGTCCCCCTCTTGATCAGGTGGCCATCAATCTGCTCCCTCCGGTAAATGAGATTACCCAATTGCTCCCCTTGTTTGTCAAACCGGAACAACAGGAAAAATTAAAAATGGGATTAAGGTCCCTCAGAACAGGTCCGCTAACAATCGGTCCTAAGGCCGTGGAGGCTGAAGTCCTGTTGGATTTGGATGTCCCCGAGGAAACTGCATCCGGCAAAGCCCTCGATCCACTGACTGAAGCGGAAAAGGGACGGTTTATCACTATTTGGGAAACCTGGGACTCTTTTTTAGTCCACGAGTTGCTTTCGTTAGACGGACAGCCCTTGACCGAAGGGGAAAGAGACACCCTCCTGAAGACACTGCTGGAGGTACGGTACAGCTTTATGGAGGCGCTGGATCACAGGATCCCGGAACGCGACCTGGTTCGGGAACAGTTTCTAAAAAGCTGGACCGAAGTGGGGCCGATCATGAAAAAGCACCTTATCCGGGAAGACGCCCCTTCCTTTTTTGGATATATGGGTTATTTCACCGCCATGGATTCCCTGAAGATTCTGGACAATCTGGGAGGCGCCTTTGGGCTGGAAATCAGCCAAAACGGGTTAATTCGATTGGCCCGGTTGCTGTCGCAGGGACAGGTTCAATGGAGTCCGGGATATTCCTTTGAGGTTAATCCTGAACTGAGAAAACTTTTGGACCTGGGTACCCCGATCAATGAAACCGGACCGGGATATGGTGAAGACGAACTTGATCTGCCTGGTCCTACTTCGGAAAACCTTTCCCGTAGAAGCAGGACTTCCTGGTTTCTGCAATACGTAACGGCTTCTTCGGACTCGGCAAAGGTCCTCAAAGCCGGCCGTGGTTTGATGAAGTGGCTGCCGGACGAAAAGAACCTAGACGATTATCTTGAACGGGTTGAAAAGGTGCTGCAAGGGGCGACCGAACAGGTTCTGTCTAAAAAAACTCTGGAAGAAAAATACCAGGGCCTGTTCAGACGCCTGGTCTCCGCCACGGCCTGGCAGGAAAGCTGCTGGCGACAACTGACCGCCTCCAATGGAAAAGTACGCTATCTTCTTTCCTATAACGGGACGTCCGTCGGGATGATGCAGGTCAATATCCGGGTCTGGAGAGGCCTGTATCAACCCAAGAGCCTCCGCTGGAATATTCATTATAACGCCCTGGCCGGTACCGAGATTTTAGCGCTTTACTTTCGCCGATATGCCTTGGACCGTTTGGGTCCGGAACTATCGCTTCCCTTTGATGTTCTCAGCGGGGCTGTCTATGCCATGTATAACGGAGGCCCGAAAGAGTTTAGGCGATTCTTAAGGCGTTATAAGGATGGAAAGCTGAACTTCCTTGACCGGCTTTTCCGGGAAAAATATGACTGGGTTAAAAACGGTCAGATGGACCGGCTCCAAATGTGCCTCGGGGGAAAAGATTCCTGACCCCGATTTTAAGGGAACCATCCGGTTCTCAAGGAGGAGTTCCCCTAAGATTCTTACACTATTTCTTCTAATTGAGAGAAGAACCTTAGGTTTTCTTTCTGGCAGCTCTTACCAAAGGCCTGTCGATGAACGGATAACAAACCCCATTTCTCAAAAGGATCGAATTGGACTATCAGCTTTATGCAACTTGCCCCGATGAACTGACGGGCCTTTTGGCAAAAGAAATCACTTCAATCGGGGGGACCGACGTCCGGACCGCCTATCGGGTGGTGTATTTTAGCGCTTCGAAGGAAGTTGCTTACAAGGCCCACTTGCACTCCCGTTTGGCGAGTCGAATTTTCCGGGTCTTAAAAGTAATCCCGGCCCATTCTCCGACCATCATCTTCGATAAGGCCAAGAAGATTCGATTTGACGAGCTTTTTTCCGAAAGGCTGGCGATCAGCATCACTGTGGTCGCCTCCAACGACGAAAACCAGGTTCCAACTCATTTGATCGGCAGTAAACTGCGCGAGGCCATCAACGATTGCTTTCAACATCACCTGAAAATTATACCCAACCAAAGCTCCTGGGACGCGGTTATCGGGATTACCGGTTACTTTCACAAAAAACGTCTGATGGTCAGTGTCGACACCTCCTTTGAAAGTCTTCACAAGCGAGGATTTCGGGTTGAAGGCCATCCGGCTCCCTTGAAGGAAACGCTGGCTGCCGCACTGCTGGCGGTTTGCGAATACGATGGGACCACGAATTTTTTCGATCCCATGTGCGGTAGCGGCACGATTGTGATCGAAGCCGCTCAGATCGCCATTAATCGGGCAGCGCTGATCCACCGGAAAAAAGGCGGCTTTGGCTTTGAATATCTGCATGATTTTGATTCCGGGCTTTGGCAGACCATTTTGGACCAGGCCCGTGGGGCTGAACGGCCGGCCAAGGTGGGTCTATTCGCTTCTGATATCGAGCCTCGATTCGTCGAGATCGCCCGAAAAACCGTCACCAATGCCCGGTTGGAAAGCCTTGTTCAACTTGAGACCAAAGACTTTTTCAACACAGAGAAACCGGCTGAGTCCGGACTCCTGATCGCCAATATCCCTTACGGCGTCAGAATGACGGAGAAAGACGTCAGCGCGGAATTTTTGCGAGCCATCGGTAGTCATCTCAAAAATCACTTTAAAGGTTGGCGCTGTGGGATTCTGGCTCCCACGTCAGCGCCTCTGAAGGAAATCGGACTGAAACCTCGAAAGCAGGCCTTGTTTTTGAATGGAACCGTTCCCGTGAAACTCCTCATCTTTGATATTTATTGATCGTGGTTCTATGCACCTGGGGTCATTGAGTGTCTCCCTTTTGAATTGACTTTGACTACTCGTTGTGGTTTATTTTATGAAAAGAAGTTTTTCCCTTCGGGCCTGTTAAGATAGCCTGTAACTTATTTTTCCGGATAAGAAAGGAATATCATGCCTACTCCATCTGCTTTAGCGGCTTCTCAAATTTTACGGGATGGAAGCCAGTTTCAATGGGTTGTGATCGCTCTCTTTGCCCTGGTGGTCTATGTCTATGCCGTGGAGATAGAGCGGAAAAACTGGAATCTTTTTTTCGGCGGACTGGCCTTCTGGGGGATGGACTGGTTCAACGAGATTTGGAACGCCCTGGTCTTTCATTTCAGTAACTATGCCCCGGTATGGGGGGCCCCAGGTAAAACCGCCTATTTGATCCTGATCGGGCTTAATATTGAAATTTGTTTTATGTTCGCTGTCGCCGGGATCAGCTTCGGCAAATTACTCCCGGCCGATAAAACGCTTCGGATTCTGGGGTTGCCGAACCGGCTGTTTTTGGCTGTCGTCAATTCCATATTCTGCGTATTTGTGGAGATCCTGTTAAACAAGATAGGCGCCCTGACCTGGGATTATTCCTGGTGGGGCCTCAAGGCCCCCTGGCTCATATTCCTGATCGGCTATCTGCCTTTCTTCCTGGTCTCTTTCTGGGTCCACGATATGGAGTCGGTTCAGAAAAAGGCCCTGATTGTGGGGGGCATCCTGGGCCTTGATCTGGCGGCCTTAGTTGTCTTCGGGGTTTTCCTGAACTGGATTTGAGTGTTTGGATCTCCTTTGTCTCCGGAGAGTTTTACCGGCCTATCCGGTTGGATTCGTCCAGATAAAAATCGGTTGACATTCGGTCTTAATTTGGTACCATAAAAAGACTGGAGGTAATCAAGATGAATATTACAACAGACATAAAGCCGGTTACTTATCTTAAATCAAAGGCTGCCGACTTACTGAAGCAAATTAATGAGACTCATAGGCCGATTATCATTACGCAGAACGGGGAGCCTAAAGCGGTTTTACAAGACCCCAAAAGTTATGAAAGTATGAAAAAGGCTATTGGGATATTAAAGTTGGTTTCCCAGGGGGAGGGGGACATAAAGGGCGGAAGATTTCGATCTCAGGAGGAGGTGTTTGAAAAAGTGGAGAAACTCCTGAAAGAAAAATTGAAATGAACAAGAAATATGAAGTGATATGGTGCGAGGCGGCAGAAAAGGATTTAACCACACTCTTTGATTATATCGCAGCCGACAGTCCGGAAAACGCCCTGAGAATATTCAAACAAATTAAGCAAAAAACAGCCGGTTTAAATTTTTTTCCTGAAAGAGGCCGTATTGTTCCTGAGTTAGGGGATTTAGGAATTCGGCACTATCGTGAATTAATCCTTTCTCCCTGGAGGTTTATTTATAGAATATCGAAAACTCGGGTATATCTTTTGTCGGTATTGGACTCCCGCCAGGATATTGAAGAAATACTTTTTAAAAGACTTATTGATGCCCGCATATAATCTGTCTGGCGCCTTGGCAGGGTCACTCTATGCCCAGCGGCTCCCCTTCTGATTCCTTCAATCCTTCGGATAAATAATCTTGACTTGGACCGGTGGAAAATGCTAAGAACCTTAGCGATACAAAATCCTTTCGTGGGAAAATGTTTTAACGGAGAGATGCCCGAGCTGGCTGAAGGGGCACGACTGGAAATCGTGTGTACGCCCAAAAGGTGTACCGAGGGTTCGAATCCCTCTCTCTCCGCCATATTCCATTTTCGATTTTGGATTTCGGAAGGTGGATTTTGAAGTTTGAAATGGATCTCGAATATCCCTTCACCTTATTTCTTGTAGCTTAACCTTTCTATCTTGCGCTTTATGCCTTAAGCCCCACGCCTGTTTTTATGTCCTATCTCGTTTTAGCTCGCAAATGCCGACCTCAGGTTTTTGAAGATGTCCTGGGACAGAACCATGTCACCCAGACCCTGCAAAACGCCATCAAGTCCGGCCGGGTAGCCCATGCCTATTTATTCAGCGGCCCCCGGGGGGTAGGCAAGACTTCAGTGGCTCGAATCCTGGCCAAAGCGCTCAACTGTCAGCAAGGGCCGGCCGCGGTTCCCTGCAACCAGTGCACCTCCTGCCGGGAAAT
>JAZDOU010000101.1:0-2652 GCA_043798385.1 Pseudomonadota bacterium
ATTGGAGCGGAAATTTTTTTAAACCTGCCAGTCGAAGGCCTTCCCCGTAATCCTGCTTGGGCCGGACGAGATTAGTGAGCCTTATTGTAACATGAAAAAATCCCTTCCAGTTGAAGATCCCCTATTCCCCCAAAGGGGGTCGGCCAAGAGTGGCCGGCCGAAGGATGAGAAGCGGCTCTCGGACTTGGAAAAAGCCGTTATCCGGGAGTTAACCGGGGAACTTCAAGTCCAACCCCAGCCCTTTGCCCCCATCGCCCAACATCTGGGGATTACCCAAAGACAACTTTTAAAAATTGTAAAGCAGTTAAGAGATGATGGCACGATCCGTCGTTTTGGAGCCACCATCAGACACCGGAATTCCGGTTTTTCAGCCAATGCCATGATTGTCTGGAGGGTTCCCGAAGAACAAATCGATCCCGTAGGACGGGACATGGCCTCTTTTAAAGAGGTGACCCATTGTTATCATCGCCGGCCTCAAAGAGACTGGAACTATAACCTGTTTACCATGGTCCATGGGAGCAGTGAGGAAGAATGCCGGCAGATAGCCCAAAAAATCTCCCAAGCGACCGGCATGACGGATTATCAATTGCTCTTCAGCCGGAAAGAGTTAAAAAAAACCACTATGAGATATTTTCATGAATAAAAACCGGACAAAATCGGAAACCCTGTTTGCCCGGGGGCAAGCCGTTATCCCTGGGGGAGTCAACAGTCCGGTCCGGGCGGCCAAGGCCGTCGGCACCTTTCCTCTGTTTATTGAGAGGGCCGAAGGGGCCAGGCTCTTTGATGTGGATGGGAACGGTTACCTTGACTATGTAGGTTCCTGGGGCCCCCTCATCCTGGGCCATGCCCATCCTCAGGTGGTAGAAGCCGTGACTCAAGCCGCCCGTAAAGGGACCAGTTATGGAGCCCCGACCGAGGCTGAGGTCGAAATGGCGGAACGGATCGTGACCCTGGTGCCCTCTATCGAAAAAGTTCGTTTGGTCAATTCCGGAACCGAGGCCACCATGAGCGCCATCCGCCTGGCCCGGGCCTATACCAACCGCTCCCTGATCATCAAGTTCGACGGCTGCTATCACGGTCATGGAGATAGTTTTTTGATCAGGGCCGGTTCAGGGGTGGCGACCTTGGGAATTCCCGGCAGCCCGGGGGTCCCCCAAGAGATGGCCTCCTTAACCCTTTCCTTACCCTATAATGACCTCGAAAAAGTTGAAGAGACCTTCAAGGCCAGGGGGGATCAGGTGGCTGCTGTGATTGTGGAGCCGGTAGCCGGAAATATGGGCGTGGTCTTGCCGCGCCCCGGGTTTTTAGAAGGCCTTCGCCGCCTGACCAGCCGGCATCAGGCCTTGTTGATCTTTGATGAGGTTATCACCGGATTTCGGGTCGCCCTTGGGGGAGCCCAGGAGCGCTTTCAAATAACCCCGGACTTAACCTGCCTGGGGAAGATTATCGGCGGCGGCCTGCCGGTAGGGGCTTATGGTGGGAAAAAGGAGTTTATGTCCTTGATTGCCCCGGAAGGCCCGGTCTATCAAGCCGGGACCCTCTCCGGAAATCCCCTGGCCACAGCCGCCGGACTGGCCACCTTGACTGTTTTATCCCAAAAAGGGATCTATGACCAATTGGAAGAGAAGGCGGCCTTCTTTTTCGAACAATTGAATGCCCAGGCCCATTCCAGGGGGATCCCCTTTACAACCACCCGGATAGGCTCCATGGGCGGCATTTTTTTTACCCGGGAAGAGATCCGGGATTTTGAAACGGTGCAAAAGGCCTCTGCGGAGACCTATGCCCGATTTTACCGGGAAATGCGTTCCCGGGGGGTCTATCTGGCCCCTTCGGCCTTTGAGGCCCTGTTTATTTCTTTAGCCCACCACCGGGAGGACCTGGAAAAGACGCTGGCCGCAGCCGATGAAGTCTTTGATCTTTTAAAGTAATGGGTTCTTCTCTCTCTTCGTTGAAAAATGCCAAGCTCAAAGCAGCCGGGAAACCAGAAATGAAATGATCTTCGAACCACCCCGGACACCCTTATTCGGAGCCCGCTGCGCGGAGTCCTCAAGGGTGAGCCGGGACGTTATTTGCCCTAAAAATAAACCTTTCCAATAGCCCCTTTAATGTGTATGATATGGTCGACATATACACATAGGATAGGAGGGTAGAAATGAGAACGAATGTGGTTGTAGATGATGATCTGATGGAATCGGCCCTCAGGGTATCCGGCCTCAGAACCAAAAAAGATGCCATAGAAGAGGGATTGAAGCTGTTGGTGCAAGTGAAACGCCAGAAGGAAATTAAGCGCTTTCGAGGAAAATTAAAATGGACCGGCAATCTCGACGAGATGAGGTTAGACAAATGATTCTCGTTGATTCGTCCGTCTGGATCGACTACTTCACCGGCAATAAAACGGCTCAGACGGACTGGCTGGATTCTTCACTTGGAAATACCCCCCTCATCATAAGTGATCTGATTCTAACCGAAGTTCTTCAGGGATTTCAGAGTGATAAAGACTTCAAGATAGCCAGGCACATTCTCTTAAGTATCCCATTTATGTCGATGGGAGGACAGACATTGGCCATAGAGAGCGCTATGCACTATAGATTTCTGAGGAGGAAGGGCGTGACCGTGAGGAAGACCATAGACGTCATTATTGGAACTTTCTGT
>JAZDOU010000132.1:0-9644 GCA_043798385.1 Pseudomonadota bacterium
TATGAAAGAGGTACAGATTAATGGCTTCGGAAGATAATAATAAAGAAATGGAACAGACCAGCCTGTCGGTCGGCGGGATGAGCTGTGCTGCTTGTGTGGTGAGGGTGGAAAAGGCCCTGGGACAATTAGAAGGGGTCGAAAAAGCAGCCGTCAACTTTGCCACCGAAAAGGCCCAGGTGACTTACGATCCCGATAAAGTCGATCTGGAAAAATTCAAAAAAGTCATTGAAGAGGCCGGCTACCAATTTCGCGGTCTGGCGCGGGCCGAACTTCGAGACCGCGAACGGGAGGAAAGACAGAAGGAACTGGCCTTATTGAAAAAGAAATTCATCTTTAGTGTTGTCTTCGGTTCCCTGATCATGGTTTTTTCCATGCCTCACTATATCCCCATTCTGCGTGATATCCCCCATGACATCCTCTTCTATATCCTATTTGTCCTGACCACGCCGGTCCAGTTCTGGGCCGGAAAGCAGTTTATCACCGGGGCCTGGGGTTCGGCCCGCCACGGCAGTGCTGATATGAATACCCTGATTGCCGTGGGGACACTATCGGCTTATAGTTATTCTTCCCTATCCACTTTTTTCCCAGCCCTGTTCACCCGAAGCGGCCTGACCCCAACGGTCTATTTCGACAGTGCCGCCATGATCATCGCCTTGATCCTGTTAGGTCGACTACTGGAGGCCCGGGCCAAGGGACAGACCTCCGAGGCCATCCGAAAATTAATGGGCCTGGCCCCGAAAACGGCCCGGGTTTTACGAGATAATGAAGAAAAAGATATTCCGGTGGAAGAGGTCCGGAAAGGGGATCTTATCCTGGTTCGTCCCGGTGAAAAAATCCCGGTGGACGGACGAATCCGCCAAGGACATTCGGCTGTGGACGAATCCATGCTGACCGGTGAAAGCCTGCCGAAGGACAAGAACCCGGGAGACGAGGTGATAGGAGCCACCCTGAACAAGAGCGGCAGTTTTGTCTTTGAAGCCACCCGGATAGGCGAAGAAACGGCCCTGGCCCAGATCATTATGCTGGTGGAACAGGCCCAGGGCAGCAAGGCCCCCATCCAGCGCCTGGCCGACCAAGTGGCCGGCGTCTTTGTGCCTGTGGTCATGGGGATCGCCTTGTTGACTTTTTTTATCTGGTATTTTTGGGGTCCCCCCCCTACCCTGACCTTCGCCCTACTGAATTTTGTTGCCGTTATGATCATCGCCTGTCCTTGTGCCCTGGGCCTGGCCACACCGACGGCCATCATGGTGGGAACCGGTAGAGGCGCAGAAAACGGTATTCTGATCAAAGGAGGAGAAAGCCTGGAATCGATCCATAAACTGACTACCATAGTCTTTGACAAGACCGGAACCCTGACCAAGGGGCAATTGGCCGTGACGGATATCCTTCCCAGCCGGGGATTCGAGGCCAAAGAACTGCTGGCCCTGGCCGCTTCGGTAGAAAAAAATTCGGAACACCCTGTGGGAGAAGCCATTGTCAGCCGGGCCAAGGCAGAAGGACTTCCCCTATCGTCTGTTGATCACTTTCAGGCTTTAAGTGGGCAAGGAGTCATGGCGGAAGAGGCCGGCAGGAAAGTCCTTATCGGCAATAGACGACTGATGGAATCCCGTGGCCTGGAGTTGCAGCCTATCCTGGAATCGGCCCAGGCCTTGGCTGATCAGGGCAAGACCCTGATGTTTGTGGCCCGGGAGGGCCGGGTCTTGGGCCTGATGGCCTTAGCCGATACCCTTAAAGAGTATTCCCTTGAGGCCGTGGCCGAACTCAAACGAATGGGTCTGGAAGTGGTCATGCTGACCGGAGACAATCAGCAAACCGCCCAGGCCATTGGCCGACAGCTCAATCTGGATCGAGTCGTTGCAGAAGTCCTGCCCCAAGACAAGACGGCCCAGATCAAGAAACTTCAGGAGGAAGGTAAACGAGTGGCTATGGTCGGAGACGGCATTAATGATGCCCCGGCCCTGGCTCAGGCCGATGTGGGCATTGCCATCGGCACCGGTACGGATGTGGCCATGGAGGCCTCGGATATAACCTTGATCCGGGACGATCTCCGGGCCATTATCACGGCCATAAAGCTTTCCCAAAAAACCATCCAAACCATCCGGCAGAATCTCTTCTGGGCCTTTTTTTACAATGTCCTGGGCATTCCCATTGCCGCCGGCATCCTCTATCCCTTGTGGGGAATCTTACTTAATCCTATCCTGGCCTCGGCCGCCATGGCCTTCAGTTCCGTTTCGGTGGTCAGCAATTCTTTGCGCTTGCGGAGAGTCAAACTTTAAATAGAATTCGACTCACTCCAACTTAAACCCCTTTTCCCTGAAAAGAGTCAGACAAACATTTGCTACCTCGGGATCATAAAGAATGCCTTTGTTTTTTTCGATCTCTTCCAGGGCGAATTCCATCCCCAAAGCCGGGCGGTAGGGCCGGTGGGAGGCAATGGCCTCGACCACATCGGCCACGGCCAGGATGCGGGCTTCCGGGAGAATCTCTTTGCCTTTCAGTCCGTTGGGATAACCGGAGCCATCCATCCGCTCGTGATGCTGGAGTATGATCAGGGCAATGGGCCAGGGAAACTGTATGTCTTTGAGTATATTATAACCTATCTGGGGATGGGTCTTGATGAGTTGAAATTCTATAGCATTCAAAGGCCGTGGGGTACTGAGGATTTCTGCCGGAATGGAAATCTTACCCAGATCGTGGATCATCCCGGCCAAATGGATCCCTTCGATTTGATTAATGGCCAATCCCTTTTCCCTGGCCAAGGTTACAGCCAAATCGGCCACCCGGTGTTGATGACCGGCCGTGTAGGGATCTTTGATTTCCACGGTCTGGGCGACCACTTTAATGATCCCGTCCAAGGCCTTTTTAAGTTCTATCGTCCGTTCAGCCACGATTTTCTCAAGGTCCTTTTGATAGATCCGACGCTCAACCTCCAATTTTTGTCTCTTCATGGCACTGGAGACATTAATGATCACCTCACTGATCTTGAAGGGTTTGATGATATAGCCATAAACCCCTATTCCTAAAGCCTTTTCAACGACTTCAGGATCATCCACCCCGCTGATCATGATTACGGCCGTATCCGGATACTCGGTCCTGACATATTGAGTGAGACCCATTCCTGATTCGCCGGGAAGATGGATATCACATAGAATGAGATCAAAGGTCTCCGCCTTGAGGATAGAGCGGGCTTCTTCCGCGCTGACCACCATGGAATGGTTCTGATCGATTTTTTTTAAGATACGTCCCAGTGTCCGGCCGACCGATTCATCGTCGTCAACAATAAGGATTTTCCCCCGGCTAATTTTCCCGTCCATGGTTATTCCTTTCTCGAATTTGCTTTTCATTAAAATATTCAGGATGGAGTTCCTCGGCGCACTCCGGGCAAATGCCGTGACTGAATTCGGTCTCCGGATGTTCTAAGAAGAGGTTTTAACAGCTTCATCTCTGTCGACAGAACAATTTGTTGGCAGGGTCAACACCATTCAGGGCACTAAAATACTCACGCCTCTCCCCTTATGCCTCACGCCTTACGCCTTTGACTTCCCCTCCCCAATACTTCCCGAACCTTCCTGGCCAGATCCTCTGGCGGGAAAGGCTTCTGGATAAAGGCGATCCCCTTATCCAGTATCCCATGGTGGACAATGGCATTGTCCGTATAGCCCGACATAAAGAGCACCTTCAGATCCGGCTGCAGCCCTTCCAGCAGCTCCGCCAGTTCCTTTCCGTTCATTAGGGGCATAATTACATCGGTCAAAAGCAGGTCAATGGAGCCTTCCTGTCCTTGGAATATCTCCAGAGCCTTTTGCCCGTCTTCGGCCGTCAAAACCGTATAGCCAAATCGTTTAAGAACTGTAACGACAAGATTACGAACGCTTTCTTCGTCTTCCACCACCAACACCGTCTCCAACCCACCTCGAACTTCAGTGAGCAGAGTTTTGTTCTTTTCCGCGCCGGCGGTCTTATCGACCCGGGGCAGGTAGATCTTAAAGGTGGTCCCTTTCCCGACCTCGCTGTAGACCCAGATGTTTCCTCCACTCTGTTTGACAATCCCATAAACCATGGCCAGACCCAGCCCGGTTCCTTTCCCTTTTTCTTTACTGGTGAAAAAGGGTTCAAAAATATGAGATTGAACCTCGCGGGTCATGCCGATCCCATTATCGCTTACGCTCAGGACCACGTAAGGCCCCGGTGTAACGGAGACACGGCTGGCGGCATAGTGCTCATCCAGTTCGGTATTGGCCGTCTCAATGGTCAATTTTCCACCCCTGGGCAGGGCATCCCTGGCGTTCACCGCCAGATTGATGATCACCTGCTCCATCTGCCCTACATCGGCCTCAACCTGACCAAGATCAGTATCAAAAACGGTCTCCAGTTCAATATCCTCGCCGATCAGCCGCTTAAGGATCTTTTCTACCTCCTGCACCACCTCATTTAAATCCACGATCTCGGGTTGTAAAACCTGCTTCCGGCTGAAGGCCAACAACTGTCTGGTCAGACCGGCCGCCCTTTCTCCGGCCGCTTTAATCTCGCCAAGGACCTCGGCCAGAGGCCCCTCCCGGTCCACATCCATCAGAGCCATTTGGGCGTTCCCGATAATGGTGGTCAACAGGTTGTTGAAGTCATGGGCCACGCCGCCGGCCAATCGCCCCACCGTTTCCATCTTCTGGGCCTGTTGGAGCTGCGCCATCATCTTGGTCCGTTCCTCCTCGGCCCGCTTACGTTCGCTGATGTCGGTGACAAAGGCATAATAATATTCCGGCTGCCCTTTCTCGTCCCGGGCCAGATGAACCAACAGCTCGATCGGGACCCGCGTCCCGTCCTTGCGGATATATTCCTTCTCGTATCGCACCGGCCGGCCGGTCTGATGAAGTTCCTTCAACCTGGCCTGTTCACCATCCAGCCATTCCGGAGGGGTTAAGTCGGTGGCCCAATCTATGGCCTTCAGTTCTTCCAGGCTGTATCCGACCAGGTTGCAGAAGGCCGGGTTGGCCATCCCTAAACGACCATCCGGATACCCCACAGCCAGGGGTTGAGACGACTGCTCGATGAGATCGGCCAAAAAGGCCTTTTCCTTGAGGGTCTCCTGTAAGGCGGCCAGGTTCTTTCTTTCTTCCGTCTGATCACGAAAGACCAATACCACTCCAATGATCTCGCCCGCCTCATTTCGGATCGGCGCCCCGCTGTCGGCGATGGGGCGTTCGACCCCATCCTTGGCGATCAACAGGGTATGGTTGGCCAGGCCGACGATCAACCCCTCTCTCAAAACCCGTTCGATCGGGTTTTCGACCTCGGCCCGGGTCTCCTCATTGACGATACGGAAGACCTGGGAGATGGGCCTTCCCGAGGCCTCCGTTTCTTGCCATCCGGCCAGCTTTTCGGCTACCGGGTTCATCTGTTTTACCAGGCCGTCCGATCCGGTGGTGATAACCGCATCACCGATGCTGTAAAGGGTGACCCGGGCTTGTTCCAATAGCTCGGCCCGCCGGCGCTCGGCCTGGTAAAGCGCTTGCAAGGCCCTTTTCCCCTGGTGCTTATAGAGAAAGGCCGTGCCTATGCCGAACAACACAATAAGGGCCAGGGTAAGAATCCCGATCAACCGGGCCCGTTGGGCCGCTTCGGCCAAGATCTCATCTCTATCCACCTTGGCCACCATAAACCAGGGGGAACCGGGAACCGGCCGGAGGTCGGCCAGTACCTTGACCTGGCGGTAATCAAGCCCCTCAAACAGACCCGTCTTTCCCATACCCGCCTGTACGGCTGGAAGATCGCTGAAAGACCCAGGAAAGCGCAGGGTCAGGGCCGGGCCGGCCCGATGACGGAGCACGTTCAGGAACAGGATCTCATTTCCGTCTTTACGAATAAGCAGTATTTCGGCACTTTTGCTGGCCGTGGGCCAGGACTGGATGAGGGGGTAGAGATAAATCTCAGGGTCGGTCCGCAGGATGAGAACGGCCAGGATCTTTCCGGCCTGGTCAAGGATCGGTGCGGCCACATCCAGGTGGACCTGTTGGCAGATCGGGCAACGGAAAAAATCGCCAAAGACGACCCCGTGGGCAGAGACCGTTTCGGCGACCAACTTTCTCGTTTCCGGCTCGAGACCGGTCAGTCCGGGATCAAGTGTCAGCAGGATACGGCCATTGAGGCCGGCCAGGATGACATTCTGGTATCTAACTAAATCTTTAATCAAATTCAGGCGGCTCGTGAGGGCTTTTTTCAAGTCAACACGCCCCGGGGCCTTCAGCCATTGGGCCACAGAGGCCCGCAGAAAAGGGGCCCTGGAATTCAGTCGGGCATCGGCTATCCTCTCGTCTCGCCAGCGGACGATCTGGGCGACCTTCAAATCGGCAATGGCCTTCAAATCGCCATATTCATGATTCCGGATGGCTTCGGCTTCATGTCCATAGTACCAGTACCCCCCAACCAACAGCATCAGGGCGATTAAACTGAAGATACCGATCAAGGCCCATTTCGAGGGACCGCTATTTCTGTTGTCCTTCATGATTGCCCCATTCTGTATATAAGGACGTCTGAATCCTCAGGGTTTGCACGCCTTGCAGCCGGTCGGCCGTTCGACTTTGTCGAACTAAGCCGTCATGCCACGATAGTGGCGTGACACCGCCAAATCATGAAAATAGGACCGAGGACCGGTGGACCCCAGATTCTATTTTCGTATTAAGCCGCCATGCCCCGCCCAGGGGCGTGGCACCACCAAACATGAAAATAGGTACAGGTTGATCAAGACTCAAATCCTATTTTCGTATTAAAAGAAGGCATCCATTCGGATGCCGTATGCCGACCTATTAAAAGGCCTCCTTGGAGGCTGGCTGAAGCTTGTTACCCTGCCGTCCATTGATGACTTTTTACAACTCCACCTTTCATAAAGGCACTAATAAATCCAGATGATCTTGACTTCTTTTTCCACTTGTTTGAATTCAATATCCCCGGTAACCAATTCTGCCTTATAATGTTTTGCTGTGGCCGCGGCATAACAATCGGCATAGGACATCTTTTTACAGGATTTGAACTCGGCTGCCTGTCTGGTCAGTTCCAGATCCACGGGGACAATTTGAATAGGGAGGGTTGAAATTAGATGAACCACCTCTTCCAACCGTTTAGGCCCTGCCTCCCGCAAGGTAATGTAATAAATTTCTCCCCAATTTACTGTAGAAAGGAAGAGGTTCACTTTGGAATCTCTGGCCTCCTGGATCATTTCGATCACTTTTTCCTTACCCTTCTCCCCTTCCAGATAAGCGATAAGACTATAGGAGTCCAGGACTCTGACTAAAGTACTCACAGCTTCTTCTCCCTGGCTTTCTCTTTTTTTAAGGCTTTAAGAAGCCTTCCCTGAGTGCCGGTTATACCGGACATGGCTCTGATAAAATCGTCGGTAATCGGTTTAAGAATAAGTTCTCCCTTACGTTCAAAAAGAGAAAGATGAGTCCCTTTCTTAATATTGAATTTTCTCCTGTATTTAGCCGGAATCACCACTTGACCTTTTGAGGTCACGATCACGTTATCCATAATCTCCTCCTGTTTTGACTTACCTAACTCAAATGTATGTCATTTAAAAAAGTAAGTCAATTTTTTTCTCTACCACCTTACCCCAAAACCTAATTTATAGGATTCGAGGATTCAAGAGTTTTAACTTCCCTGCCTTTTATTAAAAATTAGAGGTTGTCCCAAAGTTACGTGATCTTGGTGCTCTGGGAAAAACTATTGAGTGTGTCCAGAGGCATCCTGGGGGTATTGATTTTGATGATTGTCCACCTAAACGTCAGGGTCCAAAAACGAGTCGGGAGTCTCACGTTTAATTTTCAAGCAGGCCAACACCATAGCTTTTTCTCTCTGGGATGAATTCCTGGCTTCAGACCAACTTAGAAATCAGGGCCGGGTTCGGGCGATGGACTCCCCTTTGGACAATCCTCAAAATCAATACCCCCAGATGCCTCTTAGCACGTAACTTTGGGACATTCCCCACCAGTGAACTTGGCTTTTTTGTACCCAGGTGGATTTATAAAAAATTTTTGGTTTGACAGGATTGCTATGAATAACATATTTTTTACTCGGGTTCCGGAAGACCCTGAGCAACAGCGATCTGTTTTGAGCTTAAAATTAAGGCTTCATCCGTAGGACGACTGGGTTGGTGGTTTTCTTCCGGAAAGGCACCAAAATCCAGTAATCTATGTAAATCCTCTCTAATAAAGTTTTTGTCTATGAATCATCGCCTGTTTGATCGTTTTCCGGGCAGCCGGAAAAAACATGACCGAAGGGTCAGGACCATCTGTCAGGAATGTACCGTCCGATGCGGCCTGATCGCTTATCTACAAAACGGTGCGATTGTCGATATTCATGGGGATGATGCTCACCCTGTCAGCCGAGGGAGACTCTGCGCCCGGGGACTGGCCTTTATCCAAGGCCTTGACAGTCCCGCCCGAATAACATCCCCGGCCTTTCGCCACACCCCTCAAGACCCTTTCGAGCCCTGGGAGGATTGGGAAAAGGCCCTGGATGGTTTGGCCGAACAGCTTCGAAAAATAAAAGACCACCATGGGGCTGAATCCATAGTCGTCGCCTGTGATCCTGAGACCGATCTTGATTTTGCCATCGGGGCGGCCCGCTTTGCCGCCCTCCTGGGCACACCCCAGGTTTATCCTCCATTCGATCTCCGGCAAAATCACCCTGAGTTTCCCTGGCCCCCCTACCCTGTTCCCCCTTATTATGAATGGGGAAACAGCCAGTTTCTTTTCTTCATTGAGGCCGACCCGGCCACGACCCATCCCGTAGCCTTTGGCTGGGCCTTAGAGGCCCAACAGCAAGGGGCTAAACTCATCGTAGCCGATAGCCGTTTTACGCGGACGATGGCCAAGGCCGACCTGGCCTTGAGAATCCTGCCCGGCAGTGGAAACGTCCTGGGACTGGCCCTAACGAAAATGGTCCTGGAGAGATCAGACTATAACGACGCCCCGGCCAAGGCCCGCTTCATTAATCCCGAAACCTGGCGGGCTTCCTTCGACAGGCTTTCATTTGAAGACCTGGAAAACACCCTGGGGCTCTCCCCCAAGGGCCTAAGACCGCTTAGCGACCTTCTCCCCGGAAACCATCCCACAACCATCGTCACCGGGAAAGCACTGGCCGCCCTGCCAACCTATGGTATCTGGCCGACTCTCATGACCGCTCTGGGCTGCGGTGAAACCAAAGGCAGCGGCTGGGTTCCCCTGGCCGGGACCACACCGCCGCTTGATCCCACCCGGGGGATAACCGCCGGGGTTGTCCAAAAGGGACCTCAAGATAAAGAGGACTCCACACCTGAGACCATAAAAGAACCCGGCGAAATAAGTAAAAAGGTCCCGGGTACTGCCAAAGCCATTCTTTATTGGGGGAACTGTCTGGGAGATCTTTCCCCTTTCTTACAGGGCCAGACTAAAGGCCCGGACTTGATGGCCTGCTTCGGGGCCTTCCCCGAACCCACTCAGGGACTCTCCCAGATGATCTTCCCCTCAACCCTATGGCCTGAAAAAAGCGGCCTTTGTTTCAGTAATGACCGGGCCATCCAGTGGGCTGAGAAGATCGTGGAACCAAGACCGGGATGCCGGACAGGCCTGGACTTCTGGTCAGGTCTGGCCAAACGTTTCGGATGGTCAGAG
>JAZDOU010000134.1:0-13076 GCA_043798385.1 Pseudomonadota bacterium
TCAGAAAGATCTGGAACACTACGAGGAGGCGATTGGGTTCCTCGATAAGGCCAAGGCCCATAATGCCGACCAAAAAGAGATTTACAACGCCTTGGGCTTTTGCTACTTTAAAATAAAGGAACATCATAAGGCCATTGAGGCCTTTGAACGGGCCATTGAGATTGACCCCGGTTCCGGGATTGATTATGCCAATATAGGCTCTAACTTAAGAGAGTTGGGGTTTTATCCCGAGGCCATCAAACTCTACCAAATGGCCTTGGAACTGGACCCGACCATCGGGTTTGCCAGGGATAATTTAGAAAGGCTCAGCCTGTTAGTTAAGAAGGAAATTTTATCATAGATGCCATGTTAGATTTTACGGATACCTTTAAAAAGTACCAAGCCCTGGTCGCCGGGGTAGAAAAATCAGTCAAACAGATCCAAGAATCCCATCCGGAGGGTTGGCGATGTACCAAACAATGCTCCGATTGTTGTCAGGCCGTGTTTGATCTGTCTTTAGTGGAAGCGGTCTATATCAATTATCGTTTTTATCGTCTGCTCGATAAAGATCAACAGGACCTGGTGTTGGCAAGGGCCGAAAAAGCGGATCGGGCCTTTTATAAAATAAAGAGGAAACTCCACAAGATGATGGTTCAGGAGGGGAAAAAGGAAGAAGACGCCCTACTTCAAATGGCCCAGGAGCGGGTTCGATGCCCTTTTCTAAACGAGTCCGACCTCTGTGATCTTTATGACTATAGACCCATCACCTGCCGGGTGTACGGGGTTCCGACAGCCATCCGCGGGGCAGGACATACCTGTGGAAAATCAGGCTTTAAAGAAGGAATAGCCTACCCGACAATCTATCTCGACCGCATCAATCAGCGGTTGTTTGAACTGTCGGAAGAATTATTAAAGGAAATCGGAGCCAGAGACCAACAACTTCAGACGCGGCTCTTGCCGGTGTCTACAACCTTGCTGACCGATTATGATGAAGAATTTTTTGGGTTACCTCCCGCCTGTTCAATTTAATCAAAGAAATAGGTTTTCGCCGAACGCTATTTTTTTTAATCCGCCATGCCCCGCTTTTTGGGTCGTGGCACCACGATACGGTCGGGCCGCTCGATCCGCTCGGCTTTGCCGAGTTCCCCAAAAGGCTTCCCTTCGGAAGCCGAAGGGTCGAGCCTTTGAAGAGGCTCCCATCCAGGAGCCGATTTCCCGACCTAAACAGGAGGCTTCCTAAATGATGAAGCCGGGACATGAAAATAGACCCAGTCTAACGATGAATCTGGGACTCTATTCTCGCGCTAAGGAGAGAGGCTAATGGGAAAATTGTCTGCCGAGGCCGAAAATCGAAAAAAAGTCATCTTCGACAGTATGTCTCCCAGAGTTCAGAAACATATCTTAAAAAAAGGATATGATATCTGGGACCCTTTTATGGAACCGAACGATCCGATTGATTTGCGAAAGGGCAAGTTGAATCGAACGGCCTTGGATTTAACCCGGGCCTTTTTGGCAACCTGCGAGTTTTCTATTTATAGTAACGCCTTTGGTGAAGGGGCCTGGGAGATTTGTAGGGGGTTGATTAATGATGATGATCGCTATAAGGGCATGCAGGCTTTTGCTGTCTGGTATGAAAAGGAACTAAATAAAGTTTGACAAGAACTTTCTTTTTAATGGAGGAAGTATAAATTGAGAAAAAGTCGGGGTCAAGGAGATAATCGAGTCTAAAAAAGGGGAAAGAGGACCTTCTAAAAATAAAACATAGGGCATGGAAAGGAAGATGACCTATAAAATAGTGGTGAAATAGGGAAGGAAAGGGATAACTCCTCAAATTTGAAAAAGACCTCTCCCTTTCGGCTCTGATATCACCTTAACCGATCGAGTAATCTGGGAAAACATCCGGAGCAGGATTGGCTTCCTTGGGACGCATTACTATAAAGCCATAATATCGGGCCATTTGTTCCCCTTGATTAGGGATATGGGAGGTCAGGGCTGCTAGCCGGTCTAAGGCCTCGAAAATTTATTCTTGCCGGTTGTCTTTGGAACGATAAACGATTTTGGACTCATCGGGTAGGTAGGTCATTCGTTCCCCAGAAAAAGAGGCCCGGATGCTATAGCGGGCCAGGTTTTCTCTCCGAGGCGTAGGCTCGCCTTTACGAGCCGGAGGCCATGGCCTTTTTTTTCCGAGGATGGATTCTCGGTCCGCAGAAAACCTGAAATCCGGCCTCTGGCCCGTAAGGCCTGCGGCCCGGAGGGAATGTCTCCAGGATTTGAGAAGATTTATATGATCGGAAGTGATTTTGCCCTTAGAGAAAAGCAGGGTAAGGACTTTGGACCGGAAGATTTTTTCTAAATATTTGAGCTTTACAGCCGGGGCGACCTTAAATAAACTCTTTTCAGGAAAACAGCCGTCGGTAATTAAGATATGACCATGGGGATTAAACCCCAGAAAATCGCCAAAGGGTTGTATCGTTATCGTGGCTCCGGGAATGGATTTATTACCCGGAACGAAATGTTGATAAAACGATAAACGATAAATGACTATTGATTTTATTCACCATTAAGTAGGTTTTAAAAGGACTGACCGTCGAAAAAATAAATAACACAATTGTTGGTGATAAGCGGGGAGTATATTATGAGACGGATTCGGTTATATGGGTGGGGTTTCTTGGATCGCTTGCCTCCCCATTATCTCCGGTCTTTGCGAAACAAGTAGCGTTTAAGAACGATTTATCTGCACTTGTTGGACAAAGAAAGAGAATGGAAACCATCAAGGAGGTTCAGATGATCAATAATAATCACCCTGTGCAAATTTCGAGACTACTATTAAGTAATTTGAAGACGATCATGCTGCTAGGGGTTGTAATAATGTCTTGTCTGGTTCAGGAGGTGAACCAGGCGCCTTATTTCGAACTGTTCCTATCCCCTGCCTATGCCGCACAGGAGGCAGAGGCCCTTTATAAACAGGGCCTGGAATTCAGGAAAGAAAAGAAGTACGACAAAGCGATAGTCATATTCACCCGTGCAATCATGATCGACCTCCAATATGCCCAAGCCTACTACCAGCGGGGTATTACCCATTTTGATAAAGGGAATTACGACTTTGCCATCCGGGATTTTAAAAAGGCAGTAGAATTAAAGCCTGATTACAGGGAGGCATATTTGGATCTTGGTGTTGCCTATTCGCGGAACCGGGAACCCGAAAATGCGATCTTCAGCTATAAAAATGCGATTGAGATAGATCCGAAATATGTACTGGCCTACCGGAACCTCAGCAATGCCTACCGAAATTTAAAGGATTACGACCGTGCTATTGAATATGGACAAAAAGCGATAGATTTCAAGCCGGACAGCACTGAGACCTATAATGATCTTGGGTTAGCTTATGAAGGGAAAAAAGAATTCGGTAAGGCGATTATGAATTACGCAAAGGCGATTGAGGTTAACCCGAAAAACGCCTTGGCCTACAGAAATCGTGGGAGTGCCTATATGGAAATGAAGGAGTATGAAAAAGCGGTTCAAGACTTCAGCAAAGCCATCGACAACAACGCAAAGTACAAAGAGGCTTATGCGAACAGGAGTTTGGCCTATTTTCTGCTCCAGGCTTATGACAAAGCCATAGAGGACTGCCGAGAGGCAATACAGATAGATCCTAAATATGCCTGGCCTTATAATACCTGTGGATTGGTAAATGAAAAGAAAGGCAATCTGGAAGAAGCGAAGGGCTATTTTGAAAAGGCGATTGCGATTGATTCCAAATATACTGTAGCAAAGACCAACCTAAGCAGGGTTGAAAAGGGGATAAAAGAAACTGGGGAGCGCAAGGAAAAACAGGAGGAAGCTAGTGTAAAGGGAGATAACAAATCAATTCAAGAGTTGAAGAAACTGGCCGACCAGGGAGATGCCCAGGCCCAATTTAACCTTGGGGTGAGATATGACCTTGGCGAAGGAGTCAGTCAGAACAAGACCGAGGCGGTAAAATGGTATAGAAAGGCGGCCGACCAGGGGTTTGCCCAGGCCCAGTTTAAACTTGGGGTGATGTATCTCAATGGTGAAGGGGTCAGTCAGAACAAGGCAGAGGCCGTAAAGTGGTATAGAAAGGCCGCCGACCAGGGGTTTGCCCCAGCGCAAACTAACCTTGGGGTGATGTATGTCAATGGCGAAGGAATCAGTCAGAACAAGGCAGAGGCCGTAAAGTGGTATAGAAAGGCCGCCGACCAGGGCCTTGCCACTGCTCAATATAACCTTGGGTTTATGTATGACAAAGGGGAAGGAATCGGTCAGAACAAGGCAGAGGCCGTAAAGTGGTACAGAAAGGCCGCCGATCAGGGAGATGCTGAGGCCCAGTATAGCCTTGGGGTGATGTATGCCAACGGCGAAGGAATTAGTCAGAACAAGGCAGAAGCGGTAAAATGGTTTAGAAAGGCGGCCGACCAGGGGTTTGCCCAGTCCCAGTATAACCTTGGGGTGATGTATGACAGCGGCGAAGGAATCAGTCAGAACAAGGCAGAGGCCATAAAGTGGTATAGAAAAGCAGCTGACCAGGGGGTTGCCTTTGCCCAGCATAACCTTGGGTTTATGTATGCTAATGGTGAAGGAATCAGTCAGAACAAGGCAGAGGCCGTAAAGTGGTATAGAAAGGCCGCCGACCAGGGCCATGCCCCGTCCCAGTATAACCTTGGGGTGATGTATGCCAAAGGAGAAGGAATTAGTCAGAACAAGGCAGAGGCGGTAAAGTGGTTTAGAAAGGCCGCCGATCAGGGGTTTGCCCTGGCCAAGGAGTCGCTAAAAATTATTGAATCAAAGAACTTGGGGAAATAAGGAGCCCTGATGTTCAGTGACGGTCGATGCAGGTCAGGGACTGTATCAGCCCTAGCGCTACACACCTATTCCTTTTCTACTAACCCTTGCCCCTCACAGAATTGGTCAAGGAGAAATAAAACGCTTTAATTGTAGGCGATATCAGACAAATAGCAGGTTACTCTCGGATAACCGCTTTCCGGGCCTGAGTTGCTATGCTATTTGTAAAATATTTTTTTAACAGGTCACCTCATCTCGATTATGAGTCCATTTAGTTTTGTATTTCTTCCTAAGTCATTCCATCTATTGGTCTTTTTGAAAAAGACAATCCTGTCTTCAGCTCCTCCGTTATTGTTTGGCTCGCGAGGATCCCAGTTTGAATAACTAAAGCCTGCTCCGCTTTGCCATCGCCATCCTTTTTTCGGGTCATCGAAGCGCCCCTCTTTTATTCCCCCTGTCCATGGTCCTTCGTAATTACCAGAAGGATCTCTCCACCATAGGTTACCATCCTTTTCTATCATTTTATAGACAAAATTATTTTTTTCGGCAGAATCAAGCGTTACCAAAACACCACCCATTGACTTTGCTTTGGCATTCGCTTGATCCCAGGTGAGGCCGCCGGGTACCATCACCGCTTTTATCTTTTTTCCTCTGAATGTGGCTGAAATATCCGGATTAGGGATTATTTTTTTGTCGGCGGTCGGCGTCGTTGAAGGTTGTGCCGATACAGGCTGCGCCGTTGAGGGCCCGGTTACAGGCTGGTCCGTATTTGTCGGAGGAACCATCGTGGTGGGGGATGTGGTGGAAGTACCGAGATACTCCGGCGCTTGCGCCTGGCCCGGTTGCTGGTCCTTGATCTTCTGTTCCTTCTGGTCCAGGGATGCCCATTGTAGCTTCTGGAAATCGCCGCCGATCTTGTTCACCTTGTCCAGATCCTTGGTCTTCGTGCTGGAGAGATTGCCGAGATCGGTTCTGGGGTCATATCCGCTGGAGTAAAGTATGGTAGGCGTTACCGCCGCCGTTGAAGGACCCGCCGGATCTGTGGCCGGCTGGGTGGGGGGAGGCGACGAAGAAACCACCTCGACCCAAGCCTCGGCCGCTAGAGATCCGGTCTTTGTCGAAATTTTTATCCGGGCACCGGCTTTTGCCAATGAAGTCGCCTGAATCCTCCCCTGATCGCTGATGATGATCCCCTGAGAAACATCGCCACTCCAGTAAACCTTGCCCTGGGTGTAAGGCTCCTTCTTTCCGTTCGATAGAACCCGGAAGACCCGAAGGGTTTGGGTTTCTCCCGGCGCAAGTTTCAAATTCTCTGGTTCGATGGCAATCTTCTCCGCGCCGCCGACTATCGGCCTCTGACCTTCCTGTCCCCCCTCAACCTTCCAGTCCAGGCTGGTTTTGGCTTTTCCCCCCGCTTTGTCCTTCACCTCGATCCAAATTTTATACAATCCTGGTTTATTCGAAACGAAGGAGGCTGTGTCCCCTTTCCCCGAGACGAAGCTGCTCCACCATTGGTAGGTATAATCCGGCAGGCCTCCCTTGACTTTGGCCTGGATGGACCCCTTTTCTCCCACCTTCAGGGTCGGCTTGTCCACCGTCAGGGTTACCTCAAGCTTTGGAATCTCGACCTTCAGATCGACGCTTGCGGAGGTCGTTTGACCGGCCTGGTCGCGGATGTCCACAGAGGCCTTCTGCGTACCGGGTTTGTCCGCAACGAAGCGCCCCGTATCGCCCTTGCCTTCGATTCCGCCGCCCCACTGATAGGTGTAGGGCGGCTCTCCCCCCTTGACCACTGCCTGGAGCGACGATTTTTCCCCAGGCTTCAGGGTATTCTTGTCCGCCTTCAGCGACACCTCCAGTTTCGGCGCCTCCACTTTAAGATCGACACCGGCATTCGCTGTCTGCTGGGCGCTGTCCGACACTTCTATCGTGACTTTGTAAGGCCCTGATTTCGTCGGGGTGAAGCTGGCTGCCTCACCCTTGGCGTCCACCCCGGCGCTCCATTTGCTTTTGACGGGAGGGCCGCCGCCCTTGACGACCGCCTGGATCAGAACCGTTTCCCCGATCTTCAAGGCGTTCTTGTCTGCTTTGAGCGTGACCTCCAGCTTCGGGACCTCGACCCTGAGCTTCAACGTCGCCGTCGCCTTCTGTCTGGACCCGTCGGTCACCTCTACGGACACGGTCTGTTCGCCTCCCTTTTGGGCGACAAAGGGGATGCTGGCGCCTTTTCCTGTCACACCGGGACCCCATAGATAGGTGAAGGGCGCTTCCCCTCCTTTTGCCTCGGCCTTGATGTTGACCGTTTCCCCCAATTTGATGTCGGTCTTCGCCGGCTTCAGGTCCACCTCCAGCTTGGCCCACTCAACCTTGATGGAGAGGTTTGCCGAGGCCTTTTTGCCTGTCCCGTCCGTCACTTCAATGGTGATTTGCTGCAGGCCGGACTTCTTCGGCGAAAAACGGACCGTCTTACCTTTGCCGTCCACCCCGTCGCCCCAGAGGTAGGCGTAGGGCGCCTTCCCGCCCTGAACCGCAGCCTTGATAATGGCGGTTTCTCCCGTCTTAAGAGAGGTTTTGTCGGCTTGCAAAGTCGCCAGGGGTCCCTTGGCTTTATCGAGATCCTCCTGAGAGACGGTGATGCTCACGGCGCGGCTCGCCCGGCCGAGAACGAGGTTTTCGCTGTCCCGCACGCTTACGCTGGCGGTATACGTGCCCGTTTGGCTGCAGTTCAGTCGGAGCTCCTGGCCGCCTCCGGGGATGCCGCAGATCCCGCTCGGGCTGATCGTCCAGTCGTAGCGCAGCGGCTGCTTCTCCGGCGTTGGTTTCACCTCGGCTTTGACCTCGATGTCCTGAAACACGGCGAATTGGTTGTCCGCCACTTCCACCAGGCCTCCGCCCGGGGTCAAGCCGCCCTCACCCTGCAAACCGACCCCCTGTTTCCACTCCGGGGATTTCCAAACCTGGGGATTCCATATTTTTGGCTTGGGACCCCGATATGTCGGCTCGCCGATGGTCACCGCATAGGCCTGGGCCGTAATCGTGGCCTTGGCCTCACCCAGATCATCTCCACCATCCTTGGCCTTCCCATGAACGGTCACGGTGACCGGCTGGGTGTCCTTTGGCTTGAAGGTATATCCCCTTTCTCCCTTTAAAGGTCCGGGGTTCAAAGCGTTGCCCGATATCTCCCACCAGAAAGAGATCGCCTTGTCATTCATCTTGGGTTTTTCGGTTACGGTTAGCTTGACCTCCTGGCCGATCTTTGGGTTTTGGGGTAGAAAAGAGAGGGTGAGTTCAGGCTTGGAAACCTCAATCTCGATTTGTTCCGATTCCCCGATAGTAGTTTTGACGCTTCCCTGATAGGTATGGGCGATCACCCAGACCTTGAACTTTCCCAACTTGTTGAATGTGGCCTTGGTTCCCGAGAGGCTTCCCCCGGTCTTTTCGAAAGGGGAAAATTGAATCTCCGGGTGAGGTTGCCACAGGAAATAAAAATCTCCCTTGGCCGCCTGGCCTCCGGACATGACCGTCCCTTTGAAATTCCGGCTCTCTCCGATGGGGATCATTTTCCCCTTGTCCAGTAACTCGATCTTGACGGTCATGGCCTCCACTATGACCGAGCAGGAGGAGGTGGCCGAATTATCTTCACTATCCTTGACGGTGACCGAGATGGGATGGGTTCCGGGCTGCCGGGAATTGGCAAAGGTAAAGGTATTCTCCTTCGCTTGACCATTGCCGGTCCATGAATATCTATGAGGAGGAATGCCGCCTTCAACGCTTGCCGTAAGGGTGATGATATCGCCAAGGTGGGCTGTTATTGGACATTTCCCGGCATCGAGCTTAACCTTTAGGGGTTTCATAGCCTTTTTATTTGTCTGTTTAATCAGTTCTTGTGCCTTCTTGAGGGCATTCGCATCCGGGTCTTTGATATCGTAGGCTGAGGCATAACACCTTTTCATCTTCTCATCATCCATGACGACAGGCCTGCACGAACCCCCGAGAGGCGAGGGACAACCACACATTCCTTTGCAATCCCCTTCCGTTGCGAAGTTCCCGGACATTGATGGAAGACCGGTCTGACAGCCGAAACACATGCAGTTTAAAAAATCGATTTTCCGTTCCTCGGCAGTCCGAGGTGGCTTGCATTCCTGTTCGAGAACGGGTTTGTCCTTTTCCACACAGCCGGCCGGCTTTTTCCCCGTCACGGTGCGGGTCTGCTTTTTCGTCCCCCGGCTGCAATCGCCCCACGGGGAATACTCATAGGTGCAGGCCGGAGGTTCTTTCGGAGGCACGGGAGGGGGCTTGACGACCCTTTTGCCGGTCCCGACGCCGCTCGTGATCTTGGTTTTCCCGCCGACGGGACCATCCTGAGTCGTCCCCGTGTCTGGAGAACTGTCTGACGTTCCAATCGGCCTCTGGGTGCCGGTGGCAGTGGCTCCCGTTCCCTGTGTCTCACCGACCTGTCCGTCCGTTACGGGCGTACTCGGGATGCCGGTTTGGCCTTTGGTCTGATCCGTCCCACCCGCGATCCCGGTCTGACCTTTGGTGTAGCTGTCCGGCTGGACCTGGGGCGGTGATTTTTGCCCCTCTTTGGAGTCAGCGGCAGGAGTTTCGTTCTTCTCACCGGTTCCCGGCTTTCCGTCAGCGGCCTTGCCGTCCTTCTGAACGCCAGAACCGGATTTATCCTTCTTTTCGTCAGGGACTTTGACCGGCAAGCTCACCTTAAGGCTGCCGGTAACTTTTTCCTTGTTGTTTTCCACTTGAACGCTGATTGTGACCTGTTCCGGTCTGTCGGCTGTGAAGTTGATTTCCAACCCTTTGTCGTCCGGCCTAATAGTCCCCTCTGGAGTCGCGGTCCATTTGAAGGATAGGTCGAAATTGTCATAGTTTTTCTTTAATCCTTTATCCGTAAACTCCAACTTGAATTTACTGGGCGTATTAAGGAGCAGGAAATCCTTATCGGTAATGATTTTTGCCCCATCTTTTAATTGGGCCTGAAAGTCCCCTTTCTTACCGTATAGTTTCCGGACTTCGTTTAAGGCATCCTCATATTCCTTATAGAAAGAGGAATTTTTCTCCGAAACGGGAAAACGCTTGGCGCCGAATACCGCGGTTTTCTCACTTTCAGGGACCGCCTTATTGGTCATATCCAGAACCGCTCTCCAGCGGAAAACAACCCTTCCTAAAATATTTAGGGCCTGTTTATCCACCATATCGCGCGGATCGGCTGGTGATCCCTTGATGCCTTGAATATCTGTATGGATTTTTTTGGAATCATCCGAAAACCCATCTATGGACTGGGCAATTCTCAACTGATCCTGCAGGTAATCACCGGACCATCGGATTTGTAAAACAGGAAGATTTTCATATCCGGTTTCTTTTTGGATTCTGTCTTTAAGATTTATTGTCTCCTTGTAAATTTTTTCATAGGCAGAAAAGGCCTCCTGCCAGTAGGCGCCCTGGGTCATGGTCTTAGTCTCTTTGGTATCTACAGATACCGTACCGAAGACAACATCCGTGGCGTCGGCCTTTTTTTTGGCTTTCTTATTAATCTCGTCAACGAGATTGATTCCCAGAGGGCTTCCACGCAGTTCTTCCAAGGCCTTTTGAAGATCTTCCATCTTTTTGGATAAATCTCCAGCGGCATTGAGGGTGGAGTATTTGGCTTCGGCCATCCGGATCAGATCGGGGATCATGATATTTTTCTGGACATATTTTTTACGCTTTTCGATCTGTTCCTTTAACAGTTTAAAAACATTACACCATTTATCCTTACTTTTTTCACAGACCAGTTCAAATCCGCCCAGCCAGGCCAGGTAGTTGGCCGCGGCTACACCTGGGATAAAATTGTTCATATAGATGTTAAGATATTTATCCGCTTCTACTTTATTGATTTCGCTAAGTTGGGTCGAGGCTGCCGTTCGGAGTTGTTCCAGGACAGGATCAGCCTTTAGATAATGTTCATTGTATACTTCCATGGCCTTTTCGGATAGGTTGTTGATGCGCAGCCCCCAATTACGTAAGGGAATAGAGGTTTTTACCGCCACGTAGGTGGTGTTAAGGAAGAAGGGTTCCAGGTCGGCCCGTTCGATCCTTTTTTCATCCAATAATTCTAAGTGGGTCAATAATCCATTATCAAATTTACCGTTATAAACAAGAAGATCGATCAAACCGGACTTATAGTTGGCAACGTTCATGGCCGTTTTGATTTCAATCGACATGGAAAGGACATCAACGCCAAGAACCAGGGGCCAGGCCGGAGTAAAATAGAGGGCCTCTTTGGCGAAGGATAAGACCGTTCCGGCGTTCATGCCCTGGGTCAGAGATTTTTTAACACTGATCCCTCCGGGGACAAATTCAATCAGGACCGCTGCGGCATCGCTCAGATCATTCATTTCTCCCTGCTGATAGGCCTGGTACATACTGTAAAAGGCAAAGGGGGCGTTGACCAGGGCCGTAACTACCAGCATCTGACCGGTGGGGCTTTTCAAGACTTTCATTAAAAAGGTATCTCCCTGAACAGCGGTGATCACCCTTTCCAGTTCTTCCAAAGCCTTTCGCTGAGATTCGGCCACGTTCTTGGGATTATTTCTTATGGTTTTCAGTTGGGATTGAACCAGCTCCAGCCTCTTGGCCGGATCGGCTTCCTGAAATAATTTTCGCAATAAAAGGTCCAGGGCCAGGATGCCGGTTGGTTTCATACGGATGGCGGCCTCCATATTGTCGATTAGAATTTTACATGCCCCATAGATGTCGGTGCCGGCCAGGACTTTGATCTCATTATTTAAAGCTTGCATGGCGGCTGTGTCGGTTTCCGCGGCCACCTTTTCCAATAGCCCCTTGACCTTAAGATCGATATCCGATAATTTCGGTTTTACGCCGATATTTTTTTCAAGGTCTAAAAAAATCCTTTCCATCTTCTCCAGGTCTTTCAATGTTCCTCGAGCCGATTCCTTCCAGGCGGCTTTTTCGGAAAAAACTTTGGGGACCCTATTTTTAAAGTAATCCACTTTATATTTGCTGACATCGGCCGTTTGTTGGATAAGGTCCTTTCCCGGCAGACCATCGGTTTTTAAGACGTGGGCATCAGCATAAGCCTCAGGATGGAAATGTGTCGCCCCGGTTAGAATGGCCTTGTCCGGCCTAACGGTCCGGGCTCCCAACTGTTGGGCTATCTCAGAATAGCTCTCTTCTAAGGCCATTTGGAGATCATTATGAAACTTATCGACCCCCTTAGCACCCCTTAGCTGCTTCAGCAGCTTTCGGGCCTGTTCCAGACTTCCCTCGGTATTGATCCCGATATCGAAATCCATGGGGGCTCTCCGGGCGGTTCGGCTGGCCTGGTTCTGGATGGGAATAATCATGGCCACCACTTCAAGAGGATATCCTTCTTTTAAGAGTTTATCTCTCATGCGCTCGATGATATCCCCGACCAAAGCCTCTTTCCCGTCAAACCAGAGGCCATAATACCGGCTCCCCAGGGACTGAAATTGAGGAGATTTTAAAAGCAACCGGGCCTCGGTGTTGTTGGAGATTTCCATGGCGATTTTTTGCAGAGATCTCTTATTAGACATGGGGTTATTAGCCAGGGCATCGAAGGTCTCGACCAACTGGCGACCTGATGAGACCTCGTCGGCAAAAGACCCGCTTTGGGCAAAGACCAGGTTTCCAGGGATAATGATGCTGAGGATAAAGAGGGTTTGAATTAGGAGTCTTAAGGTCTTATGGCCATGGTTTTCATGGGAGGTCTTGGACGTTCTTTTACAATTCATCAGGTTCATGCGGGGTCCTTTTTTAATATTAATTTGCCTATTGACTCTGCTCACCAAATTTTAAAGCCATTATATTATGAAAGAGATTTTATTAAAAATGGGTTTCGGTGTAGACCTCTGGGACTTCTAGATATGAATATTGCAATGAGCAATGATCCAATAAGTCCACGAAGGTTCATTTTGGTATACACGCATGTTTTTAGCAAACGGTGAACCGATTATTCGGACTAAAGCACAACTCGTTTGTGGGTGATTCACTATTCAGTAGAGGTGGTTTGATAACTACCTCATGGTCGTCCCGGATTATCATAGACAAAGGTGTTATTTAATTTCCTGTAAAGCTCTGCCTTTCAAAACAGAAATAATGGTGAGCAGAGTCAATAGGTAAATATTAATTAGTTTCCATCCGGAAATTCAAATTTCCGGATGGAAACACCTGGATTCTGACTCGAAGCTCTGGCCAGAAACCCCTTTTTCAAAGGGTTTCTGGCCATGGAGACAAATCGACCACGGTATGTTCTCATCCGGAAA
>JAZDOU010000140.1:0-4345 GCA_043798385.1 Pseudomonadota bacterium
TCGTTCCACCGCCGATGATCTGGGCCACAAGACCATGAACGGCAGTCCGGAGAAGTTTGCCGCCAATCCCAAAGACATGGGGATTCAGGAGATGACCGTCAAACCCAAGGCGGAAGGCGGCCTGGATTTTGACAACGCCGTCAAGGCTGGGCCTGACCCGAAACAGGCCCGGGGCCTCAAACAGGCCGACCTGATGTCGGACAGCGTCAAAAGCAAAGAGGTGGTTGATTCCGTAGAGAAGGTATTAAAGACCAAGACCGATCACATCCGGAGCCTGGGCAGACCCGCCACTCCGGACGAGCTGGGTGATCTGGCCCGGGAGATTCATAAAACCGGTATCCGCACCGTAGACGCCCTGGCGGAAAAGACCACCGCCCCCTTGACTTCGGAATACCAGGCCTTGCGGCGCCAGATGGCCCTGGTGGCCGCGGGTGATCCCAAAGGCGGTCTCCTGCCGACCGTCGACAAGATAGACCGCATCCTGGCCGATCAGATGCAAAATATTCGTAACGTAGTACCAAAGTAGGGCTCATTCGAAAAAGATTTTTTTGAGAGTGTTTCATAGTTACGTGAGAAAGGATTTCATGAGGTGTTGATTTTGAGGTTGTCCAAAGGGGAATTCATCGCTCAATACCGGCCCTGATTTCTAAGTCGATTCGATGCTGGAAATTCACCCATGAGAATAAAAGATTTGGTGATGGCCTGCTTGATAACTAAACGGGAGATTTTCTGCTCGATATGGGAACCTGATGTGAAAGTGGACAATCCTCAAAATCAACACCCCATGAATCCTCAATCTTAAAACAGGCAACCTTGGGATAGACTCAATTTTTCGGATGAGCCCTTTCAGCGATCAGCTTTTAGCTTTTAGAAAAACCCTGGAACCCTGGGATCTGAAGGATGCCCCTTACTTGGCAAAATCCTCTTTGGGAAGGGCAGGGGGCGGAGCGGCTTCTTTCTGTGGAGGGGCTTCTTTCTGCGGAGTGGCCCATTCTTCCTGGGGTTTTGAGGGAGCGCTCTCATGAGGCGAGGGCACGACAGGTTTTGGGGGCTTTGAACTCACGAAGCGTGAAGACACCCAGCCCTCTATCTTACCAGCTTTCACCCTTACCTTCAACCATTCCCCCTCCTGACTGATTTTGATGACCTCTTCTCCGCGTTTCAGGGTGGTTAGGATTTGACAATTCAGACCCGGGCAGGCCCGCAGGTTTAATGACCCGGCCGTGATGAATAAAGTTAAAGATTTTACCTCCTCCCCAACGGGTCCGGGTTGTTCCGTGGAGAGGGTCTTCCCGATCTTGTCCCTAAGCCCGGCACAGCCGGCAGCCAAAAAAAAGCCGATAACCAGAGTGACGCCAAGTCTTATAGGAGCTATTTTCATTGTTTCGCTCCTTTGCCGGCCATTGGTTGCATGAGCTGGTCGGCCCTTTTTTGGACAGTAGCATTATCAGGTGCCGAGGGGTCAAGTTGGCAATATTTTTTATAGGCCTCTGCGGCTCCGGCTTTATCTCCGCTCTGCTCCAGGGCGATCCCTAAATTTTTATAGGCCAGGGCAAAGGAGGGCTGGGCCTGTATGGCCTGCCGGTAGGCCTTGACCGCCTCATCAATCTTGTCTGATTTACGCATGACCAGCCCCAGGTTATTCCAGGCCTTGGCGTTGTTGGGGTTGGCCTTAATCGCCTTGGTGAACAACTCAGCCCCCTCGGGTAACTTCCCTGCCTGGGCGGCTTTAAGACCTTCTTCGTTGAAACGGTCGGAGCCCTCTATATCTACGGGCGGTTTGGTCGGAGAGGGTTCAATAAATTTAGTGGCCGGTTTCGATTCCGGCGCAGCCGGGTCTGGAGGAGCCACTGTTCCCGGCTGACCCGCCCCGGACCGGCTGCCGAAGAGGTTGAATCCCTTGTCCCATTGGGTAACCAGAATAATGGTGATGACCATAAGGAGAAGACCGCTACCCACCAGTATCCAGGGGAGCCAATGGCGGGGTCTCCCTGCAGGGATGACAGGTGTTTTCCTTGGCAGGGTTTTTATGGGTGTGCCGCAGATAGTGCAGAATTTGGTGTCTGCCTTTAAAGTCTTCCCACAGTTCATACAGGTATCGTTCGCCATGTTAATAACCCTTTACATCAAGCCGATCTGGAATTTTGTCTTGCGGAGGGGACCGATGACCTCGACCTATTTAAAAGGTGAAGTCCCGGCCGTCCCGGTTACCAAAAACAGGACACCAAACAAACCAATAATGAAATCAATTCTAAACTTTTTTGCCGCAGGTAGCACAGTAAATATCTTGATCATTAATAGCACCTCCACATTGCCGGCAGAAAGTTCCTCTTTCCATTACCAAAGGATGTGAAGGAGGCTTTATTTTACCTCGAGGGTTATAAACGGCGTGCCTTCTGGCCGTAACCGGCACCCACTCCCAGCCGTTTGCCTTTACTGCGGCGATGATGGGACCCCTGATTTCATCGACGTCAAATTTGTACTGATAGACCTTTCCCATTTCGAGGGAATTAGGATCTTTGATCCCATACCCGCTGCCATAAGACTTCTGGAAGATTATCCTTCCGCTAAAAGAACTTTTACCGTAATGGAGGCTGGGTGTCAAGCCCCCGGTTCCCACCGTCCAACTCACCGAGCCAAGGATTTCAAAGCAGCGGACCGAATGTCGTTCCTCGTCCAGCAAAAGCTGGGCCCGATAACACTTGCTGAGCCGGCTCTTGCTGAATATCCCATACCAGGAGGCATCCACGATTTTCCATTCGGCTATCAGGTCGGTATCTTCGCCCGGTACAATATGATAAGGTTTGGAGGGATCATTGAGGGCCAGGAGGGCTTGCTGCAGGGTTTTCTTGCTCACCGCCAGAGGATCGGACTTCTTGCCTCCCAGATATTGGAAGAAGCCCAGGGCATAGAGGGCAAAAAACAAACCCACTCCTGCCCCGAGCAGACCGGCGGCTAATCCGACGATGAGACCCACTTCCTTTTTAGTTCCTCATGGTTATAGCTTCCAAGAAATCAACAGTTAATCCCAAAATACCGTTCAAGGTTCAATGTTCAAAGTTCAGTGCTCAAAAAAATCCATTTTCATGCCTCGTAGCGTCCTAACAAGGGCATGAGGATTCAGCTAATCCGTATCGAAAGATGAACCAAAGGTGATCTTGGCCTTTTTCCTTGTATTGCCTGTCTCGGATCGGCTGGTTTTTATAACAACCGTATGGGCGATTCGATCTCCCAGGCGTTGTTTGAGTGGCGATCGCCAAATCAGGATCGCCCCGACCAGATAAAAAATCAACCCATCCACCACACGAAGGATATTGCGGACGAATGCCGTTGAGAAATCGATCGGTCCTCCATCTTCTCGGACCACCTGAATGCCGGTCAATTTTTTGCCCAGGGTTTGACCATTTAAGAAGCTCTCTAAGAAGACAAAGTAGGCCAAGCCGAACAGAGAGGTTAAGAATATAACCACCAGGGCCGGAGTTCCATGCATTTCAAACCCCTCGGCGGTCTTGCCACCGACCAGGCCGGCGGTGATATTTCCGGCGATGAAAAAAAAGACCAGAACGATGATCAGGTCTACAAGCTGGGCCACAAAGCGGATCCCCACTCCTTTATAGTCTAAACTTTCCGAAGAACCGACCGGGGACCCTGAACTCTTTGAAGTCGGGTAAGGGGTATCGGGGACAGTGCCCTCCAGACCACGAATCATCTGACCGCAATTAGGACAAAAACGATCTTCTTCTTCCAGAGGAGTTCCGCACTTATGACAGAATTTCATTGATTTTTTTCCTTTCCATCTAATCCCAAAGAGTTCAACTTTTTTTGAGCCGGTTCAAACCCTTGCTTGGCCGCTTTTCCAAACCATTGGACGGCTCGATTTTTGTCCGGTGGGATTCCCTGTCCCAAAAGATACATCTGGCCCAGATTATATTGAGCGATGGCCTCTCCCTGTTCGGCGGCCTGGCTGTACCATTTCAGGGCTTCCTGGGGATCCTTCGGCAACCCTAATCCTTCAAAGTACATGACGCCCAGATTGAGTTGGGCATCGGCATGACCTTTATCGGCCGCCAGACGATACCATTTCAAGGCTTCCTGATAATTTTGGGCAACCAAACGCCCCTGGCGGTATAGTTGGCCCAAGATGTATTGGGCCTCTGGATATCCATTGTCAGCACTCAGACGATACCATTTCAAGGCCTGGGCCAATTCTTTGGAAACCCCATAACCCTGCCGGTATAATTGACCCAGGTTGTATTGGGCCGGCGGGTTTCCCTGTTCAGCGGCTTTCCGGTACCATTCAAAGGCTGTTTGGTAATTGCGTGGGACCCCCATTCCATTCTCGAAC
>JAZDOU010000147.1:0-3184 GCA_043798385.1 Pseudomonadota bacterium
GTCCGCACCAGCTGGCCCAAAAATCAACGAATGTCGGTTGCTCCGCTTCCAAGACTTCTTTCTGGAAAGTCGCGTCTGTTACCATGAAAAGATTTCCACCTTCGCTCATCGCCTCTCTCCTCCTAACTTTTTATTAAAAGAGTCATCATAAAGAATTCTAAAATATTTTGCTTGGTTAAAAATTTAGATGCCTCTTGGGCCAAAAAGGTTCATAGAAATTAATTCAGCCTTCCCTTGGTAAGTTTGATCAAATATGTTATACCTAAAAATAAGAGTCACAACAGAGAAAAGATCGAGCTTATTTGGTCTTTCGACTATGATATGATTCTCTGTACTACTAACGTTCAAATTCTTAAAATTTTATTAAGCATATTTTAATTTTATCTGTGTTTATCTGCGTTAATCTGCGTCCAATAAATTTTGGGTTGCGGCTATGCCACGCTGTGTTCTCTGTGTTTGAAAAAAAATCGCTCAATATAACTTAAAGTAATTTATGAGAAATAAATTAATATCATTTATAATATTAATAACTTTCTTAATTGTTTCTTCTGCCTGCTCTCACTCGCCAAAGAAGGCCATTACCCCGGCTCCCAGGGAAGAAATTTCTTCCTCCAAAGAGATCTCGCGCTCCCTAAGCCCTCTCCATGATGCCGAACCCTGGTGGAAAAAAGATGAAAACCAATATTTCTTGACCTTTTTGATCATCATGGGGATAGGCATCTTTACCTCTGCCAGCATGTGGATCGTTTACAACTCCGGCGGCCTTTACATAAATGTTAGGAAATAAATCATCCCATTGGCCGCTTACCTACATCGGCCCAAAAAGGCTCTTCAATCGCATTAAAAGACTCAAATCACCTTCTGCCGAATATCTCTTTTCCATAAAGGCCTTGGCGCCGTCGAGTTCCCCCCTTGATATCGCCAGACAAACTTCCGACGGCGTGTGAATCGTCAGGGTAGGAAGGTCCAATTGACCTTCCCTGAAGGCGCAGTAACCATCGGCAATCTCATAATACCATTGCCCGGCCTGTCTACCGGAGACATCGAATTGGATCGTGGCCTTAAGATCCCCGGCCATTTCCGGTTTCAAGGTCACAGCCATCCCGCCCAGAAGTATCCGCATATCCTCTCTTAAGACTTCTTCAAGCGTTCGCTTTTCTTCGCCCCGCCGAGTACGCTCCACATGTTCCAGGTGAATGGTCATGAATAAATTAGCCATTTCCCGGAACCCGACGCGATTTTTCGTCCATTCTTTACAAACCAGTTCCTCAGCCTCTTTAGAAATTTTCCCGTTTTCCACAATTTCTTGCCCGGCGCGAAAAAACCCCTGTAAAACCTCCTCCCCTTTTTTCCCCAATTTTTCTATGAAGGCCATGGATTCCGCTCCCGGGCGCAGGAGAACACCGGCCAGATCCCTTCTACCCGCCCGGCAAAGAAGGCGAAAGTTTTCTACTAAAGCCGTAAAATTATCTACTTCTGGAAACCCGCATACGGAGATGAGGACCATCTTTTTGGCCCGCTGCTCGGGGAACCGAGCCGGATGGGTTGTTACTCCCTCTGTCTCGATAAAAAAAGGCTCCACTAAAGGCATTGTTCTCTCCAGGCAAAGCTTCGTATAGGCGGTCATTCCAAAGTGATAAAGCGGCGTAGCCCATACCCACACATCGGAAGATTTCATCTTTTCCAGAATCTCCGGCATGTCGTCTTTATGAATGCATACGCCTGGGGTATTGAACCAACAATGGTAACAACCGGTGCAGGGTTTAATTTTTTTTTGGGCTAAAAAGATAATCTCAAACTCGGCTCCTTTGCTGGCCACTCCTTCCAGAAATTTATCCAGGACCATTTGGGTATATTTCTTGGGTCTCGGGCTTCCTTGCAACGCTAATATCTTCATGACATCTTCCTCTCCTGTATCTCCCGTGCTCCCCTGCGGGCTCCAAAGAGTTGAGGCATGCGGGCCAATAATTTCATGTCGCCTTTTACTTTATAAAGCCCTTCAATCAAGGCTCGTGGTCGATCGATCTCTCCTTTGGCTATTTTTACCCACACTTCATCTGGAGTTTCTATCGTCAGATCGGGGGCATCGACTTCTCCGGGTCGAACCTCACATCGCCCCCTGGCGATCAAGATTACCCACTTCCCTCCCCCTTCTCCGGAAACAGCGAACTGAATCCCGGCTTGCAGGTCTCCCGCAGCAGCAGGATCGAATGCGTTGGGCATCCCCTCAATCAGTTTTGCGGCTGAATTAGGAACGGCCGCTGCAGCCTCCGGGCTTACCCGATATTTTCGTTGCAAGTAAAAATCTGGGTATTTTTTAGAAAAGACCACCCCAATTCCGATGCAAAGGGCAAAAGGAATGACAATGGCGTACAAAGGTTTTCCGTGTCCCAGATGGCTGGACAGGAAGGCTGCCAAGAAAACCAAACTCCACACATAGGTGATACGAAAATTAAGGAGGCGGAAATCAGGCGTCCCCCAGACAGACTCCGGGTACCATTGTTTGGCAACAGCATAAGTAAAGGGGTCATAACCGAGAAGTTGCGGCAGTAAGGTCATGAGGAAGAGAGTAAAGTAAAGAAACGCTACGGAATGATCCACAAAAACATGGGCCAGGTCCGATGGCCAAGCGTAAACCCAGAGGGTCCCGATAAAAAGAAAGCCTAAAAAGGCTTTTTCCAGGTAGGTGTTGTACTTGAGAATCTTACGGGCGCTGACATACTGCACCACCGCCAGGATGAAGCCTATTACCACAGCCAATTTGGCCTGGCCCCAGGTTGCTTCCCCTATCCGAGCAATGATTTTAAAAGCGGCGACGGGTAAAAAAGAGGTTACGAAAAGAATCTTTTCCGCCTTTTTTCCCATGCGGCTCTCCCGGTGATTTAAAAATTGGAATCCCTTTCAAAAAAAGACCATCAAAATATATCAAATATGTCTTGGGGAAACTATTAAAAAATTAAAAAAGCAAATATAAATAACATTGGCAAAAGAGGCTTTTATCTTTTGTCTCTTATGATTTCAGAAGGAATATCAGGACCCGGCGGGGAGGTGCTGCGCGCTAGCCAAACGGTGGGAGCAAACCTTCCTGCACCCCTTCCCTTTGCCTCCGCAAAAAGAGAGCAGAAACAACATATATCTTTGCTACAGCGGTGGAAGTAAAGCTCCAAGTCATGGAAGAACCACC
>JAZDOU010000156.1:0-7999 GCA_043798385.1 Pseudomonadota bacterium
CTCAGTAACGCCTCGGCCTTTGCCCTCCCAACAACCCCCCTTTGCCGGGGAATCTCACGGTGAGGCCTGCCGCTGGCATATTTGGTCTTTATGCTATCCAGAAACCGGCTGGTTCCCAGAATAAGGCCGTGTCGAAAATCCTCCCACAGCTGTTTCTCCTCGCCAGCATAGGCCTGCACTTTATCGCGGTAGGCCTTCCGTGAATCCTCCCCAGTGAAATACCCCAAAATCAGATCCGTTTTCAGCCACTCGGGACCCTTCCGTCCATAGGCATACACAGGATAACTGCTCCAGGGATAGTCGATCAGCCTTTCCACCATGCCAGCCCGCAACGGGTTTCGATGAATGTAACAGGAAAGCTCCACCACATAGGCATCGTTTTCCACCACCATGCTCTTGAATCGCCCCTGGAATAGATGACCGGCCCGTGAATGCCGGTTGTTGAACCTCCTGGTGTAGGTGACGCCAAACCATTGCATCACCCTTGACAGATTGGCGCCAGGGGTTTGCAGCAGGAGGTGATAGTGGTTGGTCATGAGCACAAAGGCAAATATCTCAGCACCAAACCGGTCGCCGGCCTCTCCCAGCGTCTCCAGGAATATCCGCCGGTCCTGGTCGTCATAAAAAATTGCCCGGCCCTCGTTTCCTCGCGAAAGGACATGGTAATAGGCATCTTCATAATGAATTCTCCAGGCTCTCGCCATTTCTCCCCCTCCATTATACCGTAATGGAGGATACCATAACCCATCCTAATTCACAAGTCAAGATGTGACCCCAGGCCTTTCAATCATCTGCCCGGCCCGGGCTATTGATACGATGCGAATTCCTGCCGAATGTCGGCCTGCCTTTGATGCCGGAAGGATTCTATTTCTTTCGCCATTTGCTGAAAAACCAAGGCGCCTGGACCGCCAATCCGCCCTATACCGCAATGAGATGGTGGCCGCCCTGGCAGATGAAGTTTATCTGGCCCATGTCCAGCCGGGAGGAGATACGGGACGGCTTTTGTCGCTCCTAAGAAAATGGGAAGTATCCAGGCTAAAGGGTTAAGTTAATCAGCCGGCCAACCCAAAATCCTTTGACTATTCCCTCCCAAGACGGCTTTCTGCTGTTTTTTATTTAAACCGGCCTGTTCCAGTTCTTTTAGATACCGATCCAAAGTAAGGAGGGGATAATCGCTCCCGTAAAGGATCTTTTCGACTCCCATGATCCGGACAGCGTACTGGTATATTTCCGGCCGGTAAAGAAAAGGCGAGGCCGCCGTATCAAAATAAGTATTTCGCAGAACCTCCCTAACCTCCCGCTTCATCAACTCATACCACCACAGGCCCCCTCCCCAATGGGCCAGAATAAAAATGGTCTTTGGAAAGAGTTTGATCAAGTCATAGAGTTCCCAGAAGGGAAGGCGTTCTTTCCCGGGATAGGCAGGCCCCACCGGTTCATTGGTGTGGAGCAGAATAGGGACTTTCCACTTTTCAGCCAATTCCGCCAAGGGTTTCATGGCTTCAAGCCAGGACTGGGAGGCTGAATCCAGGTACAGGGCGATCTCGCCGAGTCCCTTCATCCCGGCTTCCAAACAGCGTTCGCCTTCTTGGGTGGCCCCGGGAAGTCCAGGGTTCAAACAGGCAAACCCCAACAGGCGATCCGGATACCTGGCCATGGCTTCCAGGACATAATCGTTGGATCGGCGGATTAATTCGGATTGTTTCCAGGGAAACCCGAAGGTGACGGAGGCCTGAATGCCATGAAGGTCCATGGCTTCAATGAGCCCCTCGGTCGTCGCCAGAGGCGATTTTTTTTGGTCCCGGTATAAGAGCTCGAAGGCCGGCTCGCCGGGGAACCAGGCCCGGCGATCTTGGCAGATTTCAGGGGGAAAAATATGGGTATGGATGTCGATGATTATAGGCGTGAGGCCTGAGGCGTGAGGCCTGAGGCCTGAGGCGAGAGGGGGGAGGGGGGAGGCTTGAGGCGTGAGAAGGCCTTTCATCTAAGCTTTCCAATTATTGTTGCCAGCATTTTGCTTAGCTCGGTTATTTCAGTTAAAATAGGAATGGTTAGATTTTTTGAGAGGAAACCTAATCTTTGACAGAGAATTATTTGCGTTTCCAATTCCAGCAATGAACCTCGAGCTATACTGAGGTGATGCCTATACTCTCCACTAGCCTGCCGTCCATATCCTTCTGCAATATTTGAAGGAATTGAAACCGCGGCACGGCACATCTGCGGAATTAACCCAAATTTTTCTTCAATCGGAAGATTATTGGAGAGACGATAAACCAATTCAACCAGGCCCATACTTCTCTGCCAAACTAACAGATCCTGATAACTTTCAATCCTACTCACGCCTTCCTTAAGCCTCACGCCTCACGCCTTCCTCTTCTTGCCTATCGCCTTCCGCCTCAGGCCTCACGCCTTCCTCACGCCTCGGGCCTTTGGCCTCGTGACTCTTTGACGCCTCCTTCTCTTTCTTGACGAACTCCAACTTTCCTTCTTCGGGCAGTAGATTGGGCTGCCCTTCGAGAAGAATGGTCACTCGATGACTGTCTTCCAACCGAGACAGTTCTTCCCGTTTCCGGTTCAAGAGGTAATTGGCTACTTCCAAGGGAAGGACCCCGTTGACGGTGGCAATGGCGCCCTTGGAAATCCCCAGCCAGATCTTCCGCAGGTACATCAAGGCCAGGGTTTCTACTGAGCGGACCTGGCCCTTGCCTTGACAGGTCGGACAGGTATAATAGGTGCCGAATTGGATCGGCGGCCGGATGCGCTGGCGGGAAAGCTCCAGTAGTCCGAATTTTGAAATCCGGGAGACGGTGGTGCGGGCCTTATCCCTTTTGAGGTGATTTTTTAAAACCTTGACGACCTCGTTGTCGTGTTTGGTTTCTTTCATGTCTATAAAATCGATGACGATCAATCCTCCCAGGTCCCGGAGTCGCAATTGCCGGGCGATCTCTTCAGCGGCCTCCAGGTTGGTCTTGAAGGCCGTTTCTTCGATCTGGCGTTCTTTGACCGAACGCCCGGAATTGACATCCACGGCCACCAGGGCCTCGGTAGAGTCTATGACGATGTGCCCGCCGGATTTTAGTTTAACCCGGTTCTGGAAGATGGTTTCGATCTGATTTTCCACCTGGTGTTTGGAAAAGATGGGCCGGGTCTCTTTGTAGATCTTGACCTGATTGCGCTGCTTGGGGGCAATGATCCCCAAAAAATCTTTGACCTGCTTATAGATGTCTTTGTTGTCGATCAATATTTCCTGGATATCCGAGGTGAAAAGATCCCGGATGGTCCGGATGGCCAGATCCATTTCCTTATAGACCAGGGAAGGGGCGGGTTGTTCCATGGCCCGGGTCTTGATCTCATCCCAGAGTCTCAACAGGGATTCCAGGTTATTGGTCAATTCCTGTTTTTTCTTCCCCATGCCGGCGGTCCGAACAATCGTGCCGATCTCTTCCGGGACCTTGGACTGGGCCAGGACGGTCTTTAACCGTTCCCGTTCCACCTCCTCCTCAATCTTTCGGGAAATCCCTATCCCGGGTTGCCCGGGTGTTAAAACCAGATAGCGGCCCGGTAAAGAGATATAGGTGGTCAGCGCCACCCCTTTGGTCCCCGATTCCTCTTTGGTTACCTGGACCAGGAGTTCCTGTCCCCGGTGGATCAACTTCTGGATGGGGAGGCGTCTTGGTTTTGGAGAATCGGGCTCTGTCAAAGGTTCGCTGTGATACTCCGGATGAATCTCGTCGGCTTGCAGGAAGCCGTTTTTCTCTCCCCCATAATCAATAAAGGTGGCTTGCAGGGCCGGTTCGATGTGGGCCACCACCCCCTTATAGATGTTGCCTCGAATCTGTTCTTTGGCGGTCGTTTCAATGTAAAATTCTTCCAGGATGCCGTCTTCGATCAGGGCGATCCGATATTCCTCCGGATCGACGGCATTGATCAAGAGTTTTTTGACTGGGGGCATAATTACCTTCTTCTTTCTTTAGTGGCCCGGACCTGCTGCACTTGATACATAAAGGCCTCCAGACGGGTACGGGTGTTGGTTTGTTCCTGACCATCGTAGGAGAGATTCAAGAAGGGGATATTCTGATGGTCCTCCCGAAATCGCTTCAGTAAGGCATTGACGATGGTGCCGGGCATGCAGGTAAAGGGCATGATATTGATTAATCCGCCGGCCCCTTTACGCCAAAAGTCTTTGGCCTTGCCCAGGCTCAGGATGGCCTCTCCCTCGAAGGAAGGATGCAGATAAGGATGGGCGTTCTTTAATGTGGTTCGAATGGTGGGTTCGCCGTAATTACGCAACGATCCTTTAAACGTCCTTTCCAGTTCGTGTTCCAGTTTGGTTTGAACCCGGTGGGTTAAGTGCAATTCCAGGAGATGGGAAAACTTTCGAAGCCGTACCGCCCTCCAAATGGCCGTATAATTGGTGTAGAGGATCCATTCGGAAATCGGCGGCATCCAGGCCTCTCCTCCCAGGGCCTCCACTTCCAGGACCACATTTTCATTGGAAAATTTGTTGGCCCGGGTATAGATCTCCCCCACCATGCCGATGACCGGTCTGGAACCGGGATTTTCTACGGCAATGGCATTAAAATCACGGCAGGCCGCCTGCAGGGTTTTCACCAGATCCCCCCGGGAGGAGACCGTTTCTGAGACCTTCAGCAGACTCTTTTGGTAAACCTGATCCGTTTCGCCGCTGATTTTTTCATAGGGCCGGGTCTCGCGGAGTTTCTTTTCCAGGCAGTCGATGGCCACAATCCCCTGCCAACCCAGACGGGCAAAGTCATTGCCTCCGACCATGCCCAGGTCCCGATAAAGGGTTTCGCTCTGGTCCGGGGCATAAATCGGCACCTGGGGAAAACCCAATTCGTCCAGGACTAACCGGTGGAAGCGGTGGTATTGTCCGAAACGACAAGGCCCGGTACCGGAAGGCATGAAAAAGGCCGAATGCCGGGGATCAAAATTATTGCGCAAGACCAGTTTGGCCATGTCTCCGGTGGTTAAAATACAAGGATAACATTCCTTCCCGGAGGTCAATTTGCGGCCCCAGATCAAGGTGTCCTGATCCGAATCAGGCAGGACCTCGGCCTCTACATCACAGGCCCTGAAGGCAGCGGCCACGGCCAGGGTATGATCGGTCATGGGCGGGATATAAATCTTGCGATGGTTCCCGGAAATGATTCGTTTGTCGTTTCGCTTTTTCATCGTCGGAAGGGGTTTGGTTCGGCTGTTTTTGAGACTATCTAAAAAGGCCTCCAATCGGGTGACTACCCCGGCATCGGCGCTATGCTCATCGATTTCGATTTCCAGATACGGTTTGCCTTTTAAAACCTCCCGGAAAAAATGGAGGATAAAAGAGTCCGGGCCGCAACTGAAATTGGTGATGTAGATCCCGTACAGTTTAGGATTTTTCCGTAAGATTTCTGCCGCGCCTAAAATTTTTTGGCCGAACCGCCAATAGTGGTGTTTGGCTTCTTCGGTCTCACTTTTTTGATCCAGGGGGAAAAAATCCATGGGAATGGCCAGGACCCCCAGGTCCCGCAACTTTTTGGGGATGTTCAGATTGATTCCGGGATCAAAACCGTTATAGGGGCGGCTGACCACCATCATGGCAATGTCTTGCGGTCCCAGGGAGGCCAGGGCCTCCTCTCCCCGTTGGAGCAGCTTTTGATAAAAGGCCTCCTGGGCGGCCAAGCCCTTTCTCATGGCCCTGGGGATCAGAAAGGGGTTGATGCCTAAGGAAGACGACAAGGTCATCAGACCTTTTCTCAAGGCCTTTTCCCCACGACCGAAATAGAGGACCGGTTGAATGACTTTAATCCCTTTGTCCTTGAAGTTGAAAGATGAATGGACCGTATAGGCCAGGGTCTGGGCATAGGGGCAGACCAGGCCCTGTTGGTAATCCGGGTTGTCGGATTTCAAATCGACAATGCTGGGCAGAAAGACCCGATCGACGCCCTGCTGGATCAGGTCCAGGATATGGCCGTTGGCCACCTTGATGGGCAGACAGGTCTCTGCGGCCATGGATTCCACGCCCTGGTGGATGATCGCTTTGTTGGTCGGACTGGAGATGACGACTTCAAAACCAAGGCTGGTAAAAAAAGTCCGGAAAAAAGGCAGAAGTTCTCTAAAGAACATGGCCCTGGGGAGGCCGATCTTTCCCCGTTTCCCCCCCGGATTCCGGTCTTCGGGGCGGCCTTCCATCAAGGCCTCTCTCTCGGCAAAAAGATCCGGCAGATCCCTGGAGACGGTTTTCTTCGTATCCAGGTCGTACTTGTCGCAGCGGCTGCCGTAAAAGAGCGGTTTTTCCCCTTCGATCGAAACCTTCTTGACCTCACATTGATTAGGACAGCCCTGACACTCGAAAGAAGAGATCTGATAACTGCTCTGGGCCAGATCAAACCCCTTAAACCGGCTGGTCTCCCAGGTCTTTTCCCTCATGGCCAGGATGGCCACGCCGATGGCCCCGGTGACATCGTTGTGTTCCGGCACGGTAATGGGTTTCCCGACTATTTTCTCGAAGGCGGCCACGATCCCTTTGTTCGAGGCCGTAGCCCCCTGATAAAAGATCCGCTGGCCGATCCGGCGGTCTTCCACCACCTTGTTGAGATAATTTTCCACAATCGAGTAGCTCAGCCCCGCCACCAGGTCCTTCTGATCCAGGCCTTGCTGCTGGTGATGAACCAGGTCGGATTCCATAAAGACCGTACAGCGTTCTCCCAGGCGGACCGGACTTTCCGATTCCAGGGCCAGGGCGCCGAACTCCCCCCTGATCGAGATCCCTAATTTCTCGGCCTGTTCTTCTAAAAAAGAACCGGTACCGGCGGCACAGACCTTGTTCATCATAAAATCGACAATGGCCCCGTTTTCCAGACTGATAAATTTGGAATCCTGTCCGCCGATTTCAAAGATGGTATCAACCAGAGGATCGATCGCTGCCGCCGCTGTGGCCTGGGCGGTGATCTCATTGCGCACGATATCGGCTCCGATAAAATCTCCGGTCAAATACCGGCCCGAACCGGTAGTGCCGGCCCCTTTTATGATGACGCGGCCTTCGACTTCTTTTCCGGCGGCCGCCAGACCTTGTTGGATGGCCTCCAAGGGCCGTCCGGCCGTCATCAGGTACTGTTTAGACAAGACCCTCATCTCTCGGTCGATGACTACGACATTGGTGCTGATCGATCCTACATCCACCCCTATGTAAGCCTCTATTTTTTCGCCCTGGCGGGAGACAGGGGCCAGGCCGGTAAAAAATGGCTGTAAGTAGTCGTCCCTCAGGGCTAAAGGGGCCAGCCGCCGGGCCTCGGTGGTGTGCGTTTGGATATAGTCTCTTAACGGCCCCAGCCCGGTGAATTTTTTTATCGCCGAGGCGTCTTCCTGAACAATCAAAGAAGCCCCTATGGCCCCCATGGAAAAGAAGTGTTCCGGAATAATCAGTTCACCCTCTTTTAGGGCCAGGACCTCGGAAAAGGCACGACGGACTCCCTGGTTGGCAGCAACTCCCCCTTGAAAGGAAACGGGTTTGAGGATCGTTTTCCCTTTGGCGATGTTGCTTTTCAGATTTCGGGCCACGGCAAAACAAAGTCCGGCGATGATGTCGTAATCCGGGGTGGCCTCTTGCTGGAGATGGATCATGTCCGTTTTGGCAAAGACGGTACACCGCCCGGCGATCCGGGGCGGTGACTCAGACTTTAAGGCCAGTTGGCTGAAGGCTTCGATGGTCAATCCCAGGCGGTGGGCCTGTTGATCCAGAAAAGAACCCGTGCCGGCCGCACAAAGGGTGTTCATGGCGAAATCCTCAATAACCAGCCGTTCCCCTTCACCGGGACTTAAAAGGATCAGCTTGGAGTCTTCCCCTCCCATTTCTATGATGGTTCGAACCTCAGGATGGAACCGGTCCACGGCCCGAGCCTGGGCAATGATCTCATTGACAAAAGGGATCTGAAGCAATTCGGCGACTTTTTTCCCGGCTGCGCCGGTCAAGGATAGAGAGCCGAGTTGACCTTCAGGG
>JAZDOU010000158.1:0-4008 GCA_043798385.1 Pseudomonadota bacterium
CCCTGCCAGGAAGGCATCTCCCAGCATTTGGGTCCATTCGAGCCTCTCGTTCATCATCTGCAGAATGGAGGGAAAATTTATCAATGATTTCACGCTGGGGTCCCAATCCTGCTGTTCCAGTGCCAGCGCCAATTGGTCCCCCCTCAGGTTCGGATTGGCCTGGACCCATCGGGCGGCCTGGACGACCTCCAGGGGGTATGTGGCGGCCATCAGGACCTGAGACAGTAGATCATCCGGATAGAGGGCAATGGGGGCCAGCATCTGGTCCAGTTCTTCCTGTCTGAAAGTCATTGGACCGTCTGAATTCAGGCCTTGGGCCATGATCCCCCCGGGCGGAAAGGCCAGCAACAATACCAGGGCCCACAGTAACCAGCGCCTGATCCAACCTCTTTTAATTTTCATTTTTCTCCCCCCGATGGAAATATCTTTCGACGAACGACGAACGCTTAACGACATACGGTATTTTCGTTTTAATAGGTCAGACCTCTTCTTTGAAAAAAGGTTAAAAAATAGTTAGTTCTCATCCGGAAACGATCTTTCCGGATGAGAACATACAGTTGCCGGCTATCCTCTTTGGCCAGAAACCTTTTAAAAAGGGTTTCTGGCGAGAGCTTCATGCCGAAATCGAGGTGTTTCCATCCGGAAATTCGAATTTCCGGATGGAAACTAGTTAGTTTCAAAACAAAAGTTAAGACAATGATTAGTCAGCATTAGAAATGGGTGATCTATAAAGGAGTACCGGCCTGCAGGGAATTTCATGGCCCCGTCTTTATGAGGTCAATAATTTCTCCAGGGTGTCTCGTGTCAGGACATAGTCCTTGTCCCCCTGCCAGCCCTGTTCCACTCGTTCCCGGAACCAGGCTAAAGCCGCCTGGCGGCACAAGGCCTCGATTTGAGCCCCGGTCCATCCGGCCGTCTTTTGGGCCAACCAATTCATGGACACCTCCGCTGCCAACGGTTTATCCCTGAGATGAATTTCAAAAATTTCTTTTCGCTCCTCCTCGTTGGGCCGGGAAAGTTCTATCCGGAGTTCAAAACGGCCGGATCTCAATAGAGAGGGATCTAACACTTCCGGCTGGCTGGTAGCCCCAATGATAAAAACCCCTTTCAATTTTTCTATCCCATCCATTTCACTCAGGAGTTGGCTCACCATCCGGCTGGTGACCTGGGAGCTGCTCCAGTCCAGACCTCTCTGGGCCGCAAAGGAGTCCAATTCATCAAAAAAGAGGATGCAGGGAGAGGCCAAACGGGCCTTTCGGAAGATCTCCCGGATTCGTTCTTCGCTTTCCCCCACAAACTTACTAAGCAGCTCCGGTCCCTTGACGGCAATAAAATTTAAACCGCTTTCTCTGGCCAAGGCCTTCACCAGCAAGGTCTTGCCCGTTCCGGAGGGACCGGTGATCAGGATCCCCCGGGCAGACTCCATCCCCAGCTTGGCAAACTGTTCCGGAAACTCCCAGGGCCATTCAAAGGCCTCCTTGAGGGCCTTCTTGGCTTGGTGGCAGCCGCCGACCTGGTCCCATCTGACCTCAGGCATTTCTATCTGCACTTCTCGAATAGCCGATGGTTCAACTTCCTTAAAGGCCTGTTCAAAATCCACTGCTTCGACGAAAAGGCTATCCAGAAATTCTGCCGTGACCTGGTCTTGATTGAGATCGATCAGAGGCATGGTCCTGCGCAGGGCGTGCATACCGGCCTCCGGACAGAGGGCCTTGAGATCCGCCCCCACGAACCCATGGGTCTTTTTGGCCCATTCATTTAAGGCTACATCTGTGGCCAGCGGCATATTCCGGCTGTGGATCCGGAGGATCTCGGAGCGGCCCTTTTCATCCGGTACCTGGATCGAAATTTCACGATCGAATCGCCCCGGGCGCCTCAAGGCCGGATCAAGGGAATTGGGTATGTTGGTGGCCCCCATGACAACCACCTGGCCCCGTGATTCCAGACCGTCCAAGAGGGCCAAGAGTTGGGCCACGATCCGTTTCTCCACTTCTCCTTCGGTTTTTTCTCTTCGGGGAGCAATGGCATCGATCTCGTCTAAAAAAATGATCGCCGGGGCATTCGTCTGGGCCTTCTCAAAGATGGTACGCAGCTTTTCTTCGCTTTCCCCGTAATGACGCTGCATAATTTCAGGACCATTCAAATGGTAAAAATTGGCCTGGGTTTCCTGGGCTACGGCCCGGGCAATCAGGGTTTTTCCCGTACCCGGGGGGCCATGAAGAAGAATCCCTTTGGGGGCCTCAATGCCCAATCTGGAAAAAATTTGAGGGAATTTTAAGGGTAATTCGACAATCTCGCGGATCCGTTCAATTTCTTTTTCCAACCCTCCGATTTCTTGGTAATTTATCGATGACGGCCCGGCCCCCTCGGTCATTCTTTCCCGAAAAACCAGGGAGGTCTCCGGATTGATTTCAACCGGTCCAAGGGGGTGAGTTTTCTGGATCATAAAAATCTCCTTCCTGTCCCCTGCCAAAGCCAGAGGAAGGGAATTACCGGCCAGGACAATACATCCCTGAAGTTGATCCTGAAAAATTTTGATTCGCTCCGGTTTCATCAACAAGGATTTTTCCGGTATCAAGACCACTTCTTCGGCTGGAGAGGCGATGACCTTTTTAACCATTACCTTGCTGAATAAAAAAGTCCCGGCGTTGCGCATCGTCAGACGATCCAGGTGAATGACCGGCTCCAGACCCTGGACTGAGGCTGAAGGTCCAACCGGGACTACCGCGGATTGATCCCCGCTTATCAAAAGAAAATCCCCTTCCTGAAGATGCAAATATTCCATATTGCCTGGAGAAATCCGGGCCTTGAAAGATTCTTCGTCTTCAATCAGGGACCTGGCCACAAAAAGGGCCAGTTGATGATGGCCGCAGGTCTGCTCCCGGCAATCCTTACAGGTATGATGATAGAGATCGTCCGCCTGGGTTTCAAAAGGACAAGGTTCTGACATGGCCGGCCTTTCTTTTCTAAGTGCTGACGGATTGGGGGTAATCCATCAGTATTAGGAAAAGTAAGTCCTGGTTAAAATAATGCAATAGATTTTTTATAAAGGGGAAGGACAATTTTAAAAAAGCAGGCTTCGACCTCTCCAATCAGGGAATTGGTCTATATATGGGTTTAGGAAGGCTATTATTCGGAGAAACCAAACCACTGGAGATGACCGTCTTAAAGCCTTCTTCAACACTCATCTCCAGGAAGATCAAATCCTTTTCCGGAACCAGGACATAATACCCGGTGGTCGGGTTAGGGGTACAGGGGATAAAAACGTTCATCACCTGGTGGCCGGCCTTGGCCGCCAATTCCCCCCTGGCCGGTCCGGCCACAAAACCCAGGGAATAAAGACCCCGCCGGGGAAACTCCACCAAGACCACCTGCTTGAAATGACTTCCAGTATTACTAAAGACAGCTTCTGTAAGTTGCTTAATAGCCTGATAAATATTCCTTACTATTGGGATCCGTCCCACCATCAGGTCCCATAGTTGAATCACTTTTTTACCAAAATAGTTATGGGTCAAAAGGCCGACCAAAAAGACTAAAATGGTCACCAAGACCAATCCCAATCCGGGGATATGGCGGCCCAGGAGGGTTTCTGGATGATAGGCATTGGGAAGGAAAGCCAGGAATTTATCCATGACCCCCATCAGGGCCTGAATGATATAAATCGTTATCGTGATCGGAACGACAACAATTAATCCGGTTAAAAGATAGGTCTTCAGCCAGGCCTTAAACTTAATCAATTTCAACTCCCAATAATATTCTTACAACTGTCTTTAATTAGTGTTCTCTTAAGCGGCCCGCAGCCGGCGATGGTTGTGAGGGTCCACTTGTACGACCTTGGGTTTAAAGTTTGGGATCTCTTTTTCCTCCAGGGCGGCATAGGTAGCGATAATGACCAGATCACCCACTACCCCTTTACGGGCCGCAGCCCCGTTCAAACAAATCATGCCTGAACCTCTGGGGCCTTCCAGGGCATAGGTGGCGAACCGTTCTCCATTAGCGATGTTATAA
>JAZDOU010000166.1:0-12701 GCA_043798385.1 Pseudomonadota bacterium
CCAGAAACCCTTTAAAAAAGGGTTTCTGGCGAGAGTTTCATGCCGATCCCCGAATGGGGACCTTAGCGTAGGTCGATAAAATCGACCGGCCGAAATCCAGGTGTTTCCATCCGGAAATTCGAATTTCCGGATGGAAACTAATTAATACGTAAACGGCCAGTTTTTAAAACAGGTTTTGATGCGGCTCCAGATCCCGTTTAATCCGCTGGGCTCAAAAATCAGGAAGAGCATGATCAAGAGGCCGAAGGTGGCGATGTTCCATTCTTCATCGTATTTTCCGGCCAGGGCTGGAATGAGCAGGGTCAAAAACTGGGCCAGGTTTTTAATCAATTCCGGGATCAGCACAATAAATACCGCCCCGAAGATGGAACCCAAAATTGACCCCATGCCTCCGACAATAATCATGGTCAAATATTGGATTGAAAGGAGTAACGTAAACAGATCGGGCTGGATATAACCCATGGTATAGGCATACATCCCTCCGGCAATTCCGGCGAAAAAAGAGCTGACGGTAAAAGCCAGGACTTTATAGGCCGTAATATTGACTCCGATAACCTCAGCGGCAATATCCCGATCCCGGATGGCGACAAAGGCCCGGCCCACCCGGGTCCGCACCAGGTTTTTAACGGCCAGAATAGACAAGGCGGTCAAAATCAATAAAAAGTAGTAGATCTTGGTGTCGGAATCCAAGGTAAAACCCAGGAGTTTTACCTTGGCCACACTGAGGCCGCGGACCCCGCCGGTAAGATCTTCCCAGGTAATAATCACGAATTCGACCACCACCCCGAAAGACATGGTGGCCATGGCCAGGTAAAGGCCTTTTAGTCGCAGACAGGGGATGCCTATGGCGCAGCCGATCAGGGCGGCCAAACTGCCGCTGACCGACAGACACAACCAGAAAGGCCATCCGGCCTGGGATGAAAGGATGGCCGTACAATAGGCACCGATGGCCACAAAAGCGGCATGACACATCGAGATCTGCCCGGTGAATCCAACCAAAAGATTAAGCCCCAGGGCGGCCACCACCGCGATACAGGACAAATTCACCAGATAGACCAGATAGGGATTTCCCCAGTTGGGCAGGGTGGCCATAACGATTAAAAACAGGGCCATAAAAAAGCGTATCCAGATGGTCTGAAAGAGCCGGATGTCCTCGTAATAACTTTCCCTAAAGGTCTTGCTGCGAACGGCCACTTAAACCCTCTCTATCTCCTTTTTCCCAAAAAGCCCATAAGGCTTGACCAACAGGACCAGGAATAAGACCACAAAAGGGGTGACATCCTTAACCCCCCCGCCGATGATCTGATCCAGATAACCGCCGGACAAATTTTCGATAACGCCGATAGCCAATCCCCCGATGATCGCCCCGGGGATGCTTTCCAGCCCTCCCAGAATGATGGCCGGAAAGGCACTGATGGCTACAAAAGTCAGGCCGATGTTGATCACCATCACATTGGCCAGGAAAATCCCGGCAATGGCTGCGGTGACAAAGGAAATGCCCCAGATCAGGGCAAAGACTCTTTTGACGCTGATCCCCATCAACAAGGAGGTATTCTGGTCATCAGCCGTCCCCCGCATAGCCAGACCCTGACGGGAGTATTTGAAAAAGAGGAAAAAGAGCAGGATTAACAGGGCGGTGGAAATAATAATCCAGATCTGGGTTTGGGAAAGGATGACGCCCCCCAGATTAACCGACTCCCTGGGAAAAGGAGAGGGGAAGACATGATTGTCATGGCCGAAGAGGATCCCGGCCAGACTTCGCAAAAAGATACTCAGGCCGATCGTAATCATAACCATGGCGAAAACCGGTTCCCCAATCAGGGGGCGCAGGACCAGACGTTCGGTGATAATGCCCATCAGAGCGGCTATGACGGCCGTAATCAGGACGGCCGGCAAAAAAGAAATTTGGAATTTGGTCACTAGAAAATAACAGATAAAGGCCGAGATCATGATGATCTCACCATGTGCAAAATTAAGGATATCGGTGGCTTTAAGAATGAGAACAAAGCCCAGGGCAATCAGGGCGTACAGACAGCCCACGGCCAAGCCGCTGGCCAACAGTTGCATAAAAAATAATAGGCCTGATTTCATAACAGGACTCCCGGGAAAAAGGTTCAAGGTTCAAGGTGCGAGGTTCAAGGTAAAGTCAAAACCTCAAATCTATTTTTGAACTAAGCCCTTGCCGGCGTAGGCCGGCACCACGAAGCATGAAAATAAACGCCAAAGGTTCCGAGGTTGTGATGGAGTTTTGGATTTTTCCATAAACCTTATACCTTGAACCTTAAACCGTTTTCTTCGTGTTAGTACATGGTCTCTATTTGGTCCTTAAACTTCTTTTCAATGACCGACCGTTTTACCTTCATGGTGGCGGTCAGCTCCTGGTCGTCGGGATCCAGTTCTTTGTCCAGGATGAAAAATTTTTTGATGGTTTCTACCCGGGCCAATTCCTGGTTGACCGCTTCTATTTCTTTCCAGATAAGCTCCCGGACCCCCGGATGGGTGGCTAAACTCTTGTAGGTCGTATAAGCAATCGTACTGTTCTGGGCCCAATTGCCCACATTCTCCGGATCGATTTGAACCAGGCAGGTCAAGTACTTGCGGCGATCTCCGATAACAATGGCCTCTTTGATATAGGGGCTGAATTTGATTTTATTTTCAATTTCGGATGGGGAAATGTTCTTGCCGCCGGCGGTAATAATGATATCCTTTTTTCGGTCGACAATCCGTAAAATCCCTTCCGAATCCACTTCACCCACATCACCGGTATGAAGCCAACCGTCGATCAGGACCTCTTCCGTGCCCTTGGGATTTTTATAATAGCCCACAAATACAGAATCCCCTCGCTGGAGGATTTCGCCATCTTCGGCTAATTTAAATTCCACCCCGGGAATGGCCCTGCCGACACAGCCGATCTTGATCTCATCCTCACGGGGCATAAAGGAGATCCCGCTCATCTCGGTCATGCCGTAACTTTCTCTGATCCGTACCTCGATGGCATGAAAAAATTTTATCAGGTCCGGTGACATGGGGGCGGCCCCGCTGGCGAAGATACGGGTCTGGAGCAATCCCAATTGGTTTTTGAGCGGTCGAAAAAGAAAGAAATACGCCACCCATCGCAGCAACCGCCAACCAAGCGGCACCGGCTTCTTCTCAAGCCGGTGCCCGGCGATGCGCTTGCCAATCAGCAGCATGGTTTTGAAGATAAAGCGTTTGAAAAAAATGGCATCCTGCATTTTAATCATTATATTGGAGTGCATCTTTTCCCAGATTCGGGGTACATTCAAAAAGGCCGTGGGCGAAATCTCCTTCATGTCTTCCTGAAGGGTAGCTACACTTTCGGCAAAATTAACGGTGTAGCCGCAATACATGGGAAAAATCAAAGAGAACATCCGTTCGGCCACATGACACAAGGGCAGGACCGAGACCACCGAATCGTTCGGGTTAAAGTCCAACACCTGAGACAAACCCCGAATCATACTGATCATCCCCAAGTGGCTGATCATGGCCCCCTTGGGAGGACCGGTGGTCCCGGAGGTATAGACGATGATGGCCACGTCCTGAGGCTTGGTGGAGGAAATGGCCTGGTTGAAAAAATCAGGGTGCTGTTCCTGTAAAGCCCTCCCGGCTTTCTGAATTTCGCTAAAAGTGGTCAGATTTGGATTCTTATAATTCCGAAGCCCTTTGGGATCAATAACGATCACCTTTTTAAGCAGAGGCAGATCGTCTATGACCGCCAGGACCTTGTCCACCTGTTCCTGATCTTTAACCACGACGTACCCGGCATCGGAATTATTAAGGATATAGTTGACCTGGGCAGCCACATCGGTGGGATAGATGCCTACGGCGATTCCGGATAAAGACTGGGCGGCCAGATCGGCATAAAGCCACTGGCAACAATTGTCGCCCAATATGGCCACCTTGTCGCCGGCCTCAAAGCCCAGGGATTTGAGACCCAGGGCAAAATCGCCGACCTGCCGGTAATACTCCTGCCAGGTCACCCGTTTCCAGATGCCCAGATCTTTTTCCCGCAGGGCCACCCGTGGACCGTATAAGCCGGCATTGCGTAATAAAAGTTTGGGAATGGTGTCTGCGGTCATTCTTCCTTACCCAAATAAGCCTCGACAACCTCCGGATTGGCCTGAATCTCCAACGGGGTGCCTTCGGCAATCTTGGATCCAAAGTTTAAGACCGTGATTTTATCGGCCAGATCCATCACCACCCCCATGTCGTGTTCGACCATGATAATGGTTATCCCCAGGGCCTCTTTGATATCCAGGGCGAATCGGGAGATATCCTCGGTTTCCTCGACATTCATACCGGCCGTGGGCTCATCCAACAGCAGGATCTTTGGCTCCATGGCCAGGGCCCGGCCCAGTTCAACCCGTTTCTGAATCCCGTAAGGCAGGGCGGAAACCATTTTTTTTCTGAATTTTTCAATTTCCAGGAACTCGATAATTTCTTCCACTTTTTCCCGATGTTCGATCTCTTCCCTGAGGGCCTTTCCCCAGAAAAGGACCCCGGAAAAAGGTCCGGAAGAAAACCGATGATGCCGGCCCAAAAGCAGATTATCAATCACATTCATCTGTCCGAAAAGCCCGAGGTTTTGAAAAGTCCGGGCCAGACCCAGAGCGGCTATCTGATGGGGCCTCTTTTTAGCCAGGGAGCGGCCTTCAAACAGGATCTCCCCGGAGGTGGGCGGATAGACCCCGCTCAGACAATTAAACAGAGAGGTCTTTCCCGCCCCGTTAGGTCCAATGACGGCGTGAATCTGCCCCTGGGCAACACCCATGGCAACCCGATTAAGGGCCACAATGCCGCCGAAGTTAAGAGTCAGGTCTTTTATTTCCAATTGGTTCATGATTGTCTTTAACAACCAGTATCAATAAATATTTTTCATCAGCATGTTAGGAAAGCCAGCGCTTCCGTCGCTTATAATGTTTGACCTCGGCATAACTTTTTTTCTGGGCCGCCTCACTCATGCCTAAATAAAATTCTTTGACGTCTTCATTCTCCATCAGGTTAGAGCAGGGCCCGTCAAGGACGATTTTGCCGTTTTCCATAATATAGCCGTATTGGGAAAAATGCAGGGCCAAACGGGCATTCTGTTCGATCAGCAGGATGGAGGTCTTTTCTTCCCGGTTGATGCGCTCAATGATCCGGAAGATTTCGCGGACCAGAAGGGGGGCCAGACCCAGGGAAGGTTCATCCAGCATCATCAGTTTGGGTCTGGACATCAAGGCCCGGCCGATAACCAGCATTTGTTGTTCTCCGCCGGACAGGAAGATGGCCAACTGATTTTTTCGTTCAGCCAGGACCGGAAAATATTCCAAAACCTTTTCGATGTCCTTTTTTATTTTCCTCCGATCGGAGCGGCTGTGAGCCCCAATCTGAAGATTCTCCTGGACCGTCAAATCTTCGAAGACCTTTCTGCCCTCCGGGACCATGGTGATCCCCAATTTGACGATCCGATCAGGGTCACAGGCTTGAATCGGCTTCCCCATAAACTCGATGGACCCGCCCTTTAACTCTCCGTTCTGCGTTTCCAGGATGCCGGTAATGGCCTTCAACGTAGTGGTCTTGCCGGCCCCGTTGGCCCCCAACAGGGCGACTATCTGGCCTTCAGGTACTTCCAGGGAGATACCCTTGAGGACCAAAATGACCTTATTGTAAACCACTTCAATATTATTGACTTTGAGCATAAGGCCTTTTACCGCTCGATTAGTATTCCCGTGCCTACCCCGCCGCCGGCGCAGAGGGAGGCAATACCGAATTTCAGGTCCTGCCGCTCCATTTCGTAGAGGAGGGTAACCAGGATTCGACTGCCGGTACAGCCCACCGGGTGGCCCAAAGAGATGCCGCTACCGTTGACATTGGTGATCTCCCGGTTAAGCCCCAGCTCTTTTTCACAACTGAGATAGTAAGCGGCAAAGGCCTCATTGATCTCAAAAAGCTGAATATCCTTCAAGGCCAGACCGGTATGCTTTAAAATTTTTTGAATAGCCGGGACCGGGGCAATCCCCAGGATATGGGGATCGACCGCTACCGAACAATAAGACCGGATGGCGGCCATAGGCCTCAGGCCCAGGGCCTGGGCCTTCTCCGAGCTCATTAAAATGAGCGCCGCAGCTCCGTCATTGAGGGAGGAGGCATTCCCGGCCGTGACCGTTCCCCCTTCCTTGAAAGCCGGATTGAGCCGGGACAGACCTTCAAGAGTGGTATCCTCCCGGGGGTGCTCGTCCAGGGTGACTTCTACAACCTTCCCTTTTTTGGAGGGCAGCACCACCGGCACGATCTCCTTCTTGAATCTCCCCTCTTTTATGGCCCGCACGGCCCTCTGGTGACTTAAAAGGGCCAATTCGTCCTGGGCCTCCCGGCTTAAGCCGTAGCGTTCGGCCAGCCTTTCGGCCACTAACCCCATCCCCCCACCGACCGGATATTCCTGCATGGCCTTCCAGATCAGATCCGTGGCCGAGGCATGGCGCAGTCTTTGTCCCCAGCGAACACTTTCCATGATATAAGGTCCATTGCTCATGGATTCCACCCCGCCTGCCAAGACACAATCGGCTTGGCCCAGGGCAATGGCATTGGCCCCGACAATAACGGCCTGCGACGAGGAGGCACAAGCGCAGTTGATGGTTAGTCCGGGAGTCTCATGGGGAAGCCCCAGGAGCAGGGAGGCAATCCGGGCGACATTTTGATCAAGAGGACTGAAACAATTGCCGACAAAAACTGAGCCGATATCTTCCTTTGTTATGCCGGCCCGCTTGATACTTTCTACCATGACCGTCTTCATTAAATCCAACGGCATGACCGTCTTTAAAACACCGCCAAAATCCCCGATAGCGGTCCGGACCGCACTGACAATGACCACGTTTTTCATGATTAGGCTTCCTCCAAAAAAATATTGGCTTTGAGGTTTTTTTAAAAATTAAGGGTAGACCGAGGGGTCCATCTAAATTAGGCAGTAGATTATTTCTAAGGCTTACCCAGGAAAAATCCTTATATACTGATATCTTTTATAGACCTCTTTAGACAATATCAAGTCTTTTTTTGCAAAAACATCATTTTAAAAAAAGTTGATTTTCTTTAGTAAATTGACGATAGTGATCTTCATAGAATAGAATTTTTTTGGCCGTCATAAATCCGCACGGTTTTGACAGTCCCATTAAGCCGTTTTCTTAAGGAGAATAATCCGTGATTATCACGACTACCGGTAAAGTTGGTCCGGGATTTTATGCCCTGGGGACCAACCGGATGCCTTCTTATCTCTTAGATGGAAGCAGACCGATTCTTTTTGAAGCGGGCCTCAGTTGTCTGGGACCGGCCTATAAAGAAGATATCATGAAGATCCTGGGCGGCCGCCAGCCTGAGATCCTTTTTTTGACCCATGTTCATTATGATCACTGTGGGTCGGTGGCTTTTCTTAAAAAGGCCTTTCCCGGGATGAAGGTTGCCGGATCAAAAAGGGCGGCTGAGATCATTATCCGCCCGGGGGCCTTAAGGCTTATCGGCGAACTGAACCGGGCGGTTGTTGAGGTGATACGGAAATGGTTCCCGGCCCAGGCCTTTGAGGAGACCTTTCTGCCCTTTACCATGGACTGGGTTCTTTCTGATGGTGATCGTATCCAATTGGAAGATGGACGCCATATTGAGGTCCTGGCTACTCCCGGACATACCTGGGACTCTTTAAGTTATTACCTGCCGAAGGAGAAGATCCTGATTACCTCGGAATCGGCCGGATGTCCGGACAATACGGGTTTTATCTTTACCGAATTTCTGGTAGACTACCAGGCCTATCTGGAAAGTATAAACCGTTTGAGCCGATTAGAGGTGGAAATCTTTTGTCCCGGTCATGGGGCGGTTTATACCGGGGAAGAGGCTAAGGGATTCTTTGATCGTTCCCGCCGGGCCGCCCGGGAGTTCAAAGAATTGGTGGAAGACAGCCTCCACTTAGAGGGGAAAGATATCCAAAAAACCATTGCCAGGGTTAAAGCAATCGAGTATGACCCCAAGCCGGGCCCAAAACAGCTCGAGGCGGCTTATCTGCTTAACATAGAAGCCCGGGTACGGCATCTGGCCCTGATGATGGAAAAGAAGGCGATCATCAGAGAAAAGGAATGAGGTCTAAGGATGTGTGACGTTCAAGAAGACGAAATGGAATATGAGGGGATGGTTATCCGTCCTCCCAGTGAAGCCTATAGTATTTTACTGCAAGTCACCCTGGGCTGTTCGCACAACAAGTGTTCTTTTTGCGGCACCTATAAGGATAAACGCTTTCGAATCAAGTCCAACGAAAGGATTTTGAAGGACCTTCGCTTTGCCGCCCAATATTGTAAAAGACAGGACCGGCTCTTTCTAATGGACGGGGATGCCCTGATCATCCCCCAAAAACGGCTGGTCTGGATCCTGGAACAGATCCGGGAACTCCTGCCCTGGGTGAAAAGGGTGGGGCTCTATGCCAATACCAAGAGCATCGGGATGAAAAGTGATCAGGAGTTGAAACAGTTAAAAACCTTGGGTTTGGGGATTGTCTATCTCGGTGTTGAGACCGGACTCCCGGAGCTGCTGAAAAAGATCTGCAAAGGCACTTCCCGGGAAAATTTGATCCTCCAGGGCCGGCGGATTAAAGGGGCCGGCATCCGGCTGTCGGTGACGGTGTTATTGGGCATCGCCGGACCGGAGATGTCTTCAGACCATGCCCGGGAGACAGGGACCCTGTTGACTGAAATGGATCCTGATTTTGTCGGGGCCTTAACCGTTATGGTTCTGCCCAACACCCCTTTGGGCCAAGAATACGCCCAGGGGAAATTCAAGCTCCTTTCCATAGAGCAGCTCCTGGCCGAGCTGGGTGAAATGCTGGCCGCCACCCGGCTTTCCCGGGGGCTCTTTTATTCCAATCATGCCTCCAACTACCTGCCCATCAAGGTCCGTTTCCCGGAGGGAAAGGAACCGGCCCTGGCCTTGATCCATAAGGCCTTAAAAGGAGAAGTAGGTTTAAGGCCGGAGTGGATGAGGGCCTTGTAACGATCGTTATTGTTTGTCACTCACCCCTGGGGTTGTCTCTTTTCTCTTTTGGCCAGGTACATCCGCTGGTCGGCCAGGGAGAGCAGGACCTCCAGGGAATCAGGTGATTGGGGATTGAAGGCCGCCGTCCCGATGCTCACCGAAAAGTGGTAGGGACGGTTTTTTTTATACTGAAAGGCTGTCAGGTGATTTTCCAGACGCTCCACCAGGATATTCTCCCGCACCTCTTGCCGCACCTCCAGGGCCAGGACCACGAATTCATCCCCACCCAAACGGGCGATAATATCCGGCTCGCGAAAGGTTTCCCTGAACACCTGGGCCGTGTCGGTCAGGGCCTGGTCACCCTCCAAATGGCCAAAGCGGTCGTTGATCTCTTTCAGACCATCCAGGTCGGCAAAAAGAAAATAGAGTCTTCGCTTCATCCGGTGGGCGATCTTCATCTCCTGGTCGGCCAGGGTCATAAATCCACGGCGGTTATAAAGACCGGTCAGTTCATCCACCAGGCTGAGGGCCTTGAGGGCCTCCTCTGATTTTTTGAGGGCCTGCTCATATTGTTCCCGTTCGGAGATCTCTTTTTTGAGTTCCTGATTGGTCCGGGCCAGCTCTGCGGTCCTTTCCTCGACTTTTATTTCCAATTCATCCCGGATCTCCTTCAGTTTTCCTTCGGCCTGCTTGCGCACCTCGATCTCCGCCTGCAATCGTTTTAAAGGCCGAAGGTCCTGGGCAACCGCCACCACCCCCAAGGGGTCCCTGGCCCGGTCAAGAACCAGAGAGGTGGACAAGGCCACGGGAACCTCCTGGCCGTTTTCATTGAGGAGATCAATCTCCCGATTGGGCGGTTGGGAATTCCCGGGATCCAGGGAGGTCAGGATATTTTTCCACTCCTTTTCCGGCAGGAGGGTGCTTATGGATTTCCCGATAAGGTCCTGTTCCCGGCGCCCCAGTAACCGCTCCACCTGGGGATTCACTTTTAGTATGGTCCCTTGATGATCAAGCAGGAAGACCAGGTCCTGCATGCGGGAGATAATCTCCTCCGAGGCGATAGGAGGCGTAAGAACCATCAGACGGTAACGGATGATGGCATACCAGACCCCCCAGCCCCAGATCAGGACGATGATGGGGGCAATGGCCGGTAAGGAGGAGGACATTTTCAATGCGGGCAAAGCGACATTGATCAGGGTCCCCAGGATCAACGTAGCCAGAATGGCCCATGTAATGATCCGGGCCTGTTTTCTTTCGGCCGCCTTTTCGGTTCTTTTTCCCCACTGCCAGGTGATAAAGGTCCCCAGGAGCACCAGGATGCAGTAGTTCAGGAGATGGGCCCAGAACCAGGGGCTTTCCGGGGCCCCCACTTCCGCCCATCCCAGGGGGGTTCGGATAAAATCCTTGGCGGTAATCACCCCGGTCCAGGCCCTAACCGTCAGGACCAGGCCGAACAGGTAGAGCAGCGGATAGAGCCACCATTTCTTTAAGATCTTTTCCTTTCGGGTCAGGCTTAACAGGAAATGAAGGGTAATACCCCCTATATTACACCACCCCAAAGCCGATAAACGGAACCAGACCCAAAGGGCGGGTTTGGTTTCCGCGCTGTACACAAAGGCGTAGGGAAAGGCCCAAAGGGCCACAAATATGGAAAGATAGAAAAATAGCCGGTTGGTGCGGGAGCGGACATCCAACCGGAGGACATAGAGCCCCAGAAAGATATAGATGATGCCGGCCCCAAAGGATAAGAGAGAAAAGATACTCAAGGGATAAGACTTTGCTTTTGAATGGTTTGATTTTTAATTATATCAAAGAGTATATAATTTAGCTGAAAAAACTGTCAAGGAGAAAAAAGAAGCAAGATCAGGGGTGGTGGGGGATGGGATAATTTTATTTTTCTTTCTCTCCCTGATCACCCTGGAAAGTTAAGTTAGTAAGGCTTTCAAAAATTCTCTCCGTCTCCTCTTCAGTCAACCTGGGCGGCTCATTTTCCTGAGCAACCGATTCCCGGGGTCTCCAATCCAGCAGGTCATTTATTTCCGTTTCCATCAATTGGAGATTATATGAATCCTCCTCCCGCATGGCACCTCTCTGCACACTACTTTGTTTGATCTCGGGCCATAGACTTTGGTCCATTTTATCCCGAATACTTTCTATATTTATACGTTCGGCGTAGCTGAAAATCTTCCCGAGACGCAGCCTGAACAAGTCTTTCAAGACCAGACTTCCTCCGGCATATTTATTCAGTTGATCAGCCTTTTCATAAACCTTATCGAGGCAGTGTCTAATTATCTCCAACTGATTGGAATTACTTTCAAACCAATATATCTTTCTCAATATCTTGGTGACACCGTGATCGAACTGGTTAAGAAGTTCTACCACCTTGAGTTCATCCGGCAGGAAGGATTTTTCTCCGTGCATAATTTTAACCTCACGGTTCTTCCATATGTTGTTCCCAAAATCCATGTCCAGAGGGACTTCCCACCGTTTGCCCTGGCAGGTTCCCGTAATACTCTCGATTCCCATTTTCTTTATCCTTTCTCTTTTCCTATAAACTGACCCTGGAGGCAAGGCCCCAGACCGGCGCAGGTAAGTTCAAGCTCCATTAATGATGCCGGCTAATAAAAAAACCCACCTAAAAGGTGGGTTCACAACGCACGGACACTTATACTCCTCCGGCAGTTCAGCCACCCCGCCCCGGCAGGGTCTGTAACTTTGCGTCCCCTCCTTACGAAAGGTTTGCCTTTTTCAAAAGATGTCCCTTTAAACCATTTTTTTTGGTAAGCTGTCAAGTGTTAAGGTGTTAAGGTAAGAGGCGTTAAATCAAAAATTTTTTTTTCATAGCAGTCAATCTAATCCAGGATTTGCCGCCTCTCTATTTGGCTTAGGAATTAATTTTTATCACTCACCCCGGCCGAGGCGAAGGTGGCCATCTCGTTATAAATCTTCACCGCGGCCTCGATTACCGACATGGCCAGGGCGGCACCGGTCCCTTCTCCCAGACGCATCTTTAAATCCAGAATGGGTTCCACTTTGAAAATCCGCAAAAAGGTGCTATGGCCGGCCTCTTCGGAGCGGTGGCTGAAGAAGAGATAATCTTTAACCTGGGGGCATAATCTGCAGGCCACCAGGGCCCCGGCCGAAGAAATAAAGCCGTCCACGATAACCGGGATACGGGAGGCCGCCGCCCCCAGACACAACCCGCAGATGCCGGCAATCTCCAACCCTCCCAGGGCCGCCAGGGTACTCAGGGGATCCGTCAAGCGGTCCCGGTTGACTTTTAAGGCCCGTTTTATGACCTCGATTTTTTTGACCAGGCCGGCATCATCTATACCGGTTCCCCGGCCGGTTATGTCTTCCACCGGGCAAGGGAGCAGGACTGCAAAAAGGGCCGATGAAGGGGTGGTGTTGGCAATGCCCATATCGCCTGTCCCGATCAAGGTCACCCCGTCTTGAGCCGCCGATCGGGCCAGCTCGATCCCAACTTCTATGGCCCGGGTGGCTTCCTCAGGGCTCATGGCCGGTCCTTTTGCCAGGTTGTCGGTGCCGGACTTGATTTTGCGGCCAATCAGATCGGGGGCCTCCAACAGAGGATCATCCACCCCGATGTCGATGACTGCCACCTCCGCCCCAACATGTCTGGCCAGGACACAGACCGCCGCCCCGCCGGCCAGCATATTTCGGACCATCTGGGG
>JAZDOU010000188.1:0-25450 GCA_043798385.1 Pseudomonadota bacterium
GTTAGGGAACCGAAAGGAAAAGGATCATTTGGTGATTACTACCGATCCGGTCCAGGGGGTTCTTAGAAAAATAGCCCAGGGGGAACAATTTCAGAGTTTTGAAATACCCTCGTTACTGGGGGGCCGGTTTTCAGTCCTTTCGGCCGTGGGCCTGTTGCCGGCCGCCATGAGCGGGATTGATATCGAAGAGTTGCAGGCCGGGGCCAGAGAGATGGCCCGGCGCTGTCAGGCCCAATCCCTCTGGGAAAATCCAGCCTATTTGTGCGCCTGTTTGTCCTTCTTGAGTTACAAACACAAGAAAAAAAATATCAGGGTAGTCATGCCCTATGTGGATGCCTTAAAAGGAATGGGGGATTGGTTTTGTCAGTTATGGGCCGAAAGCTTAGGAAAGCGGTACTCCACCAAAGGACGGGAGGTCTGGAATGGCCAAACACCGCTAACGGCCCTGGGGGCTACGGATCAACATTCCCAGTTGCAGTTATATATGGAAGGCCCCGGGGACAAGGTCTTTTCTTTTCTGGGCGTCAAGCACTATTCCAGTTTGATGCCCTTGCCTAAACTGTATCCCAAGCTGGAAGAACTGGCTTATTTGGGAGGCCATTCTCTGAACAAATTGATTCAGGCCGAGATGGAGGCCACTCGCTTAACCCTGGCCCGAAACGGGCGTCCGAGTTTAACGCTCACCTTGCCCAAAATCAATCCTTTTACAATCGGGCAACTGATATTTTTGTGGGAAATGGAGACCTTTGTCTGCGGTCAATTGATGGGGATCAATCCCTTAAACCAGCCTGGAGTGGAAGAAGGAAAAATCCTGACCTACGCCCTCATGGGGAGGAAGGGGTTTGAAGACCAGGCCAAAGAAGGGGAATCGGTCCTGAAAGGGCATAATAAAAATTATCTCCTTTAAAAAACAAAAAGAGAACCTGCCGGAAGCCATCAAGCCCTTTAAACTGGTCAAATACTTCTTTTTAACCAGTTTTATTGTTATGTTGATTTTCGCCCTCTCCTTGACCTTACTCATCACCCAACGCTCTAAAGAGGCCTTGCTGAAAAAAACCGAGGCCTTTGCCATTCTTTTAGCTGAAAACCTCAATCACCAGGCCTTTTTTAACTTTATTTTGCCGATTGCCCTGCAGAGAAAAGAGGTCCGTCTTAGAGATCCCAAGCAATTTAAACAGTTGGATCTTATCATTCGAAATACGATCTACAGCTTTAAGATTGAAAAAGTAAATATGTATGACCCATCCAATATTGTTGCCTACAGTACTGACCAATCTTTAGTAGGCAAGAAGGGATTAGGAGGAACGGATTTTAAAAAGGCGATGGCCGGCAAGTACAGCTCCCGATTTATTTCTGAAGATGTCTTTTTGAAAATTCGTCCAGGAGCAGAGGCCCCGACCCGCAAATTAATCACCACCATTCCTTTTCGGGTAGAACCCATTTCCAAACCCACTGGCCAGATCTTGGGGGTCTTTGAGATTACCCAGGACATCTCAAAAGATTATGAGGGAATCGTTTGGGATCAATATCTGATGCTGTTTATCTCAATTGGTCTAATGGCCCTGATGTCTCTAATCCTCTTGTTTCTTGTCAAACGCGGAGAGGTGATTATTGAACGAAGGGCCGAAGAACAAAGACGGTTGGTAGACAAACTGCATCTGTCGGAGCGCATGGCGACCTTGGGAGAGATGATCGCCTCGGTCTCCCATGAAATTAAAAACCCCCTGGGTATCATCCGCAGTACGGCCGACCTGTTAGAAAAAAAAGTGATTCAGATTGAACCTCAAAACCAATTGGCTACGGTCATCCGGGAAGAGGCCGATCGATTGAATCGTATTGTGACTGAATTCCTGGACTTTGCCCGGCCTCAGATTCCCAGGGTTCATCCGGTTCGAATAGAAGCGATTCTGGAAAAAAACCTCCATTTTTTAGAAACCGAGTTAGCCAGGCACTCCATAAAAGTTCAAAGAGATTTCCCAGCCGACTCCCCGACCTTCTCTGTGGATCAGGACTTGATTTATCGGGCCTTTTTAAATATTCTCTTAAATGCCATTCAGGCCATGCCCGATGGAGGGACCATCGGTGTAATGGTTCGGTATGATTCTCTAGGGGTAGAAATAGAGATCAAAGACTCGGGGATCGGCTTGTCTCAGGAAGAGCTGACCAAGGCCTTTAAGCCCTTTTTTACCACCAAGGAAAAAGGAAGCGGACTTGGACTGGCCATTGTTAAAAACATTATTGAGGCCCACAAAGGAACCATTCTAATAGTTAATTCGGAAGCAGGAGGGACATCGGTAGTTATTCGGTTGCCCAAGGGGAAGCACTGAAATAGACCGGTACTCGTTATCTTTTTTTAGTCCCTGTTTTTAACGAGTAACGAGTAGCAAGGACTTATACTACATGGAAACGATTCTTGTTGTTGATGATGAGAAAAATTATCTCTTAGTGCTGAAAGAATTATTGGGGGAAGAAGGCTATGAGGTGGTTACCGCTCAATCGGTCTCCGAAGCCCTAACCATTTTTCAGGAAACCGAATTGGATCTAGTGGTCACGGACATGAAAATGCCCGGGATGAGCGGAATGGAGTTGTTGAGCGCTTTGAAAGAAAAAGACCTTCATCTGCCCGTGATCATGATGACTGCCTATGGAACAGTGGAAAAGGCAGTAGAAGCCATGAAAAAAGGGGCTTACGATTATATTATCAAACCCTTTGATAACCAGGCCTTAAAAAAAACAGTCGCTAAGGCCTTGGCCATGGGACAGGTTGTCAAACAAAATCGGTTGCTCTCTCAGGAATTGAAGGAAAAATTCGGTCCTACCGACCTGGTCGGCAACAGTTACCTTATGAGACAGGTCAGGGAATTGATCGCTAAGGTGGCCGGAACAAAGGCCACGGTGTTAATCAGTGGTGAATCAGGGACAGGAAAAGAACTGGTGGCTCGGGCCATCCATTTTAATAGTCCCAGAAAAGATAAACCCTTAATCTCAGTAAATTGTTCGGCTTTGACCGAAACCCTGCTGGAGAGTGAACTCTTTGGCCACGAGAAAGGATCCTTTACCGGAGCGGTTGCTCAGAGAAAGGGACGGTTTGAATCGGCCGATGGAGGGACCCTTTTCCTGGATGAGGTAGGAGAGATGTCCCCCTCGGTTCAGGTAACCCTTTTGAGGGTCTTGCAGAACCGGGAATTTGAACGCGTCGGAGGGAACAAGACCATTAAGGTGGATGTCCGGGTGTTAGCCGCCTCCAATAAGGCCCTGATAGAGGAAATTACTACCGGGCATTTTCGCGAAGATCTTTACTACCGTCTCAATGTGGTTCATATAGAGGTCCCTCCTTTGAGGGAAAGGAAAGAGGACATCCCTTTATTGATAAGATATTTTCTGGAACGATTTTCCCGGGAGATGAATAAGAAGGAGGTCCCGACCTTGGCTCCTGAGGTCATGGCTGCCCTGTTGGCCTATGATTGGCCCGGCAATATCAGGGAATTGGAGAATATGCTGGAAAGAGCCATTATTTTAAGTGCAGAACCCATCATCCATCTGGAAGATCTGCCTTTTACCAGCATTATTCCCTCCGGGGCCAAACTTACCGAGGTCCTGGAGTTGATTGAGAAAAAAATGATTACCCAGGCCCTGGTCATAGCCGGAAATGTCCAAGCCCGGGCTGCGGAATTGCTGGGCATAGAAAAAAACCTTCTCAAATACAAGATGAAAAAATATGCTTTGGTTTAACCCAACCCGGACCAGCCGGAACCAAAATTGGATATCCGGAACGTGTTAAATACCTTGGTTGGTCCGGGTCAACGGCTTGTTCTTTAATAAATTCCTTCCATTTTGCGTAGAATTTTATTCTTAAGTCACTAAAAGGCGGTAAAAAAAATTTTACTAATTTTTTTAAATAAATTAAGTAGGTTATAATATTAAACCCCAACCGCACCGTCTTCCCGGTAAAAATATTTTTACTTAATGGGCCTTAGGACAAGGAGGGGATTAAAAGGATAATTCAAATATTATCAATAAAATCATTATATTATAAAAATTACTCTGATTTTTTTGTATCTGGCATTAAGCTTGCAGACATAAATATCAAGAAAAAATCTCTTTATCTCCTTTCCTTATATAAAAGCCAACCTGAAAAGGTTGGCTTTTGTTTTTGGACGACAGCACCAAGCCCCAGCAAATGAACTCTGATTTTTTACGAATTCATCAAATCTGATGAACTCGTAAAAAGTCGTCACCCCGGTGAAAACAGGGGTCCAGAAGGTTTATAAGTGATTGATAACCCTGGATTCCGGCTTTCGCCGGAATGACTAACAAGAGCGGTCGGAGACTTTTTACGAAGCCGTCAAATCTGATGAAGTCGTAAAAAGTCATCAAAGAGACGGCACAGTAAAAAGTCCCAGATGCAAGGCGCGCAAATCCTGAGGAGTGAGGCGTACTTACTGGTACGCCGCAACGACGAAGGATGCAGCGCAACACAGCAGGTGGACTTTTTGCGAAGCCGTCAAACCCTGATGAAAGGTGAGAGAACCAATGGATTTAATTAAAACCGCCCTCGAGCGAGGGCAGAAGGCCCTGTCGGAATATGAGTCTAAAAAACTATTAGGTCTCTATGGTATCCCCATTACCAAAGAGGCCCTGGCTCGAAGTGCCGCTGAAGCGGCCGCCCTGGCTGCCGAAATGGGATATCCGGTGGTCCTGAAAGGATGTTCGCCGGAATTACTCCATAAAAGCGATCTCGGGGCCGTGGAAATTGGGCTCAAGAATGCCGGCGAAGTTCAAGAGGCCTATAGACGGATTGTCGACCTGGTCGCTATGCCCTTGGATGGTGTTCTGGTCCAGGAGATGATTCGAGGTCAACGGGAGCTGGTCTTAGGGCTGAGTCGTGATCCGCAATTCGGTCCCTGTGTGATGTTCGGTCTGGGCGGGGTGTTGACCGAGATCATCAATGACACCGTTTTTCGGGTCGCTCCCCTTGAAATCGTTGATGCCCAGGAGATGCTGGAAGAATTGCGGGCCAAAGCTATTTTGGATCGCTTTAGAGGCCAGGCAGCGGCTGATCGCGAGACGATTTGCCGATCCTTGATGGCCCTGGGTCGGATCGGGCTTGAAAACGAAGCCATTGCCGAGATCGACATCAATCCCCTGATCATTGATCCCGAGGGGCGAGTGAAGGCCGTCGATGCCCTGGTAGTCCTGAGGGCAGTGTAGATGATCGAATCCATTGAGAACCATCTCCTCCATCGAATCGTCTCTCCCAGGAGTATCGCCTTTTTCGGGGCCTCGAACCGTTTTACCACCATGGGCACCAACCAGCTCCATTCATTAAAGTCGTTGGGATTTCAAGGAGCCATCTATCCGATCCATCCCAAAGAGGACCGGGTTCTGGATTTAAAGGCTTATCGGGATGTTATGGATTTGCCTGAAATTCCGGATTTGGCAGTGATGGTTCTGCCCACCTCTGTTGTCCTGGAGACACTGGAAAAATGCGGCCGCTTAGGGATCCGGCAGGCGATTATCGTCTCCGGCGGCTTCAAAGAGGTCGGCGGGTCCGGTAGTGACCTGGAAAAAAAATTAATCACTATAGCCCGGCACTACGGCATTCGATTCCTGGGTCCCAACTGTCTGGGGGTGACCAATCCTCATCATAAACTTAACACGACTTTTTTGCCTTATATCGCTGATCCCGGATTCATCGGGTTTGCTTCTCAGAGCGGAAGCTTTATAACCCAGATGTTTGATTATCTGGCCGCCTTGGGATTGGGGTTTTCAACCGCCCTCAGCGTGGGCAACGAGGCCGATATCGACCTGGTAGACTGCCTGGACTATCTGGCCCTCTGTCCCCACACCAAAGTGATCGGGCTTTACATTGAAGGCTTGCGTCGAGGCCGGGCTTTTATTGAAGCCGCCCGAAGGATTGTTCCCCATAAACCGATTGTGGCCTATTATGTTGGAGGTTCTGAGGCTGGTAAACGGGCCGGACTTTCTCATACCGGGGCACTGGCCGGGCCGGACAGGCTGTATGACGGGGTATTCAACCAGAGCGGGATCATCCGGGCCAACTCCATGACAGAGCTTTTTGATTTTTGCTGGGTCCTGGGCTCATGTCCCCCACCTCGCGGGAACCGTCTGATTATTCAAACCCATTCCGGGGGCCCGGGGGCTACCGCGGCCGATGCCTGCGGCCGGGCAGGCCTGGACCTGACTAAGTTTTCCCAGGAAACGATTATTAACGTCTCCCCTTATGTACCCCACACCGGAAGTCTGAACAATCCCTTGGACATCACCTTTAGTAAAAATCATCTCGACTTTTTTCAGGGGATACCCAAAACCCTTTTAGCCGATCCAAACGGAGACGGCCTGTTGATTTATTTAATGCTGCCCGAACACCATGTCAAACGGGGATTTTTACAAATGGGCTTTCCGGAAGATCAATTGGAGGATCACCTGAACCGACTGGCCGAGACCATTTCCGAGAACATCATGGGGCTGCCGAAGATCCATCAGAAACCAGTCATCGGGTTTTCCTATCGCTCCCAGGTTGACCGACTGATTCGGCTTCTTCAAAAAAAAGGATTCCCGGTGCTTCCCTCTCCTGAACGGGCCGCCAGGGCCATGGCCGCCCTGGTGCGCTATCAGGTTCTTCGTCAAAAATGACAAATTCGTAAAAAGTAAATGTGCCGGCATAGACCTTCCTGGGTCTGGATTTCTATGGTTGTCCATCATAAACGCTGAGGTTCTTTGCCGGGCCAAATTTTTTATTTTTTACCACCAGCAGGCCTACACCCAGGCTTGCAATAGGCACTGGTGTATGCCCTGCTGCGATTCAACTTAGCCATTGGGCCGGGATAGGGCGATAGGTCGCCTTTTGGACAACCATAGAAATCCAGACCCAGGAAGGTCTCTTGAATGAATTCTGACTTTTTATGAATTCATCAAAAATAATTGCCAGACAATCATGCCTTTCAGGGTTCGATCCAGACAGGGGTTCCTACCGGGATTTGATTGAATAGTTCCTGCATATAGGTATTCAGTAAGGCAATGCACCCCTTGGTCCAATCAAAGCCAATCCCTTCCCCATGGATCTCGATCAACCCACCGATGCCTATATCCTTGGGGAGCCTTCCATTTTTCACAGCCATTTCATAGCGCATTCGATCCGTCTCATTGGGATAGTTTAAAAGAAAGGCCAGATAAAATCTGGTCTGCCCCCGATCCCTTTTGGCAATAACCCGGTATTCTCCTTCCGGGGTTTTCATATCCCCTTGGTAGACCTTGGGCCCTTGAGGGTTTTTTCCCAGGTCAACCGGATACATTTTTAACAACTCCCCTTGCTGGTAGAGGAATAATTTGCGTTGGTTTTTTTTAATCACAATTTTCCATTGCTCCGGTGGCAGGAGCTTGACCTCTTCTTTCCAGGGGGGCAGAACAGGGACGGGGGAAGGAATATCTATCACCGCCCGAGCCGTTTTGGCCACATCCTCCTCGGAAGGACCAGGGAGGGATTCCGACGGCAGAGGGGTAATGACCGCCGCAGGGGGAGGCGGGACCACCTGCCGGCAGGATATTAATCCCAGAAAGAGAAGGGCCAACAAAAGAAAAAAAGTGGCCCGGTTTAGATCAATAGGGTTGACGGAAGACCTGCAGTTCATGCTCAATTAAGGTTAAACTCATTTTTCTTTAAATTTAGTAACAGACACCGGATAATGTCAAGAAGAAAACCCGGGTTTTTTAGAATGTACTTCAAAAAGAGAAAATGGTAAACTACGATATTCGATCATTTTAGATTCTTAGAAAATACGATTTAAGGATTTATCTCTAACAATTTTTCAACTTAGATTTCACCGCAGAGACGCTGAGCCCGCGAAGAAGAATGTTTATCGCTTGCCGGTGAGAGGCCGGCAAGCGATAAGCTTCGCTACCCTCCAGGTAAGTATTGGGCCGAAGGATAGAGCTGGTTAGTTCAATCCCGCCTCTCACGGGATTGAACTTAAACGATTCTCTCTGCGTTCTTTGCACCTTTGCGGTGAAAAAAACTTCAAATATCTTTGGCAAGTTTTAGTTCGGACAGCGCAAGGAGGGTTCCATGCCGGAATTACGAAAGGATCCCATTGTTGGACGATGGGTTATTATTTCCACTGAAAGGGCCAAACGGCCGTTTGACTTTGCCCCCGAGGATGAGACCCCTAAAGGCGGATTTTGCCCCTTTGACCCAGGGAATGAAAAAACCACCCCACCGGAGATCACGGCCTATCGAGCCCCCGGAACTCAGCCTAACACACCCGGTTGGACCTTACGCGTAGTCGCCAACAAATTCCCGGCCCTCGTTATTGAGGGTAATTTGTCTAAAGTCGGCGAAGGCCTCTATGATAAAATGAACGGAATCGGGGCCCATGAGGTCATCATCGAAACCCCTGACCACGAGGAAACCCTCTCCACCATGCCTGTGAACCGATTTGCCGATGTACTCCGGGCCTACCGAGACCGCATCTTAGACTTATCCAAGGATCTCCGGTTCCAATATGTCCTGGTTTTCAAAAACCAGGGGCGATCTGCCGGGGCCTCTTTGGAACATAGCCACTCCCAGTTGATCGCCCTGCCGGTAATCCCTGAAATCGCCCTCGAGGAGTTGAATGGTTCCAAAAAATATTACGGCTACAAGGACCGCTGCGTCTATTGTGACATTGTCCGTCAGGAACTGGAGGCCAAAGTCCGTGTTGTGATTGAAAATCAGGACTTCCTGGTCTGCTGTCCCTTCGCCCCCCGTTCCCCCTTTGAAGTCTGGATCATCCCCAAAAGCCATAACTCCCTTTATACCGAGATGGAAGAGGCCAAATTCCCTTCTTTGGCCCAAATTTTTTCCGAAACCCTTAGGCGCCTGGACAAGGCCCTCAATAACCGCCCTTATAACTTCATGCTCCATACCTCTCCGGTCCGGGAATCCCATACGGATTATTATCACTGGCATTTCGAAATTGTCCCCAAGCTGACCAGGATTGCCGGCTTTGAATGGGGTTCCGGTTTTTATATCAACCCTTCCCCGCCTGAGGAAGCGGCTAAATTCTTGAGAGAAGTCACTCTCGAGGAGGAAAAATGAAAGTCCTTTTTGCCACCTCCGAAATCAACCCCTTTTCCAAGGCCGGTGGGCTGGCAGATGTCTCCCAGGCCTTACCGGTGGCCTTGGCCGGGATGGGGCATGAAGTGTTCATAGTCTCCCCCAGGTACCGTCAAGCCCGCGATGTGAAACCCCCGATAAAAAACCTCCATACCAACCTGGAGGTTCCCATCTCCTGGATGAAAAAAACAGCCCAGGTTTACCAGGCCGGCCCTAAAGACCAGGTAACGGTTTATCTCCTCGGCCGGGATGATCTGTATGACCGGGAAGGGCTCTATGGAAATGAGTATGGGGATTATCAGGACAATGCCGAACGTTTTATCTTCTTTTCCCGGGCTACCCTGGAATTATGTCTGACCTTAGATCTCAAACCCGACATCATTCACTGTAATGATTGGCAAACCGGTCTGATCCCGGTTTATCTAAAGACCCTTTATGCCCGAACCCCTTCACTCCAATCAACCGCCAGTCTCTTTACCATCCACAACTTAGGCTATCAGGGTCTATTCTGGCACTACGACCTTCACCTGACCGGATTGAGCTGGGAACTGTTTACCCCCCAGGCCTTAGAATTCTTCGGCAAACTGAATCTGATGAAAGCTGGGATCGTTTTTGCCGATATCCTGAATACCGTCAGTCCTAACTACCGCCAGGAAATCCTGACCCCGGCTAATGGGTTCGGCCTGGAAGGGGTCCTCAAAACCAGAGAAAACGATCTGTATGCTGTCTTAAATGGAGTGGATTATAGTGTTTGGGACCCGGCCAAAGATCCTTTGCTGCCGGCACCTTATAGCCCTTCCGCCCTGGAGAATAAAAAGGCCTGTAAATCCCGACTCCAGGATTTATTTCATTTAAAGAAAAAAGGGGAAATCCCGGTTGTGGCCATCATTTCCCGCCTTTTGGACCGAAAAGGACTCGACCTGGTCAGCCGAATATTTCCCCGATTAATGGAATTGGAAGTAGAAATCATTTTCATGGGAAAAGGCCTGGAACAATATCAAAACTGGGCCATGGAGATGGTCAAGAAATATTCCGGCCTGATCGGCCTGGAAATGGGTCACAACGAATCCCTGGTCCACCAGATTCAGGCCGGGTCCGATATCCTGCTCATGCCCTCCCGGTATGAACCCTGTGGTCTCGACCAGTTATATGCCTTGAAATACGGCACCATCCCCATCGTCAGGGCCGTTGGGGGATTGGACGATACGGTTGAGGATTATAACCCTCATACCGACCAGGGGACCGGTTTCAAATTCAAGGAATATGAATGGGAAAAACTGCTTCAAACCATCCAGCGTGCCTTGGCGGTCTTTCGGGACAGACCCCGCTGGAAGCGTTTGATGCAAAGGGCTATGAACCAGGATTTTTCCTGGGAAAAATCAGCCCTTCAATATCAATCGCTTTACCAAAAAGCCCTGGAGAAAAAAAGACAGGGCTGAATAAATTTTCAAAGGAACAGGAGTAAGATTCAAAGATCATGGACCGGGCGCTTGAGCTCTTAAAAAAAACCATCCGGGTGACCAACTCCAGTATTGGGTTTGAAGACCGCCTTCAGGGTATTTTGGATTTGCTGGTCCGCCTGGAAGGCATAGAAAGAGCGGTCCTTTTTTCCCTTTCAGCAGAACAGGAAACCCTGGAAATACGGAAGATCAGCCCCCGAGATGTTTCCTGGGAGGAGCTCTCCCTTCCCTTGGCCAGGACTTTAATTAAAGACCCCATTCAAAAACGGCGTCCCCTTATTATTTCCCACCTGAATCGCAAAGAACACAAAGTCCTGTTGAAGAACCCCCTCTTTAAAGGATTCAATTCCCTGATCGCCCTGCCGGTCGAAGACGATAATTTAATCTACGGCGTTTTAGGTTTGCTCTCCCGGCAGTCCTCAGACCCGGAACCGCAACAAGTGGAACAGCTCGACCTGGTAGCCCGGGAGCTGGCCGGCATTATTCGAAATTCCAGGGTCTATACCGAGTCTAAAAAAAGAATTGCCGAACTCAGTGTTTTGCACCAGGTGGGCAAAGTAATCGGGTCAATCCTGGAACTGGACGATCTGACCAAACGGACCGTAACCATTACGGCTCAAGTCCTCAACGCCACCGGATCGGCCTTAATGATAGTGGAAAAACACTCCCGAAAGATTGTGGTGGAATCTGAATTCGGTCAGGTGCCGACCCTGGTCAAAAGAAAAATTTTCCAAGACATCCTGGAGCAGAAGACCGACCAAGTTGTCAACCATGATCCGGCCTTCGGTTCTAAACCCCCACCTAGCCTGAACCAGGAAGAAGAAAACGCCCGGGAGTCAGTCAGGCCCGATCGGATCTCCTCTTTTATGGGTATCGCTTTGCACTTCAAAGGCCCTTATCGAGGAGGCCTGTGCGTCTGTGGAAAGATTGCCTTAAGCGGCGAATCGGTCTCGCAATTTAATGAAGATGACCAGTCGGTACTTTCCACTATTGGAAATATTATTGCCAGTTCTCTTGAAAATGCCTTGACCTTCCAAAAAATGGAGACCCTGGCCCGAAGAAATGAAGAAATGATCAGAAATCTATCCACCCTTCACCAGATAGACAGTGCCATCATGACTTCCTCTTCATTAACAGAGATCCCTCACATTATTTTAGAGGCCATTACGTTAAAGGAAGGATTGGGGTTTAACCGTTCCATTCTATTTCTGGCCGATGAAGAAAATAAAAATATGACCCCCCTGGCCTGGTCGGTCCAGGGGATGCCTGACAAAAAACCGCCTGGTCAACCGGACAAAGTTTTGACCGGCCAGGAGTTGAGTCGTTTCCTAATCGATCAAGCCACCCGAATAAGGGATACCCGGAAAGAGATGAGCCGGAAATTTAAGGGCCTTAAAATCCCCCTGACCCGGGAGTCCGGGATCCTGTCCCGTACCTTTTTGGAAGGCCGAACCTTTTTAATAAAAGACGCCCAGGAAGACCCCAGGACCAATAAAGACCTGGTCAACCTCTTGAAAGCGGAATCCTTCGCTTCCTTCCCCATGTTTGCCAAAGATAAAGTGATCGGCGTTATCGTAGTGGATAATCTTATCGACAAACGGCCCATCACCGCGGAAGACCTCTATCTGTTATCCTTGTTGGCCCATCAAGCCGGATTGGCCCTGGAAAATGCCCGACTCTATGATTTTATCGAAAAAACCAACCAGGACCTTAAAGCGGCCCGGGAACGATTGTTTGAATCCGAAAAGATGGTGGCTGTCGGGGAAATGGCTTCCGGATTAGCCCATGAGATCCGCAATCCCCTGGTTTCCATTGGCGGTTTTGTCCGCCGCCTCAACAAAAAATACCAAGACGACCCCCAGGTCCAGTCTTATTTCCAGGTGATCATTAACGAAGTGGAACGACTGGAAAAAATCTTAAATGAAATAATGGATTTTTCCCAAGATCCCAGAGGAACCTACAAGGAATGGGACCTTAACCGAATCGTGGAAAAGGCCCTGGGCCTTATTCAGAAGGAACTCGATGATTGCAAAATCGTGGTTCAAAAAGAATGCGGACAGGTCCCCACTATATTTGGAGACGACCGCCAGTTACGCCATGTTTTTTACAACCTGTTCTTGAATTCCTGTCAGGCCATGCCGCAAGGAGGGCTAATGACCCTTCGGACCTTCTTAAACAAAGGACCGGATCGATCCTGGGTGGTCTGTGAGATCAAAGACACCGGAGGAGGAATCCCACTTGAACTTCTCCATAATATTTTTAATCCCTTTTTTACCACCAAGGACCAGGGCTCGGGATTGGGCCTGTCTATCGTCCATAAGATCATCACCCGACATCAGGGGGAAGTGGATATTGATAACCGACCCGGGGAAGGAGTCTCTTTTCTGATCAAGTTCCCTTTAGCCAGAGAGGCTCAAAACCATTTTAGAAAAACAAAAATAAATGGGGAGGATAATCATGAAACGGATATTGATCGCAGATGATGAAGAGGCCCTTCAAAGGCTTTACAAGGAAGAATTTGAAGAAGAAGGCTACGGGGTGCTCTTAGCCGGAAATGGGAAAGAAGTGCTTTCTCTATTGGAGGATCCGAATCAACGGCCGGATTTGATCGTCATGGATATCCGGATGCCGGAAATGAACGGTATTGACACCTTAAGGGTCATCAAGGAAAAGTATCCTCAGATCCCGGTCATCCTCTGCTCGGCCTACAGTGAATTTAAACAGGATTTTTCGGTCTGGGCCTCGGATGATTACGTGGTCAAATCTTCCGATCTAACGGAACTGAAAGAAGCGGCCAAAAGACATCTAAAAGAATAATCTCGGGATAGTTTTCATCTTGGACCGATGGCCGACTTTTTTTCCGGAGGGGGATCCTCACGGGCTTGGAGCAGGTCCAAAAAGGCCTGGGCTGACGGCGAGAGATTCCGGTTGGTCAGATAGACGATATCGACTTTAAGATAGAAGGGCCCTTCAACCAAGGCCCGGGTTTTCAAGGTCCCGCGCCTCAATTCTTCCTGAACCGCCGACTTGACCACAAAGGAAATCCCGTTTCCGGTTTCCACCAACTCTTTAATAAAATCCACATTACTGGCCTCAGTCAGAATCGAAGGCTTGATCCGGGCCTCGCGATATTTTTCCAGGACCACATCCCGGGTCCCCGACCCTTTTTCCCTGATAATCAAGGGTTCCCTGGCCAAATCGGTTAAGGAGATCTTCCGCAATCGGGTCAGGGGATGGTTTCTCCTGAGGATCAACACCAGTTCCTCCCGGCTGAAAGAAAGAACCTTGAGCTGGGGAGGATAGGTCAATCGGGCAATCAATCCCAGTTCATTTTTGTGAACGATCAGGCTGTTGGAAATCTCTGCCGAACTGCCTTCACTCAAGATGACATGGACCCCGGGATGTTTTTCCTGAAAGGAAGAAATCAAGGCCGGCATAAAGTGTTTGGCGTAGGTTTTGGTGGTCCCGATCTTTAAGGTCCCTGCTTCCAGATCTTTTAGTTCCCAAATCGCCCTCTCGGCCCGAGCGGTCCAATCAAATATCTTTTTGGCATATCCGAAAAGGACCCGGCCGGCCTCGGTTAACTCGACCCGTTTGCCGTGGCGGTTAAATAACCTTAAGTTATAATAGGTTTCCAGTTCCCGAATTTGCATCGTCACCGCCGGTTGGGAGATAAGGAGTTCCCCGGCAGCCGCCGAAAAGCTTTGCAGTTTTCCAGAAACATAGAATATTTTAAGCTGATTAAGGTTCATCCAACATATTCCATCTATAAGTTTTATTTATAGTAACATAAAATCATTTGACTTGACAAGCCTTATTTTATTATCGACAATGGCGATATTATCCGACATCCGGTAATCAGCATCAGGGTTCTGAAAAATTATTATAAAGGAGGAAAATTATTCATGAAAAGCTTGCGTGATTTTATTGAGATTACTGAAAAAGACGGTCTATTGAAACGAGTCAAAGCCGAGGTGGACTGGAACCTGGAGTTATCCCACATAGCCAAGTTGAACGAAGAAAAATGCGGACCGGCCCTCCTGTTCGAAAATGTTAAAGGATATAAAACCCCGGTTATGACCAGCGTTTGCACCACTACCGAACGTCTGGCCGTGCTTATGCGTATGCCCAAGGAAACCAGCCTGGTAGGCCTGATGGAACAATGGGTCAAGGTGGGCGATAACCGGGTCCCGCCGGTTTGGGTGGACAAGGGCCAGGCCCCCTGCAAAGAAAACATCATGAAGGGAAAAGATATCGACCTGTTCCAATTCCCGGTACCGAAGTGGTACCCGAAAGACGGCGGCCGCTTTATCGGAACGGCCCATTATATTATCAGTAAAGATCCCGATTCCGACTGGATCAACCTGGGCACCTACCGTTCTCAATTATTGGAAAAGGATAAAATCGGCGTCCAGTTTATCAAGGGGAAACACGCCGACCAAATGCTTAAAAAATACCAGGCCCTGAAGAAACCCATGCCGGTCGCCTCGGTCATCGGAGGAGACCCCCTGCTGTTCATCCTGGGTGCGGCCCGGTTGTCGGCCTTTGTTTCCGAGTACGATGTGGCCGGGGCCATCGCCGGCGCCCCCATCGAGGTGGTGCCGGGTGAAACGGTGGACCTGCCTATCCCGGCTCACGCCGAAATCGTTATTGAAGGATTGGTGGATGCCGAGAAGTTTCTGCCCGAAGGTCCCTTTGGAGAATATACCGGCTACTATTCCGGGGTCGGAACCGATCCGCGCAACTACATCGATGTCACTGCCGTTACCTTCCGCAACAACCCCATCCTCTGGGGCACCACGGTCGGCCGGGCCGTCACCGACACGCACATGACCATGGCCCTTTCCTACGGGTCCACCCTTTGGCAGCAACTGGGGAACATGAAGATCCCCGGGATCAAGTCCGTTTATTGCCCCCCGGAAGGGTCGGGACGGTTTTTAGCCATTATCTCCCTGAAGCAGATGTATCCCGGTCATGCCGACCAGGTGCTTACGGCCGCCATATCCACTGAAATGGGCGCTTATGGATTAAAAACGGTCATCGTGGTCGATGATGATATTGATGCCTGGGACATCCCCCGTGTCCTCTACGCCCTGAGTTTCCGCTTCCAGCCCAATCGCAGCCAGGTCATCAAAAGAGGCCGCTCCACGCCATTGGACCCTTCCCTGCCGATTGATGCCAGGGAGATCACCGGCCGGCTGCTGCTCGACGCCACTATTCCCTATGACTGGAAGGAAAAACCACTCCCTATCTCGTTAGATGCGGAAATCGTTAAACGGGTTCAGTCCCGCTGGGCGGAGCTGGGGTTAGAATAATCCTTGAACCGTTATTTTCGTATTAAGCCGCCATGCCCCGCCTTTGGGGGCGTGGCACCACGAAACATGAAAATAGGGCCATGCTAATGGGGAACCTAAGAATCTATTTTCGAACTAACAGGATGCTGAAAACTAAATTTTTACAGGTTGCTCAAAAAGGTTCAGATACAAGGCGCCTGAAATCCTGAGGAATGAGACGTATATAAAAATACGTCGCAATGACGAAGGATGAGGGCAACGCAGTAAATGGGCCTTTTTCAGCAACCTGCTAATGGAGGAACAATTAAAGTGAAACCCATACGCTATACCCAAGAAATGGTTGATGAGTTTACCCGTGACGGGTATTGGACCGGTGAGACCTTTTATGATTTTTACGAGCGAAACGCCCGGGAAATGGGGGACCGTGAGGCCCTGGTCGATTCCAAATACCGCTTAACCTGGGCGCAAGCCAAACGGCTCACCGACGGCATCGCCCAGACCTTTGTCAAGATGGGCATTCCCAAAGACGCCCGGATCATTATCCAATCCCCCAACAGCGTCTACGGCTTCCTGGCCCGAATCGCCAGTGAAAGGGCCGGACTGATCTCCTTGACCGTTTATCCCTATTTACGTGAGCGGGAGTTGGAATACTTTGTCGAACGCACCCAGGCCGAGGCCGTCATTATCTGCTATGTCTACCGGAACTTTAATTACCTGGAGATGTACAAAGGATTACAGGCCCGCTTCCCCTTCCTGAAAAACATCTTCCTGTTTGAAGAGACGGTCCCACCGGAGGCCCCCAAAGGGACCTATTCCCTGATCAAATTGGCTGAGGAGTCCCTGTCCCAGCCCATTGACGAGGAACTCCTGAAGAGCCGTCGTCATGATCCCCGTTGGGATATCGGTCTGCTGACCAGCACTACCGGGACTACCGGCTTGCCTAAACTGGTCGAATGGCCTATCGCCTCCCGGGTCTGCACCTCTAAAGGCCGGGTCGATATCTGGAAGCTCACCAAAGACGATATCACCATGGCCATTGCCCCCCATGCCGGTGGCGCCGCCGGGACCCTGACCTATTTTGCAGCCCCCCTGGCCGGGGCCAAAACGGTCATGTTGGAAGAATTCAATCCCGAAGATGCCTTGGCCCTGATTGAAAAAGAAAAGGCTACGGCCATCGGGGTGGTACCGACCCACCTGGTGCGGATGCTCGAGGTGGATACCTCAAAATATGACTTAAGTTCCCTCCGTTTTATCCGCTCAGCCGGTGGCTATCTACCGCCTCAGGTGGCCGAAGAGGCCGAAAAAGCCTTTGGAGCGGCCATTACCAGCGATCTGGGCACCCAGGACGTCGGGTCCGTTTCGGGTTGTTCGGTTGATGACTCCAAAGACCTGCGCCGTCGTACAGTCGGGCGGATGCTCCCGGGCAACAAGGTCATCCTCAAAGATGAACAGGGCAACCCCATCCCCGAAGGAGAGCCTGGGATACTCTGGTTCCGAGGCCCCCATGCCCCGGCCGGTTATTACCGTGACCCGGAAATGACCGCCACTGTTTTCGATCCGGACGGCTGGACCACTACCGGGGATATCGTCAAGTTTGATCAAAACTGCCTCTGGATCTTGGGACGGGCCAAGGACATGATCATCCGGGGCGGACAGAATATCTATCCAGCCGAGATCGAAGGCCTTCTCAACGGCCATCCCAAAGTGGCCAGTGTGGCCATCGTCGGCTACCCGGACAGGGAAATGGGCGAAAGGGCCTGCGCCTATGTGGTGCCCAAGTCCGGCCAATCCTTCACCTTCGAAGAGATGGTTTCTTTCCTGAAAGAAAAAAAGATCTCCACTTACAAACTCCCCGAACGGTTGGAAGTGCTCTCGGCCTTGCCCACCGTTGGGGATTCGGGCAAGATCGACAAGAAGGTCCTCAAAACCGGGTTGGAGGAAAAGGTAAAAGCAGAAAAAAAATAAATACAGGGCGCAAGGCGTAAGGCGCAAGGAAAAGACAAAATATTTTATCCTTAGCTTTTCCGTTTGGTTTTTCACCTTGCGCCTTGAGCCTTGTGCCTTGCGCCAACAAACAAACCAAACAACCAAAAAATGAGATAGACATTATGTCCAAATCCATTCTTATCCTATCCACCCTGGACACCAAGGCCCAGGAGACCTTTTACCTTCGGGACCGGATTCAGGCCCTCGGCTGTAAGGCCCTGACCATGGATCTGTCCATGGGTGCTCCGGCTCAGGAAAAAGGGGACATCCTTCCGGATCAAATCGCCCGGGAAGGCGGTGCAACCATTGAGGCCATCCGTGATTCCCGGGACCGCACCTTTATCACCAAGACCATGACCCAGGGGGCCATTAAGCTTTCCCTGAAGTTATTTGAGGCTGGTCATTTGGCGGGAATCGTCGGATTGGGTGGGGCTACCCTGTCGATGGTCGCCACCAACATCATGCGGGCCCTGCCTTTTGGAGTCCCCAAATTAATGATCTCCTCTTCCGCGGCCCTGCCCGGTCTTTCGACCCGTTATATCGGTACCGGGGATATCATTTTATTTCATACGGTCATCGAGCTTTCCGGCTTAAGCCCCCATCTATGTAATGTGCTCAATCGAGCCGCCCGGTCCATCTGCGCCATGGCTCAGGAACCCCTCTTTTCTGCACAAACAGCCCAGGGGCCGGGACATAAACAAATCGCCTTGTCCATGTTTGGGCCCTGTGATAAATGTGCCCATTTGGTCCAGGAAGGACTTACCAAGGCCGGCTTTCAGGTGATCGGTTTCCATGCTGCCGGGATCTGTGACCGAGCCATGGAAGACATGATTGTCCAGGGTTTCTTCGATGCAGTGGTTGACCTGGCTCCGGGAGGAGTAGGAGAAGAGCTTCTGGGAGGAATGCGCTCTGCCGGTCCCCATCGGTTGGAGGCCGCCGGCAAGGTTGGTATACCGCAGATCATTGCCCCCAGCGGGGTTAATTTTATGAGCCCCAGTCGGAAAAATTATAAACCGGGTTACCAGGAACGGCGCAAATATGATTTGGATAAAGACCGCACCTGGTTGCGTCTGAGTACCGAGGAATTACATCAGGTGGCCGAGGTCATGGCCGACAAACTCAACCAGGCCAAAGGACCGGTGCTCTTTTTGATTCCAACCAAAGGCTGGTCCACGGCGGATGCCCCGGGCAGCCCGACCCATGACCCCATTGAAGATCAGGTTTTTACGGCAGCCCTAACAAGAAGATGCCGACCGGAAATCACCATCCGAAGCGTCGAGGCCTATCTCAATGACCCCTCTTTCGCTCAAACCATTGTTGAGGCCTTGATAAACAGGTTCAACCGATGAGACACCTATCCGTATCGGTCAGAGAGGGTCGCTTTCTCCTTCAGGCCTCAGTCCTGGTAATCGGTCCGGATCTGTTGGTCTCCATTTGGGGGGGGACTCATCCCCATATCGGGGCCGTTGCCCTGGCCCTGCCCCGGCCCAGTCTGAAGGACAAGAAAAAGACCAGCGCCACTTCATCGGTCCTGACCGTTCTCGGGCACAAAGAAGATCAGACCGTCAAGGTCGTCTCAGAGACCTTATCCTCGGTCTTTAAAAAAAACGTCGTGGCTACCGCCGGGATCCATTGGGATAACCTGAGATCCGAAGAGATCACTTCCATAGTGAAATTGACCGAGAAACTGACCCAGGGGATTATTAACAAACTTGCCAAACTGGAAAGACCTGACCATGTCTGAAAAAGGATTGATTGTCGGCATCTCGGGGGCTTCAGGGGCCATTTATGGTATCCGCCTTCTGGAAATCCTCAAAGCATTGCACCTGGATTCGCACCTGATTATCAGTAGGGCGGCTGAAAAGACGATTCAACTGGAAACCACCTATTCTCTAGACCAGGTCAAACAATTAGCCACCGTCTGCTATGACCTGGAGGACATCGCCGCCCCGGTCTCCAGCGGCTCTTTTAACAAGACCATGGGCATGGTCATCCTGCCCTGCTCGATCAAGACCCTGTCGGCCCTGGCCAACTCGTTCAATGTCAACATCCTGATCCGGGCGGCCGATGTGACTCTTAAAGAACGACGAAAACTGGTGGTAGCCATAAGAGAAACCCCGCTTCATTCCGGTCATCTGGAGTTAATGCTCCGTTTGACCAGGATGGGGGCCATTCTCTTTCCTCCGGTTCCGGCTTTTTATCATCATCCCAAAACACTGGAAGATATTATCCACCATAGTATCGGAAAAATCTTAGACCTGTTTGATATTGAAGTCCCCTCATTCAAACGCTGGTCAGGGGAGAAGGTATGACATCTAAAAGTCCCAAACCAACCGTGGCCATCCTGGCTACACTGGATACCAAGGGCTCTGAAGTGACTTTTTTAAAGGACTGTCTTGGAGAGGCCGGTGTCCAGGTCCTGATCATTGACGGCGGAATCATGGGCCGGGCCACGGCCCGGGCAGATATCCCGGCCAGTGTTTTGGCCCGCAAGGCCGGCAGCTCCCTAACCGCCTTACGCCGTCTGGGCCACGAAGGGCAGGCCATGGCCATGATGATCCAGGGGGCTATCCGGGTCGTTCAGGGCCTGTATCGTCAGGGGCAAATCCAGGGGCTGATCGGTCTGGGCGGCTCTATGGGGACCTCTCTGGGCACCGGGGCCATGCGCTCCCTTCCGTTCGGTTTTCCTAAACTGATGATCTCCACCATGGCCTCCAGGGACACCCGTCCTTTCGTGGGGAGCAAAGATATCCTCATGTTCCATTCGGTTGTCGATCTGGTGGGATTGAATAGAATGACCCGGCAGGTCCTGAATCGGGCCGCCGGGGCCATGGTGGGCATGGTCCGGGGCAAAAAACTAAAACAATCCGGCCGACAGCTCCCCTTGATGGCCGTCAGTACCCTGGGCACTACCGAGGCCTGTCTGCGCCATTTTCGCCCCGGATTAGAGGAGGCCGGCTGGGAATTGGCTGTCTTTCATACCGTCGGCTCCGGAGGTCAGGCCCTGGAAGAACTGGTCCAGGAAGGGGCCGTCCAGGCCGTGATCGAAATTTCTCTCCATGAACTGGTGGATCACCTTTTTAAGGGGTCCTACGATGCCGGACCTCAACGGCTGGAAGGGGCCTTTAAAAAAGGGCTCCCCACCATTCTCATACCGGGCAATATTGATTTCATCGTCACCGGGCCACCGGAGACCTTACCGGCTCATTACAAAAAACGACCGATTCATGTCCATAACCCGGCTATTTGTGTGGTCCGGACCAATGGTCAGGAAATGAAACGTTTGGCCAGGGTCTTAGCCGAAAAAATCGCTTTGGCCACAGGACCGGTAGCCCTGATCCTGCCTTCAAAAGGGTTTTCGGCCTTCGACAGCCCCGGGAAACCGTTTTTTGACTTGAAGACCGACCAGGTGTTTATTGAGACCATCAAAAATCTCCTCCCCCAACACATCACGATTAAAGAAATCCCGGCGCACATTAATGACCCCATGGTGGCAGAAGAGGTGCTGAAGGTTTTCAGTACAATGGTCTAATGGGTCCTTCGCTCCATTCCTGGGAGTCCTTGTTAAAGCAGCGGGCCTATCCCTTCTTGAGCCAGGGCCGTCTGGGAGACTGGGGCCATACCCTCCGGGTGGTGGCCTTAGGAAAGGCCCTGGCAGGAGAAGAAGGAGGCGACCAGGAGATCCTTTTGGCCGCCCTGGTGTTGCATGATATCGGCTGGAGTCAGGTGGACTTTGGTGATTTCGTCCAGGCGCCGATGTTTGAAAAAAAAGATGCCCAAAGTGTCAAAGATCATATGGTCCGGAGTGCCGATCTCGCCCGGGAGATCTTAAAAGAATTGGACTTTCCTTCAGAGAAGACCGAGCTGGTCCTGCGGATCATCGCCCATCACGATCAACCCGAGGTCATCCTGTCCATGCCTGAAATTGAGGCCACCGTAGTCTTTGAAGCCGACCGCCTGGACCGCTATGGGGAAGAGAGCCGGCGGCGCTATCAAGAGATGTTCGGGATGGAATTCCAACAGGATGGCCGGGAACATCTCCTGCAGGGGGCCAAGGTCTGGTTTCGCACCCCCACCGGAAAAAGGATGGTCCAGAAACTGTTGGCCCAAGGCCTGTCTGCCGGAGAAGCCCTCTAATAAAATTCTCATTGTGAAATCGAAATCTTCCCAACCCGGACCAGCCGGAACCAAAATTGGATATTCGAAACGTTTTAAATACCTTGGGTGGTCCGGGTCAACGGCTTGTTCTTCAATAAATTCTTTCCATTTTGCGTAGAATTTTATTCTTAAGTCACTAAAACCCTCTAACTTCCCTTCTCTCCCTGGCGACCCCAAAAAAATGGGTTTCTTGTATTACGAACTTCGATTCTGCTCTCCGACCGTTTGAATCACCCTTTACCTTTTGGACCAATTATTGTCCCTAAAGGTCCATCTATTGTCGGATGGGACCGACATTTACGTTTAGATAAAATGATATTGATTGTTAAAACACTACATTAAATCATAAATATTTTTTGGCCCATTAATTGCGTAATAAATAGTGATGCTGAATTATTACTGCTCAACGGGATAAGGTTTACAAGTATTCATTAAATTGAAATTTAATTTTATCTTCTTATATACCGTAAGCTGAAAAAGGCAAACCAGACGAAAGACTGGGACGCAAAGATCCAGACCCAACCTCGACGCTGTTGAAAGGGTGGCTGATCCGCCAGTTATGGGACACTTTAAAACCAAAAAATCATTCATATCCCGATACTCCTCCAAATTTAGTACCCCTTATTCAAGTCCCGAATCCCAGCCAATTTTTGACTCCAAAGGGTTTACCCTCGTTGAACTCATTATTGTTATTGGCCTGATTGCCCTTCTAATGACTATCGCCATTCCCCAATTGGGACCCCTAACCAATACGTTTCGTTTAAGAGGAGCCACCAGAGTAGTCTGGGGCGATCTCCAGAATGCCAAGATGACCGCCATAAAAACCAATGGTTCCGTTACGGTAACCTTTAATACCACCACCAATTATAGCTACCCCAAGGGAGGGGGAACGACCTTTACCAGAGAACTAAGCAGCGAATATTCGAATATGACGGTATCCAAGACCGCCGGCGGAGGAAATACCATCACCTTCGGATCCACGGGGATGACGTCCAATGCCACGCTTATAGTGCAAGGTCCCTCGGCATTAAAGACAATCTCTGTGCTGGGAACAGGCCGGATAATCATTAACTGATGATTAAATTAGTCAAAAATAAAAAAGGATTTTCCTTAGTTGAATTCATGATAGCCATCGTTGTCCTGACCATAGGACTGCTGGCCCTGGTCGGTCTGCAATCGACCGCCATTAAAGGCAATGCCTCTGCCAAAAATTTAACTTCGGCTGTTTTGTTAGCGGAAAAAAAGATGGAAGAATTTAAAAATACCGCTTTCAATTCCTTAACCATTGGGACTACTAACGACCCTAACAATCCCTTAACCAGTAGTGATGGAAGTGGTGGGTTTTTTAATCGCTCCTGGGCCATACAAACGTATTTGGGTTCCACATACATGAAGCAGATAACCGTTACCATCACATGGGCAGTAGGGGGGAGAAGTTATTCCACTGCCGTAGACACTGTGATCTCAAGATAAAATGGACCTGAGAATTCAAAATAGAAAAGGTTTCAGCCTGATTGAACTCCTGATCGGCCTGGCGCTTCTGGGGGTAGTCCTGACGGCTGTTTATCAACTAATTATCAGCGCCGATAAATCCCAGGTGGCCCAGGACCTGGAAGTGGAGATGCAACAAAATGCCCGCTCGGCGGCCGACTTTGTTGTTCGGGAACTCAGGAATATTAATGCCCTGAGTTGCCTGGAAAATACCACCACAACCTGTTCCCCGACCAGTGATAAGATCACCTTCACCTCCATGTCAGACCCGGATACCCGGATATTTTCCTGGAGCTCAACGGATAATATCCTTCGGTTCAGTAAGGCTGGTGCAGGATCACCGGACAGACAGCCCCTGGCGGACAATATCACTGCCTGTACTCTTTCTCCTTTTGATGCCGGCAATAACACTACTAACGACATAACCCTTGTCAAAAGGATAGACATCACCATCACCGCCCGGACCTCCCGGGTGGATCCCAACACCAACAATTACCGCACGTATAATATCAAGACATCGGTGATGAAGAGAAATTAGGAGCTGATTAAAGATGAGCAGAAAAATTGAATCTCCCCGCACCAAGGTGCGGGGAATCTTCCATGAAAGGAAAATGTCTATTATTGGTGTTCGCTCGCTAACCCCGCAGCAAGCTGCGGGGAATGCACTCGCTATTTATGTTCAAGGAGAAAAAGGGATCGCCTTAGTTACCGTCATCCTCATGCTTGCGGTCCTGTTGGTCCTGGGGGTTATTGCCGTTAATTTGACTAATGTGGGGACCAAGATAACCAGTAATACCAAAACGTCCAAGCAGGCCTTCTACTTAGCCGAAGCCGGCATCGAAAGGGCCCGGGAACTGCTCAGGACCAGACTGGTCGGGGGCGGCACGCTGTCCCAGGAACTTAATTCAGTCAAAGGGGCCAATGGGATATTGACGGACAGCACCAATGTCTCCAATTTCTCGACCACCGATGACAGCCCTTATGTCAATTCCACCTCCCTGGGGAGTGGGAGCTACAGGGTCTATTTAACCAACGATGCCGTGGACGGGGTCACCTCGATTACCGATAATAACGGCATCGTTACCCTGACCTCTTTCGGATATGGTCCGGATAATTCCCAGGCTATTGTGCAAGCGACCGTTCAAAAGGGCGGGGGCATTCCCCCTCTCCCGGGAGCGATTACCATGCCTGGTCCCCATGTATCGTTTGACGGGGGTAGCAGCAATGCCTCCACCTATAGCGGGGATGCCACTCACCCGGCCATTGTCGTTAATTCAGCGGACGCACGAACAGATGTCATCAACGGAATTCCAATTAATCGACGAGACAATTACACTGGCGGCGGTTTATCTTCCCCATCGGTTGTGAATATGGTTATCCCGGATCCTTGGGGGAACCTTTCCCAACTCCAGGACCTTTATACCAACCTAAAATCCATGGCCGATTTCTCTTCCCCTTCAAATCCTGGATTCACCCTGGGAACGACCGCCTTCCCTAAGATCGTAGTCATTGATGACAATTATACCGTCTCGGGGGGCACCACAGGGGCCGGCATACTTCTGGTCACCGGAAACCTGACCCTTAACGGAAATATCAGTTATGATGGAATGGTTCTGGTAGTGGGAAAAGGAAACCTAATCAGAGGTGGGGGGGGGAATGGGACTATAACCGGGGGGATTTTTGTAGCCGATATAGCCGGAGAGGATCGCAATATTAATACCACCGGGGATAATACCTGGAGGAATCCTTCCTGGATTACCAGCGGGGGCGGGACCTCAGACATTGATTATGTTACCGCCTCAGAAAGCAATGCCCTGAATATAATCCCCTTTAAAAAGCTCACCTGGAAACAGATCGGGCTGTAAATATTAACGGAGATGAGGGGCTGATCAAGTCCCTTGGACAGATGCTGTATACTGGATAAAAACGAAAAGGGATACCGGTTT
>JAZDOU010000274.1:0-3799 GCA_043798385.1 Pseudomonadota bacterium
CAACAGAAAGGGCCAAAAGAGATTAATGCTGGTGCCGGCATTACTCAGGTAAATCGTCGGGAAACCAATTTTATTCTCAATGGTAAGAGGCTCGCTCTTCAACCCTTTATCGGCGACGGCGACTATGGTGAACTTGCCGTCAGGAAGACCGGATCGTATGGTGAAATTAGCCCTGTAATTCCCATCCGGGCTAACTTCAACTTCCGCCGCCAGCAATTTATCGACCTCCCTGAAACGAGATTTTACCAGTTGCATGGATCGTTTCTCGTTCTCCTGGGGATCCATCGGGGCCAGCATTTTACCCCGCGAGCCGATAATACTGGCCAGGAGTGAGGCTTGATAGCGGGCAATAGCCATCTGGGCAGGGGCATGATAGGCACTATCCGCCCCCAGGTCTTTCAGGGCCTTGGAGAAAGACCATCCCTTGCCCTCCTTTTTGATTTCATCCAGCTTGGATTGGAGGCTTTTGGGGACTACGATCTTATAGTACCCCGGCATTTCGTCCGTCAGGTAGAGGATATAAGGGATCTTGCCGGTCTTTTTATCTTTCTTGTTGTCGAAGACATTAGCCCGGACCTTTTTCTCGGCATAGATTTCCAGGTAGACCGCTTTCCCCGGAGGGGCCGTGCCGGAAACGGTCAATTGGCCTCCATTAGCCAAGGAGCTTTTATCCAGTTGAATGGTAACCGCCCCCGGGCTGGGGGGAGGGGGGGAAGGAGAGGCACTTTTGGCCCCTTCCTGGGCCAAGAGGATGGCCCCCCCGAGAAAGATACTTAAGGTCAAAAAGACAACCAAACCAAAAAAGACACGTTTAATCATCCTGCACCTCCTGCTTAAAAGGTTATTAAAAAACGAGGAGCACCATTCGAGGATGCAAGGGTTTTTCGTATTTCCCTTCAATCCCTGAATCCTCGGCCCCTTGAACCCTTTCTTATCCTAAATCAATTAACCGTGATGGTCGCACGAGCAATCACACCCTGGGAAGAAACTTCGATGGTATCGTTACCTGTTGTCAGTTGAGCGGAATAGGTCTGTATCGTTTGTCCAAGGTTGTTAGTGGTGGTTTCACAAATGGTGGCATATAATGTTGTCGCACCCGGTTTTAATAAACCATTTCTAACAACCGTGGTACAGACATTCGTCCCGTTAGGGGCGGGGGCCCCGGTGCTGTCCCTGACTATGGCCATAATCGAGGTAGTATTCCCCAAGAGAATCGGGTTGCTGCCTATTTGAATCGTGATCGTCCAGCCGGTCCCGCTGCCTGATGAACCGCTGGAACTGCTGGTGCTGTTGGTTCCCGAATTATTGCAGGAGAGGCTGCCAAACAGGGTACCTAATAAAGTCAAACACAATAGGATTTTTAGACTCATTGTTCGGCCCTTAAGCCTGCCTTTCCAATTTTGTGCCAACATAGTATCCCCTTTAAGGAAGATTATTTTGAAGCAATAAATTGCTCATAATCACTCCGGGTCATCAATGTATCCAACTCCGATGGATTTTTCAAAGAAATTTTTACCAGCCAGCCCGTCTCATAGGGAGAGGCATTGATACGGTTGGGTTCGTCATCCAACGCCCCGTTGGTTTCTATGACCACCCCGCTGACCGGCGCAATCACATCAGTGGCCACTTTATTGGATTCCAGGGCACATAATGGTTCCCCCGATCGGATTTCAGTATCGATTTCCGGCAAATCCACATAGATGATCTCCCCCAATTGCTTCTGGGCATAATCGGAGATCCCGATGGTCCCCTGATCACCCTGGACGGTTATCCAGGCATGTTCCTTGTGAAACTTCAATTCAGACATCACATTGATACTCCTTACGATAACAGGAAATAACTTATCTCTTCGATAGGGCCTGACGATATAAAACCTCGGCCTTATAAGAACTTCGGACAAACGGGCCGGAAGCCACAGCCTTGAATCCCATGGCCAGGGCCTCCTTTTCCCAGGCCATAAATTCCTCCGGAGGCATATAACGCCGAACAGGACAATGGACCGGCGATGGCTGGAGGTACTGGCCGATGGTGACGATCTCGCATCCATGTCTTAATAGATCGATCAGCAAGACCCTGATTTCTTCTTCCGTTTCCCCCAATCCTACCATAAATCCAGATTTGGTCAACATTCTTGGATAGTTTTGTTTAAAAAAGTTTAAAATGGTCAGCGAACGCTGATAACCGGCCTCAGGACGAACCGTCGGGTAAAGCCGGCTGATGGTTTCGATGTTGTGATTGATTACACCTGGTCCTGCTTCCGCCACCAGGGCCAGGACAGGTTCAAGGCCCTTAAAATCGGGGATCAGGCATTCGATTTTCGTTGCCGGGCAAAGGCCTCGAATAGCCAGGATAGCCCTGACAAAATGCCCCGCGCCCCCATCGGCCAGATCATCGCGGGTCACCGAGGTCAAGACGGCATAGGAAAGCCCCATGGCCTTGACGGCCTGAGCGACTTGAAGGGGTTCTTCCGGACTTAAGGGGTCCGGTCGGCCATGGGCCACCGCGCAAAAAAAACAGTTTCTGGTACAGCGGTCGCCCATCAGTAAAAACGTGGCGCTGCCCTGACTAAAACATTCCCCTTGATTAGGACAGCCGGCCTCCTGACAGACGGTATGCAAACCGCCCTTGATGATAAGGTCTTGTACCCTGGCCTTGTGAGGTCCTGAAGGGATTTTTTTCTTGAGCCAGGGGGGCTTCGGATTGCGGCCTCCGGCCCGGAGGGGCCTACGCCCCGGAGGGGTTGCTCGTTGCTCGTTGCTCGTTGCTGGTTTCATGTTATTCATTGCGGGATTATTGATATTCGATTCAGGTTTTTTATCCAGCATCCAGTATCCAGCACCCAGTATCCAGTATCCAGCACCCAGTATCCAGCACCCTTTGCAGATCCTTCATTGTGATCAATTCCATCCGAAGATTAAAAACCGATCCGAAATGGAAGGCGACCCGTTCTCTAAGGGAGGCCGGATTGACAGCCCGCCCGGTTATTTCCTGAAGGGAAGTCATGCGGACGCCTTCCAGTCCGCAGGGGGTGATCAAATCAAAATGGGCCGGGTTATGGGCGTAATTAATGGCCCAGCCATGAAAGGCGACCCCTTTTTGGACGGCAATACCGATAGAGGCGATTTTTTGCCCCTCAACCCAGATCCCGGGGAAACCTGCCTTCCGGAAGGCCGCAACCTTAAAATCCCCCAGGCTGCCAATAATGACCTCTTCCAGGCGGTTGACATAGTCCTTTACGCCCAGATGAAGATTTTTTAAATTCAGGATGGGATATCCCACTAATTGTCCCGGACCGTGGTAAGTGATGTCTCCTCCCCGTTCACAACGCACCAGGGAGATCCCTTCCTGTTTCAAATAGTCCCGGGACACCCGCAAATTGGTTTCTTTCCCCCATCTGCCCAGGGTGAAAACCGGGGGATGCTCTAAAAGAATGAGACTGTCCGGAAAGTCCTGGGCTTTTTTCAGAGCAACCAGTTGCTTTTGTAAGGTCCAGGCCTCTTCGTAGGGGATAAGGTCCAGATTCAGGAGGCAGCCTCTGAGCATATTTTTTTTTAAACTTCCCACACCGGACTGTCAACTTTAAATTTTTATCGGTGCTGTTTGCACTCTCTTCCTGGATGTGTTAAATTTGATACGAAAATAGGATTCAAGGATTCAAATGAGAGAATGAGTGGATGTGATGATGAGGTCTCCTCCTCACATCACCCCATCACCTCATTGACTCATTCTCTCAAATCCTGGACCCCTTGAATCCTTGAGTTCATTTTCATCCTTCGTGGCGCCCCATAGGGATGGGAAA
>JAZDOU010000282.1:0-6712 GCA_043798385.1 Pseudomonadota bacterium
ATTTCCACCCCGGCCAGTAAGGCCCAGGATGCCGCTAACCTGGTCGTAAAGACCCCCATTCGAGGAATCTTAAACTTTGCCCCGGCCCAATTGCATGTTCCGGAAGGGTTTATTGTTCATCATATCGACTTTACAGTAAAATTAGACAGACTGGCCTACCGCATGAGCAATCTAAAACCGGAATCTTACTAAGCCGCCATGCCCCGCCTTTTGGGGCGTGGCACCACGAAGGATGAAAAATTCAAAGGGTCAAGGAGCCGAGAGAATGAGTCAATGAGGGGATGGGATGATGTGAGGATGAGACCTCATCGTCGCATCCACTCATTCTCTCATCCCCTCATTTGAACCCTCGAATTCTATTTTCGTACTAAGCCGCCATGCCCCGCCTTTTGGGGCGTGGCACCACCAAACGGTCGGCTATGCCGACCTAAAAGGAGGCTTCCCTTCGGAAGCCGGGACATGAAAATAGGACCGAGGACCGGTGGACCCCAGATTCTATTTTCGAACTAAAATGTTGCCCAGGAGGTAATGAGGGTCTAACAACGTTGTCTCAAGATTTTTTTAAAGGTGGCCGCTCGATGAATATAAAACTGTATAAGCCCCAGGGTTCAATCCCTGGTTGTTGGAGAGAGACAAAAAAAGCTTGACCAATTTTTCCATAGATGTTAGAAAACCCAAGAATTAATTCCCAACTGCCAGGGGTAGTCCCTATCCCTAAAGGCGGTCAGACTCTCAGGATCGGAAAAGGGTTTCATTTCCCCTATGGTAAGTTGACCGTTGCTCAACCCTTCAGAGCGATCAATCAACAGAGAAAACATCAGGCCTCTCCTCCTTCCCATTGAGGGAAAATTGTTGACAGGGCACTGAGAAAAACCTGAATCAGAAAAAAATTTGAAATTTGTATTGGATGGTATTTGGATGGCCGAATTATTAACCGAAGAAGAGATTAGAGTAATTAAAGAAAAAAATGTCGGGATGTATTCCAAACATCCCTGGCCGGTAAATCGTCGTACGGCCGAAGAAATGGGCTGGAGGTTGAAGGTTCTGGGGATTCATCCCCGTGAATACCAAGGTAAAAGAACCCTGGAGTGCGGCTGTGGAACGGGCAACTATGTTATTTGGTATGCCATGGAAGGTAAGGCCTCGGAGGCCGTGGGGATTGACCTGTCGGACGGTTCTCTGGCCGTAGCCAACCGCCTGAAAGAGGAAGGCAAGGTCGGGAACGCTACTTTCAAAAAAATGGATGTATTAAAACTGGATTTTCCGGATAATAGTTTTGATTATTCCTATTCTTATGGGGTTTTTATGATCACCGGGGATACCGAGGGGGCCTTTCGGGAAATGGTCCGGGTCACCAAACCGGGGGGTACCGTGACCATCAGCATCTATAATACCTTTGGCCGCTGGCCGGTGACCATCCGTCAAAAAATCATCCAGCGAATGGCCCCCAATGATCCTGACAAAAGGGTCGAACTGGGGAAAAAATACTTTCCCGGTCCCTTTAAAAAATTGGATAAACGATACTACGGATTAAATACCGAGCAATTGGCCTATGATACCTATGGCATTCCCTATGAGGAGGTTCACAGCGCCGGTCGGGTCCTGGAATGGATGAAAAAGGCCAATGTAAAATACAAGGGCTCTTTTGCCCCCCTAAGGGTTCGGGACTATTTCTATGCTTTTTCCCTGGACGAATATAAAGATTTCCGGAGTACCTTTGCCGGGTACCCGGCCACCCAAAAAATAAGCGATTTACTCTATAAGATTTCCGGCAATAAGGGTCAGAATCAACATAAAACCCAGTTCCCTTACCCCGGTCCCTTCTCCCGCGGCCTCTGCCAGCTTATGTGGCTTTTGATCGGAGGCAGCCGGTTTTCCTGTTTCACGATTTCCGGCGTCAAGCAGTAGCCCTCTTCTTTCTGACCATCCAAAGATAAAGAAGGCCGGCCAACGCCCCTGAACCCAGGCTGTAATCCACAACCTGGGTCAGGACATGCATGGCCAGAGCCAAAGAAACCCCCTGTGCCGGTTGAATTCCCAATCCCGCCAATGTTGCCCCCAGGATACCTTCATAGAAACCGATACCGGCCAAACCGCTTATCGGTAAACTGGCCGAAAGTTCGGACCCCATTAAACCAAAAAGGATAATCAAGAAAGGCAAATGAGGTTTCTGGTCCAACAGCGCCTCTATAACCGCCATCAGCATCAAATAGAGAAGGGTATATTTAATTACCCGAATAAGGAGCGAAAGCCCTAAAAGGGGCCAGAAGGTCCCCGATGTCCGCAGGCTGTAAAAAGACTGTTCGATCTTTTTCAGTTGCCCGGTTAAGGTTTGTTTCCAGGGAGCCCTGGGGCGGGGAGAGGTTATCTTTTCCCATTTTTCCGCCCAGACGTTTAATCGTTTGGCCAGAGGGTCCAGCAAAAGCAAGGCCAAGACACTGATACCCAGGATCAATCCGGATAGGGCCCAGAGCCAGAGATAGGTGCGGGAGGTCATTAGGCTGTCCAACAAGACCGCCAGACCCAACAGGGGACCGAGACTTAATAAATCAAAGACAAAGGCATAGGTAAAAGAAGTCAGACAATGGGACAAGTCTACCCCGACCACCCGATTTAAGAGGATCGGGTAAGAAAGTCCACCCACACGGGCCGGGAGCAGGTCCACCAACATATTGCGGGCGGCGGTCACTAAGGTCAGCGGGCCGAAAGGTACTTTGGTTTGAAGGGAAGAGGCTTTTATTAGAAGATGATACCGCCAGGTTCTGAGGAAAAGACCTGTCCCATAAAGAGCCAGGTAGGCCGGACCATAGAGGGGATTGAACCGGGTAATCAGGTGCTTCCAGGACAATCCGGTAGGGTGAGAAAAGATATAATAAAGGAGAAGACCGGTGGTAAGAAAGGAACAGAACAGGAAAAAGATTTTTTTTCCCATCATTCTTTTTTAGGCAGGTTTTTAACCACTCGGGCCGGTGTTCCCACGGCAATACTGTCCGGGGGGATGGGGGTGTTCACTAAGCTGAGGGCTCCTATAACCGAGTGATTTCCAATATGGCTATTCTGAAATACAATGACCTTGGCGGCAATCCAGCAATCCTCTCCGATCTCCAATGGAAGGGAGCGGCCCGGCTCCATCTGGGGAGAAGTGACATCGTGTTCTCCTCCACTCATCAGTAAACAATATGGCCCAAGATAGGTCCGGGCCCCAATTTTCAGATGGTTGGTGGAGGCAATTACGCATTGATAGCCGATATTGACTTCGTCTTCCAAGATAATATCTCCGTTTTTTGTCTGAATGATGGTGTTCTGACCGATAAAAATTTTGTTGCCGATGCGGATTCCTTCGTTGGTCGCCCCCTTGGCATCCAAAAAGACGTCGTCATCAAAAATTACCTGATCCCCGATGGTTATTTTATGGGGACAGCGGATATTCATGTCTCGGCCGAAGATGACTTTTTTACCCACCTTTTTAAAAATAAATGGGAAAAAGACATAACGTAAGGCCAGTCCTATTGCTCCCGGGATCCAGCCAAAGAGGGTAACGATTAGTTCAAATTTAATCAACAACCACCAACTTTGATCGCCGACCATCAGCTTTTTATACTTTTGGACAAATCCACCTTTTTGGTCAAAAAGGGATTTGACCCTTACCTCGTCTAAAAATTCCTTTTCCTTTATACCCATTGTATCTATGAGATCCGGTTATAATCCCTTGAGTAATTTTCTTAAGGGCCGGCGAAGGTGCCCCATGAAGTTTAATAAAGGCTCACCATATCTGGAATAGAGAACCCAATAGCCAACGGCCTTGATCTTGGAAAAAGGTCGGAAGACTTTGAAGGCAAACCAGCGCATGGCCGTTTCTATTTCACCGGGTGGGAATTGGGACATCTTCAGAAGACTTTTTTTAAAGATGGTATCCCCATCCCCCAGGGAGGCCGATTCTTCCTTTATATAACCTTTTTCCAGGCATAAATCGTATAGATCGGTCCCGGGCATGGGATAAAAAATGGAGACCCCGACCACATCGGGTTGAATTTGTTGGTTGATCTTGATGGTGGCCTGATGCAATTCCAGTGTTTCACCCGGCAGGCCGACCATATTGAGGGTTTTGACCTGGAGTCCCACATCCTTGGCAATCCGAGAGACCTCCAAAATTTGTTTGTTGGTCATGTTTCTTCGTAAAACGGTGTTCCGAAATTTCTGGTCCCCATGTTCCACCCCAAATCCGACACGGGTACCTCCGGCCTCCTTCAATTTGGTTAGTTTATCCCGGTCCAGGATTTCTACCCGGCCGGAAAACATAAAAGGAAGCCCGATTTCTTTTTTATAACGATCAGCAAACTCATGAACCAGGTCCCGATCGATCCAGCAGATGTCATCATCGAACAGGATCTCGTTGAAGCGGTATCTTTTTTGAAGCCTTTTTATTTCTTCAATGATATGATCGGCACTGCGGAAGCGGACATAGCCCCCTTCCTGCAATTTCCTGATCCGGTGGTTGGAACAAAAGGTGCAATTGAAGGGACACCCCCGGCCGGCCATAATCCGGATCTGAGAAAGCCCCCAGTTGTCGATAACCTTTTGATGGTCGTTCAGCTCCCGGTCCACAAAAGGTAGGCTGTCCAGGTCCTGGATGAAAGGACGGGTCGGATTTTCGATCAGGCGGCCATTTTCTTTTACCCAAAGATTCTTTATTTGGGTATAATCCTTTCCCTGCTCCAAGGCCTGGGCCAGCTCGAGCATGGGATATTCCCCTTCCCCGATACAAATGGCATTCAACCGCGAGGTCTGTTCCAGGCACTGGGGGAAAATAGTCGGGTGGGGTCCTCCCAGGATGATAAACGGTGCCGGATCGGACACGGCCTGGACCATTTTTTGAATGAATTGAAACTGGGGTGCCGTGGCGTAGATACCGATCAATTGGGGTTTGATATGATCGAGGTCTTCTTTCCACTTTTCAAGATAGTCCTTTTCCGGATAATAACCGAAATGGATATCGGAATAACCATTTTGTTTAAGGTATGCGGAAATGGACATCAAGCCATGGGCGGCCCCCAAGGCACCGAATTTTTGATTTATTTCGGTCAAAACTAATAAGATTCTCATTAGATCTCCTGTGGATCAACAGTAAAACGAAAAACCGTTCGTCGTTTGTCAATTGATATTTTATAACATACGGGGGGGATTGAGACAAGGTTAAACTCAAAACTGCCCAAAAGGGGGAACTTTGGGAGGGCAGGTCATGACAACAGCAGGTTTGACAACGGAAAAAGGCAATTCAAGGAAGAGAAAAATAGTATGGTGGTCCTTGACCTTGTCCGCCGTATTGCTGACGGTAGTCTATTTTACACTCTTCGGGATTCGATCTGTTTACCGTCATTTCGGTTTGTATTTCCTGAAACCAACGGAAACCCATTGGCCGGCCGGATCCAAGGAATCCATTCGTGCCCTCATCGGACCCATGAAGGGAAAAGTGGTCTGGGGTTCCAGCCGGACCGGTTCCCACCGGATATTTTTAATGACCCTGCCCGAACTGACCATCTATCAATTAACCAAACACTCCCATGTGGATTATCACCCCCGGTTCAGTCCCGAAGGGAACCGGATTGTTTTCGCCCGATCTCAAAAAAAATGGGTATCGGAACGAGATCAACTTCCCTGGGATGTCTATCTGTATGATCTGGAGACTGGAAAAGAAGGTTTGGTCGCCCGCAATGGAAATTTTCCACTGTGGTTGCCTGATGGAAAACGGATTTTATTTTTAAGGGATCATCAGGTCGTTATGAAGGATTTGGTTTCCCAAAGAGAGAAAATTATTTTCGATGGTCGGCTTCCTCCTTTTGAAGGCGAACCTTCCAACCCCGAATTATCTTCTGAGAACCCTGAGCTTTTGGTGGTGGCCCTGCGGGGAAAACACAATGGCGTTTTCTTGATGGACCTTTCCAAAGGTTCCATTTCCTTTTTTGGAAAAGATGCCTGTGAAATAACCTGGCTGCCCCGAAGTTCCGATTTGGTTTGGGTTGAAGTGGGGGGGAAGGGGGGAACCCTTTTGATGACCTCACCGAGTCGAAAGGTGGAACGGAGCATTTTTATGGACCTTCCCTTCTCTTTCAGCCATGAATACTTTCCCCGATTCTCCCGCGATGGGCAGTGGTTGATATGGGGGGCATCCGAGGGCGAGCACGAACATGACCTGGCCGATTATGAAATTTTTCTCTGGAAGGTGGGAACCCGTTGGGAGGATGCTGTCCGTCTGACCTTTAACAAGGCCAATGACCGCTTTCCGGATATTTTTATTGAAAAGGCCCGGTGAGCGTATGAGTTAAGCCGTTGGAGGACATGAAGGGGTAACAAGACTTCAATAAAAATCGAAGACCTACTGTTTGGTCATGGTGATATCAAACCGGTCGTAGGTGTTCTGTTCATCTACATAATAATGGATATCCATGAGTCCGCTGATTGTTTTTTTGCTAGTTCCCACAAAATCCATAGAGAACTTGACTTCCATAGTGGTATCGGAACAAAAAGCGGGATTATTGCCCTTTACATAGCCGGAAGAATTCAGCCAGAATTGGGCAGAGGTGAAAATCTGCCGGCCGGGGCAGCGATCAGTCTCCCATCCGATGACTCTTACCTCTCCGTTGAAAGTCAGGGTTCCGGTCAGCGTTCCGGGAACCGTTTGACGATCGGCAACCCACCTCCAGGTCCCCTGCAA
>JAZDOU010000315.1:0-3818 GCA_043798385.1 Pseudomonadota bacterium
ATTGCCGTCCTTATTCAGATTCTGGCTGAAACACATAGAAACAAACAAAACACCGGGATAACGGGATTATCTGAACACTTTAAGAAAATCTTTAACATGGTGGGGATTACAAAATTTGCCAAAATCTACCCTACAATGGACGATGCGCTGAAAGCGATGTCGGAATCTACATAGACCACACGGTCTCACTGACTCTTGTTTCGGGTCTCCACCTCGACAGTTCTTCTCATTTCACACCGACCGCTATAATACAGTCCATCAGAACCCCATCTCAGTACACATACGATAACTTTTTAAAATCCCTCCCATCCTCCCTTTATGAAAGAGAGGAGAAGAATTCCCCCTTTATTAAAGGGGGCCAGGGGGATTTCTTTAATGACCCGGCCGGTCGTGAGGAGGTTTTATGCAGTTATCTTCATGCTATCTTTTCAAAGGGCTCTCAGAGCTTCAACAGGAACGCCTCATCGGAATCAGCCACGAAGCCATGTTTAAAAAAGGCCGATGGCTTTACCGCGAAAATGAACCTGGCGAGCGTATCTTCATCCTCAAGAAAGGGGCGGTTGAGTTACTCACTAAAATCGGTGAGACGGTTGAACTTCCGATCACCATCGCGAGATCGCCGGGGGACTGTTTCGGGTCACCTGCCCTGATTCCGCCCTATTTATACAGCCTTTCCGCCCGGTGCGTGGAGGACAGCACCTTGCTTGCCATTGGGCGATCGGACCTTCAGAAACTTATCCAGCAGGACCATGAACTTGGCCGGGTCGTTCTGTCCAACATCGCGGAGTACTTCCTTGGGCGGCTGAAGGAGACCCGGCAGGAGCTTAAAATACATTTTAAAACCCTTTTTAAATCCATCCATCAATAAAAATACAGACCGTGTTATCAGGTGATCATGTCTGATCTTGAAGAAATAGAACAGCTTAAAGCCTCTTTGCATGAATCTGAAAATGTTCAAACGGAGCTGGACCGCCGTGTTTTTCATTTAAAGACCCTGTTTGATGTCAGCAAGGACATATTCAGCAGTGTGGAAACCGAGACCATTCTGAGAAATTTCCTGCTGATGACCATGGGCAACTTCGGTGTCATGGAAGGCCTGCTCCTGCTGATAGAGAGTTCCACTGGGAAAATAAGCCACACGGTCACGATCGGATATAAGGAGGACGACGCATCATTGCTGCAAAAGCATGCCGGTCATTTGCTTCAGCAGGACCGGGTTGGAAATGAAGCAAGAACTGGCCATGCCGGGCTTCCCCCCGATACCGTCGGCTTTTCCCACCCTTTTACGGCCGAACCCGACTGGCAGGGACTCCTGGTGCTAGGCCCAAAACTGATCAAAGAGCCCTTCGGAGAGACCGACAAGGAGTTGCTGGTCACCCTTTTGAACAATCTGGTCGTCGCCCTAAAAAACGCAAGATCGTTTGAAGAGATCAAAAATCTGAACACAGAATTGCAGCATAAAAACATCGAGCTTGAAAAAACACTCGATGATCTCAAAGCCGCTCTGCGAAAGGTTGAAATCCTAGAAGACGTCAAAGCGAATCTGAGTAAGTTTGTCCCCAACACGGTAACTCGACTGATCGAAAAATCTCCAAACGGGATGCTCCCTGAAAGCAGGGAACAGGATGTTTCGGTTCTTTTTGTGGACATTGAGGGCTACACCAAAATGTGCGAGCAGCTGGATGGAAGCCAACTCAATGAAGCCATCGAAAAATGTTTCTCCGTATTTATGGATGCCATCTTTGCGAACAACGGCGATGTGAACGAGACTGCCGGTGACGGCCTCATGGTACTGTTTATGAACGAGGATAAAACAACCAACGCGTTAGAAGCCGTAAAAACAGCACTGAAAATCAGGGAAGATTCGGCCCGCATTAAAAATGAGTTTAAGGCGCTTTGTGCCCCGATGGTCATCAACATGGGAATAAATTCAGGGCAGGCCCATGTGGGAGCGGCAAAATTCGACAGCCTTACCGGCTCGCGCTGGACCTATACCGCCAGGGGGTTAACCACCACAGTGGCCGCGAGAATTGGCGGGCAGTCAACCAGTGGGAAGATATTTCTTTCAAAGACCACTGCCGGGCGCGTAAAGGATCACTTCCCTATAAAACCATTGGGCAAGTTTAATTTGAAGAATATGTCGGAGGAAATTGAAATTTTCGAAGTATAAATTTTTTAGATCACCTCCAAAAGAGTGGGTGATCCTACGAGCAAGGGTTTCAGAGTTCCGGGATTCAAGTGAAAAAAAATAGGATCCGAGTGAAATGCAAATAAGCTGTTAAGCTGGAAGGCCGGGAAGCCCCAGTTAAATCCGCTTCGCTGTTCTGTCGAAATTTAACCCCGGTACCATCTTCCGGAGCTACGGGACAGGCGAGGCAAGCTGGGAGGTTAGCAATAATAAAAAAGATCCCCCGCATTTCGTTCCCCCTTTGAAAAAGGGGGCCAGGGTGATTTTATAAAAGCCCCGGTAAAGTCATTTAAAAACAAACACTTTTGAATCCTTGACCCCTCGAATCCATGGCCCCTTTCTCCCAACCCGTCCTCCGTAGCAGGCTACTGCTGAGGGTGGACTATTTGGGAGAAGAACCTTAATTTTAAAAGTCACCGGAGGTTATCTGATGGCTCAAGAACCAACCGTTAATGAATTGGGCGAAACAATTGGTATTATTGGAACCTCTCACGATATCGCTTCCCTAAAACAAAGAGAAAAAAAACTCCAGAAAGAAAACGAGGACCTTAAAAAAAAGGTGATGAAGCTAACGACCCAATTGACAAATGCAAAAGACGCCCTGAAGCGGGAAAAAGACGAACACAGCGTTGTTCATCTTAAAAAAGAACGGAACAAAATTGAGAAATGGGCACCCCTTGTTCGCGACAACACCAACCGCATATGGACAGAAAGCGCCTTGAAAGAAAGCGAACAGCATTACCGGATGCTGGGTGAAACAATGCGGGAAGGAATGGGTATTCAAGATAAAAATGGTAAGATTATATATATAAACGATCAGGGTTTAAATATGGCCGGTTATACCCGTGAAGAATTAATTGGGAAACCACCCACGATATTATTGGATAAGGCCAATCTAAAGATTCTTGAGGGGGAGCGAAAAAAAAGAAAGAAAGGCAAACGAAGTTCATACGAAATAACCTGGACCAGAAAGGACGGCCAAAAGGTTCATACCATTATATCGCCGCGGGGCCTTTTTAGTGCTGATGGAACCTATAACGGCACCTTTGCAGTCATTACCGATATTACCGAACTAAAACTGGCGTTACAGGCGCTTCAGGAAAAAGAGAAAGAATTGCAGTTAAAGCGTCGTCATCTGGAAGAGACCAATACGGCCTTGAAGGTTTTGCTGAAGAGAAAAGCAAAAGATAAAAGCCGGCTGGAAGAAGCGGTTTTGATCAACGTGAAAGAATTGGTCGAACCCTATCTGGAGAAACTGAAAAATAGCTGCTTAAATCAAAGCCAGACAAATTTACTGGCTATTCTATCGACAAATTTAAATGACCTGACGTCACCGTTTACAAGAAAGTTGTCTGTTAAATTACTAAAGTTAACCCCTATGGAAATTCAGGTCGCAAATTTTGTAAAACAGGGCAAAACAAACAAAGAAATAGCCGATCAAATGTGCCTTTCCCCTAAAACCATCGAGTTTCACAGAGAGAATCTTAGAAAAAAAATCGGCATAAAAAACAAAAGGATAAATCTTAGGACCCGCCTGTTATCTTACGAATAATACGGGGATTTTCCCCGGATTTTCCCCGTAAAATATTAGGCTTGTATTGAAAGGATGCATTTTGATAAGGACAAGTGG
>JAZDOU010000335.1:0-8601 GCA_043798385.1 Pseudomonadota bacterium
CCCCGAATGGGGACCTTAGCATAGGTCGATAAAATCGACCGGCCGGTCCCCGAATGGGGACCTTAGCATAGGTCGATAAAATCGACCGGCCGAAATCGAGGTGTTTCCATCCGGAAATTCGAATTTCCGGATGGAAACGAACTGTTACTTCGCATCCCTCTCCACCCGCCGGTTGGGTGCTCTTCAAATTTTATATTTTATCATCGACTTCCCTTGGTTCGGTAAGTAGTTTGATCCCTTGAAGTACTTGTGTTATCCGTTCATACTTTAATGATCCGATTTTTTCTGTTAAATCGCTTTTATTTACGGTGAATATTTGAGAGAGGTTAATGACACTTTTTTTTGGCAAGTTTGCTTCGCCTTTATTCAACAAAACATTCCCTGGTGCTGTCGCTCTTTTGAGGTTAGATGTCAGTGGGCAAACAACTACTGTGTTGATACGGCTTCGATTGAAAAGATTATTTTGAACGATAACATGGGGATGACGATAGCCGGGCTCAGAGCCTGAAGGTTCCTTGAGATCGATCCAGAATATATCGCCTTGCTTGATCACCATTGGTCTTGCACCATTTTGAGATGCCGGGAACGCATCATAGACTTAAGTGATGTTTCCTTTGTGTCAGGAAAATCATCGTATGCAACGTTGATAGCATCCAATAGTTTCAGATTCTTGCGGCGTTGTATAAACTCTGTCGCGGCTAATGCAAAAACACGGCTTCGTGAAGTGTTCAATTCATGAGCCAGATTTTCGACTTGCTCGAACAGAGGTTTTTCGATTGATATCGCAGTCTTAATATTTGCCATACGTTATACCCCCTAGTTTTGGTTTAGTATAACCAATGGTATAATTATTGTCAATATTTTTCTGAAACCCAACGCTCAGGATCGGCCGCGGCTTTTAGCCGCCGGTTGCATCCTGTAGTTCGCTGATTAAATGTCCTATTTCATAGAGAAAATCTGGAGAAAAGTCGGCATCGTTAGGCCACGCGACGGTGTCAATATCTGTATTAACTTTAAGGGAATGGAGAAATAGTAACAAAAAATTTCAATATAGTCAATAAAACAGAAAAGACATCTTGACGTAACTAATTAAGTTTATTATGCTTAATGATCTTAAAAGCGAAGGCCGGTCAAATGAACCCATTAAAAGACAAACCTCCTATCAACCCGGACATTGATCCGGAGGGAGGAAAAAGGCTTCTGGAACAGGGGGCCGGGGCTTTAGGGATTTCCCTGTCGGCCCTGCAGTTAGAACAGTTCTGGGATTATCTGCTGTTATTACAAAAATGGAACCGGGTGATCAACCTGACGGGCCTGCGCTCTTGCCAAGAGATTATCGTCAAGCATTTTTTAGATTCCCTTACCCCCCTACCCTATCTGCCGGAGGAAGCCGAAATCCTGGACTTAGGGTCCGGAGCAGGATTTCCAGGACTGCCGATCGCTATCTGCCGCCCCAACCAATCCGTCACGTTGATCGATGCTTCAACCAAGAAAGTCAACTTTTTAAAAGAAGCCGTCCGTCACCTGAATCTGCGGAATACCCGGGTGATCCAGGGCTACCTGGGCAAAGAACCCCTTCCCCTGTTGGAGTCCAACCAATTCGATATTATCATTGCCAGGGCAATCGGAAAGTTGAAAGAACTCCTTGGCGGGGTGTCTGGTTATCTCCCTTTGGGCGGGAAGTTCATGCTGATGAAAGGAAGACAAGGCCTCAAAGAGATTGCCGACCTGGAGGTCGAGATCCAAAAAAAAGGCTTTCAAATAGAAACGCCGATTTTTTTAAACCTGCCCTATCTGGATCAGGAAAGAATCCTGATCTTTTTAACAAAACTCAAGAAAAATTAAGGCCTGTTTTATTTTTGATCCTGTAGTTCCGGATGGTGTTTCCGATGTCTTCTGCTCAGGTAAGCCTCCATCTTTCCCCTCAACAGGTAGGCGACTAACAACAAGAGGAGTGATCCCGCGATTACTATAGCTAGGACCGAATAGTTCTTGTCCCGCACCAAGGATCCTTGGAGGGTCAACATAATGGTTCCCAATAAACGTCCGACAGTGGAGATGATCAGAAAGGTCTTCAGGTTCATATGACCTAATCCCAAAATATAACACATATAATCTTTGGGAAAACCCGGGATCAAAAAGAGTAGAAAGGCTATCCAGGCCCCCTGGTGAGCCATCAGATAATCAAAACGCTGCAGGACCTTGGGGCTGACAATCCGTTCAACCAGGGGTTGCCCGGCCCAGCGGGAAAAGATAAAAGCCAGCCAGGAACCAATCCCTAAGCCGATAGTGGAATACAATATGCCGAAAAAATTTCCATACAGGAATCCGCCCAGAAAGCCGGTGACCTCACCCGGGATAGGCGCAAAAAGGACCTGAAAGACCTGGAGGGCAATAAATATCAGGGGAGACTGTTTTCCGAATGATTTGACAAAATCGGACAAACGTTTCCGGTCTAAAAAGGTGAGATAGATATCGCTGTGGTAAATCAGCAAATAAAGGGCCAGGCAAAAAAAGGCCAAAAGGACGGCACTGACCCCGATTGTTTTTTTCATAATCGGTTATACCCCTTGTTCGGGGGTTAACCTTACCTTTTCTAAAGGGGGTGTGTCAAGGGGTTTGAACTCTGATTTATTGATGAGGATTCTTTCTGTCTTGAAATCAATGGGCAGTAAGTTCAGGAACCACAGGGACTTCTTCATGGAAGAACGGCAGGGGTTCTTCCTGGTGCTCTTTAAATAACGTTTCCGGATCTTCCACCACCAAGGCCGCCTTCAATACCTCATCCATGTGTTCCACGGGAATAATTTCAAGGGCCTTCAAAATTCGAACGGGGATTTCTTTCAGATCTTTTTCGTTTTCTTTAGGGATGATCACTATCTTGACCTTCCCTCGATGGGCGGCAATAATCTTCTCTTTCAGCCCTCCAATGGGCAAAACTCGACCACGCAAAGTGATCTCACCGGTCATGGCCACTTTCCTTTTGACCGGCTTTCGGAGTAAGGCGGAAACAATGGAAGTACCGATGGTAATGCCGGCCGATGGTCCGTCTTTCGGTATGGCCCCTTCCGGGATATGGATATGGATATCCATTTTCTGATAAAAGTTTCTCGGCAGGCCCAATTGCATGGCCCGGGAACGGACATAACTCAAGGCCGCCTGAGCCGATTCCTGCATAACCTCTCCCAGTTTCCCGGTAATGATCAGTTTGCCTTTTCCAGGCATGAGAACCACTTCCGTCAGGAGCAATTCCCCTCCCACCTCGGTCCAGGCTAAACCGGTCGTAATACCCACTTCGTCTTTTTCTTCGGTCTCTCCATGGCGGAACTTGGGGACCCCTAAAAACTTCTGGACTGAGCTGGAATTTATTTCGATTTGAGTTTCTTTGCCCTTCCGGACCACTTCTTTAGCCACTTTCCGGCAGAGAGTGGCTATTTCCCTTTCCAGATTGCGGACCCCGGACTCGCGAGTATAGCGGCGGATAATGGTCAATAAGGCGTTGTCGGTAAAATGGATATTCTCGGCCGTCAACCCATTGGCCTCTTGCTGTTTTTTGATCAGGAACTGACGGCCGATTTGTAGCTTTTCCGGTTCGGTATACCCGGGAAGTCGAATGATCTCCATACGATCTTGTAATGGCAAGGGGATGGAAAAAAGAGTGTTGGCCGTAGTGACAAAAAAGACCTCGGATAGATCGTAATCTACATCCAGGTAATGATCGTTAAAAGCGAAATTCTGTTCCGGATCGAGGACTTCCAGCAAAGCAGCCGAGGGATCTCCTCGAAAATCGGTGCTCATCTTATCGACTTCATCCAGACAAAAGACCGGATTATTGGATTTGGCTTTTCTTAAGGACTGGATAACCTTACCCGGTAAGGCGCCGATATAGGTTCGCCGATGCCCGCGTATCTCAGCTTCATCCCGGACCCCGCCTAACGAGATCCTTATAAAATTCCTCCCGGTGGCCCTGGCAATGGATTTGGCCAGGGAGGTCTTCCCGACCCCCGGCGGACCAACAAAACAAAGGATCGGACCTTTAATTTTTTTAACCAGACTTTGAACGGCCAGATATTCCAAAATCCGTTCCTTGGGCTTTTCCAAGCCATAATGGTCTTCATTCAGAATCTTTTCGGCAGCATCGATATCCAATTTGTCTTTAGTTCGATTATACCAGGGCAGGGCGATCAGCCAGTCAATATAGTTGCGGACCACCGTGGCCTCGGCGGACATGGGGGACATCATTTTCAGCTTCTTTAATTCGGCCCGAATTTTGACATTGGCCTCTTTGGACATCCGTTTCTGTTTGATCTTTTTTTCTAATTCCTGGATCTCACTTTTGAAATCATCCTGCTCACCCATCTCTTTCTGAATGGCCCGAATCTGCTCATTCAGATAATAGTCCTTCTGGGTCTTCTCCATCTGCTTTTTGACCCGACCCTTGATGCGTTGTTCAATTTCCAGAATTTCCATCTCCCCACGCATGAATTCATAGAGCTTTTCCAGCTTCCGATCCACTTGGGACAATTCCAAAAGCTCCTGCTTTTGTTCGATCTTGCTGCCCAAATGGGGGGCGATGGAATCCACCAACCGGATGGGGTCATCCAATCCGTTGATGGTATGGACCAATTCCTGGGGAATCTTCTTGTTAAGTTTCTGATAGCTTTCAAAGCTCTGTTTGACCGTCCGAACCAGGGCCTCTTGTTCAGCCGGGTTCGGCACGATGTCCTGGATCTTTTCCACCTCGACTAAGTAAAAGGTCCGGTTGGGGAGATACCGTTGCACCCGGGCTCGAAAGCGCCCTTCAATCAAAACCTTGACGGTCCCATCAGGCAGACGGAGCATCTGCAGGATACTGCCGGCGGTCCCGACCTGGTAGAGATCACCCTCCGAAGGTTCGTCCATCTTGGCCTGGCGTTGGGTCAATAACAGGATGTCTTTTTCCAGGGACATACTGTATTCCAGGGCTTGAATGGATTTTTCTCGACCCACAAATAAAGGGGCCACCATCCCTGGAAAGACAACAATATCTCTCAGAGGCAGTACCGGGATGATCTGTCTTAGACCCCCGGTTTCTCGACTTTCCCCGTCTTTAGCAAACATGGCCATATCTATTTATTCCTTGCTGATTAAATGGATTATCCAGTATCAAGTATCCAGCATCAAGTATCCGGCATCCGGCCTTAAGCCGTTTCAGCTTGATTTTCAAACAAGAGAATGGGCGATTCGTTCTGAAGGATGACTTCTTCGCCAACCACACATTCCCGGACGTCTTTCATAGAGGGGATCTCAAACATGATGTCCAACATGGCCTTTTCCAGGATGGAGCGCAGGCCCCGGGCACCGGATTTTCTTTTTAAGGCCTCGCGGGCGACTGCCTTGATGGCTCCATCGGTGAATTTCAGGGCCACCCCCTGGATTTCAAACAATTTTTGATATTGTCGGACAATGGCATTCTTAGGTTCGGTCAGGATACGGACCATGGCCTCTTCACTTAATTCGTCCAGGGTAGCGATGACCGGCAAACGACCGATAAATTCCGGGATCAACCCGAAACGCAATAGATCCGGGGGCTGAACCTGGTCCAGGATCTCTCCCAGTCTTTTTTGTTCCGATTGCTTCCGGATATCGGCCCCAAAGCCCATGACCTTAGCCCCGCTTCTGGTCTGGACGATCTTATCCAGTCCATTAAAGGCCCCTCCACAGATAAAGAGGATATTGGTCGTGTCCACCTTGACGAATTCCTGTTGAGGGTGTTTCCGGCCTCCTTTAGGAGGGACACTGGCCATGGTCCCCTCAATGATTTTCAACAAGGCCTGTTGGACCCCTTCGCCGGAGACATCCCGAGTAATGGAAACATTTTCTGATTTTCGGGCTATTTTATCGATTTCATCAATATAAACGATCCCCCGGCAGGCCCGATCCACATCGTAATCCGCCACCTGGAGGAGGTTGAGGATGATATTTTCGACATCCTCTCCCACATAGCCGGCCTCGGTCAAGGTGGTAGCATCGGCAATGGTAAAGGGGACTTTCAAGATTTTGGCCAGCGTTTGAGCCAGTAACGTCTTTCCAGACCCGGTAGGTCCGATCAACAGGATATTACTTTTTTGAAGTTCCACCCCTTCCAGATCGATCTTGTTATCAATTCTCCTGAAGTGGTTATGAACGGCTACCGAAAGAATTTTCTTGGCCTTTTCCTGTTCGATGACATATTCATCCAGAATTCCTTTTATATCGACCGGTTTAGGAATTTTCTCTCCCAGATGGGCCTCTTCTTTTTCATATTCTTCGGCAATAATCTCATTACACAATCCTATGCATTCGTCACATATATAGACGGATGGCCCGGCAATGAGTTTTTTTACTTCATCCTGACTTTTCCCGCAAAAGGAACATAATAAATCGCTTCCCTTCCCTTTGCCGTTTGTTCTTTTATTCATCGACACGAATCCTTTTGGAAATTTTCCAGCTTTCAGTTTCAACAAACCAAAAGCATTTATTAATAGGGTTGTTATTTATTCTGCATCCGGAAACTTCTTGTTTCCGGATGGAACCTATTTAACCGGTTTGAGAAATTCTTCCCTCTTGGATATGACACTATCGACAATCCCATACGCCAGGGCCTGCTCTCCGGTCATATAAAAATCCCGGTCGGTGTCGGTCTCAATTTTATCTAACGACTGGCCGGTATGAGCAACCAAAATCTCATTTAATTCCTCCCGCATCCGGAGAATCTCTCTGGCCTGAATGCCGACATCCGTGGCCTGGCCTTGGACCCCCCCTAAGGGCTGATGGATAAGAATCCTGGAGTGAGGCAGGGCATAGCGCATCCCTTTGGTCCCGGCGGCCAGCAATAAGGCGGCCATGCTGGAAGCCTGACCCAGGCAAAGGGTAGAGATGTTGGGTTTTATGTATTGCATGGTATCATAAATCGCCAAACCGGAAGTGACCACACCCCCGGGGGAATTGACGTACATATGGATATCTTTATCCGGATCCTCGGCCTCGAGAAAAAGAAGTTGAGCGATCATCAGATTGGCCACATAATCGTCTATGGGGGCTCCCAAAAAAATGATCCGGTCTTTCAATAAACGAGAATAGATATCATAGGCCCGTTCACCACGGGTATCTTGTTCAACAACAATAGGGATTAAAGTCATTGTGGATTCCTTTTCTTATACGGTTTCAATGGTAGCATGCTCCTGAAGAAAATTCAAGGTCTTTTCCTCGAGGAGCTGCTGGTTAAGCTGAGGCATCATATTATTTTTATTATATATTTCTCTAACAATGGTCGCCGACTGGTTCACTTGCCCGGCAATCCTTTGAAGCTCCTCTTCAATTTCTTCCGGACTGATGGCCAGGGACTCCAATTGAGCGATCTTTTCCAGGATCAATTTTCTTCGAGCCATTTTTTGGGCCGGAGAACGAAATTTTTCCATAAGACTAGAGGGATCGAGACCGGTCTTTTCCCAGGAGAGCCCTTGACGGCTCAGGTCTTGTTCTATCCGCATCATCATCAGTTGGATCTCCTGATTGACCAAGGCCTCGGGGACATCAAATTCCGCTTTGGCGATCAGGCCATCGATCAGGTCTTCCTTCAATTTCAAATCGGCCTTGCGCTTTTCCTCTATTTCCAGATCTTCCCGGATTTTCTTTCTTAAATCTTCCAAAGAAGAAAAATCCTTTCCAAGACCTTGGGCGAAGGAATCGTTCAGTTCTGGGAGGCGCCTTTCCTTGATCTCCAGTAATACTGCCCTGTAGTGGACCCTCTTTTCGCTCAAGGAGGGATTTCCATAGTCCTGCGGGAAGTCGATATCAAATTCTTTTTCTTCCCCTTTTTCCATCCCCGGCAACTCTTTTTCAAACGCTTCATTAAAATAACCGGCCCCAACTTCCAGGTCAAAATTTTTGGCCGACCCGCCGGGGACCTCATGGCCATCCATAAAAGACTGATAATCAATAACCGCAAAATCCCCTTTTCTTAAAGGTCGTTCTTCTTTAAGGGTAAGTAACTCGCCATGGCTCATCTGAATGGCCGAGAGCCTTTTTTCGAGATCTTCTTCAGTTACGCTGACCAGGGATTTCTTCAATTCCAGACCTTTATAATCTGAAATGGGAATTTCAGGTTTTAGTTCAATGGTGGCCTTATAAATAAATGGGGCCTTTATATCCAGGGCAGGACAGTCCAATTCCGGATAAGCCAGGGGGATGACCCCTGTCTCCTTCAAGGCTTCGGGGTAGGTGCGATTGACTATCCGGGAAACCGATTCTTCTTCTATTTGGGGGCCATAAATTTTAGTCAACACATTGACCGGAATCTTCCCCGGCCTGAAACCCTTTAGTTTTACCTTTTTATTAAAGCTTTTTACGACCGATTCCCATTCCTTCTTGATCTGTTCCGCTTCCACTTCAATATTTAATGTTTTCTTGATCGAAGAGATCTCTTCCAACTGTACTTTCATGGTCAATTATTCCTTACCGGTTTATTTATTGGTGCGAGAGGGGGGATTTGAACCCCCACCCTGTTTCCAGGGCTGGATCCTAAGTCCAGTGCGTCTACCAATTCCGCCACTCTCGCCCTTTCTCCAGGCGTGAGGAGGA
>JAZDOU010000346.1:0-8289 GCA_043798385.1 Pseudomonadota bacterium
CCACTTGAAAGCCCAGGTTTCTTAAGAGGGCCGTCAGGTCCCGGGCCGCCTGGGGAAAAACCATGTCCATCAGGCAGGGGATGAAAAGAGATAGCGAAGTAGGACGGTTTGATTCCATGTCCTTTTATTATTAGCACAAAAAGATGGGAAACGAAAAGAAAATTTAGGAACCGGTCCTTAGAGAGTTTCCATCCGGAATTTCGAATTTACGGGACTAAAAATCTTGCTCCTTGGCGATAAATTTATTAAAAAGGGGGACGTTGTTCATTTCATTCAATAAACACAATCTGTGACCTTTTTAGATTCATGGAATTGAATTAACATGGCCCGCATGAGCCCAGAGGACATCGATGATTTTGAAAGCGCTACGGCTGGCGAAAGGAAGGTTTTTCGATTCCTGCAAGCGGTGGCCAGGCCGGATTCGGAATATATCGGCTGGTATGAGCCATCGATCGGAGAGCAAGGCCGGGAGCCTGTTTCCGACATTTTTTAAATCTTTATCAACCGCCCGTTTACTAGGCGCACTTATATCCCTAACGGTCATGGGACGAGGCCGGACACTGACGGACTGAACATTTTTCATTGTCGTGAAAAGGCAATGAACAGCCGAGCATTGCCTTTTTAAGATCGCAATAAAAATCAATTGCTCAAGGGCCGGCAATGAAAAGCCAGTCAGGCGCTCTCGCGCATCCTGTGCGAAGCCGAAGAAAACAAGACCAATCCGGACAAGCAGGTTGGAGGGTATATCCATAAAAAATCGTCCGGTAGAAATTTTTTGAAAGGTATGATATACTTATAGCAGTAAATCACCGAATAGATGGTTTGCTGCGGGAGGTCAAGAATGGAGTTTAAACGAATTACGGTTAATGTGGCGCAAATGGGGGGTATGCCTTGTCTTCGCGGACTTCGGATCCCCGTAGCTACCGTTGTGGGGATGGTGGCTGATGGCATGAAGGACGCAGAAATTCTGGAAGCTTATCCTGACCTGGAAGCGGCAGATATCCAGGAGGCCTTACATTATGCTGCTGAAGCGGTTCGGGAACGGGAACTACCTTTATTGAAGGCTTCATGAAGTTTCTGATAGATAATGCTCTATCTCCAATGGTAGCAAAGGCGCTTATTCGGCTGGGATATGTCGCCGTCCATGTCCGCGATTTAGGAATGCAGGCGGCGACGGAAGAAGAAATTTTTTCTTTAGCCGCTTTTGAAAACCGGATCCTTATTTCAGCCGATACCGACTTCGGTACATTATTGGCCCTCCACCAGGAGAGTAAGCCTTCGGTTATTTTATTCAGGCGCGGATCGGAACGGCGACCTGAGAGCCAGGTAACCCTCCTTCAAAAAAACCTCGGAGCCATCGAAGAAGTATTGGTCCAGGATAGCATCGTTGTCTTTGAACAATCTCGTCTACGTATCAGGCCACTTCCCATCATTGCCAAAAGCGTCTGAAAAAATAGGTTAATCAAAACTGAAAAGATTCAGATAAATCTTAACGAAAAGGGGATTGCTATAATAGACCGGCGGTCCGATGGAGGAGATATTTAGCGCGTTGATTGAGAGGACGTTGAAGCGACGCGGTCAATCTTAGTTTTCTGGACCTGCATTGTTAACCCGAGTGCACTGCCGGCAGCAGATCCGACACCCTCGATGGCTGAAGAGGAGATTACAGAGCGGGTCAGCCAGACATCGCATTCAGTGGGATCCTGAAGATAAGGAGTGGTCTTGATCAGTGATGGCGGCTGGTTCTTTTTCATTTTTAACCTCAATATTAGAATAAACGAATTTTGATCTTTTAGCAAGTTTCATTTAATTTCAAACGGGTTAATGGGATTCATTATCTGCTTAATTTTGCAACAATAATCTGAAAAGTGTTTAATTCATGGAATTAATTTAATATGGCCCGTATACACCCCGAGGATATCGAAAATCTTGAAAACGCCATTAGCTGTCATCGGCTGTCATCGGGGTCGGGCCACGACAAGTTTTTGATTATTAACCTTTAATGTTACAAAAATAGGGTTTTTTAGGGGCTATATCGTCGATTTTGACCACGAAAAGAGATTTATAGGAAACAGATCCTTCCGCAGCTGATATCCTTTATCACCTTTTATAATTTCTCTCCCCTCTATAATTCCGTTAAGGTGAAGTGGCTCCCAAAGATTGGACAATTTGATAATTTTTATCCCCAATACTTTACCCACCTTCGATTCATCTAATATGTTGCTGAAAAAGGCCCATTTACTGCGTTGCCCTCATTCTTCCCCGCTTTTCAGCGGGGCAGGCTTATTGCGACGTACTTCTATGTACGCCTCATTCCTCGGAGTTTCGGGCGCCTTGTAGTCGGTCGGCTTTGCCGACCTTATAAAAGGCCTCATTGGAGGCCGGCAGGACCTTTTTGAGCAAACGGAAGATGTTGTTCATCTTCCCGGGAACAGTCCGTCCATCCCGTCTGCAATCACTTCCAGGGGCACCGCCTGAACATTCTTTGCAAGGGCATACCGGCGATCTCCAGGGTAGACAACGGCGATCTGTTCCAGATTCAAATCTTCAATGGCAATGCGCATCGAAGGTGTCAGCCGAGGAGCATCAACCATTTTGCATTCCACTCCAAGCATTCGACCATCCTTTACCATCACCAGGTCAGTCTCCGCACCGTTGTGCGTTGCCCAGAAATATGCTTCATCGGGTTGTACGGCCTTTAGGATCTCTTCAATGACGTAACCTTCCCAGGAAAAGCCGTATTTCGGGTGGTTGTAGAGCTCCTGCTCTGAACGGATACCGAGCAGTTGGTGCAGAAGACCCGAGTCCCGCAGATAAATCTTCGGAGCCTTCACCTGTCTTTTTTTAAGGTTGGCATGCCAGGGCTGAAGCTGGCGAATCATGAACACGCCCGTCAAGATATCCAAATAACGACGCACTGTTGGCTCGCTGACACTTAAAGAGCGGGCTGGTTCGGTGGCGTTCCAGATCTGCCCGTGGTAATGAGCGAGCATCGTCCAAAAGCGTAGAAGGGTAACAGGCGGGGCGATAATTCCTAATTGACGGAGATCCCGTTCCAGAAAGGTCTGAATAAAGTTTTTACGCCAGGCCAAACTATCGACTTCTTTCTGTGCCAGATAAGAAGAAGGAAAGCCTCCACGAAGCCAGTGTTGCTGTTGGGATGCCTTTCCCAATTCGGCCAGGCTGAATCCGCTCATAGAAATTGTTTCGATCCGGCCGGCCAGCGATTCCGAGGCCTGCTGTAGAAGGGTTGGCGTCCCGCTGCCAAGGATCAAAAAGCGTGCGGGCAAAGGATGGCGATCCGCTAAGACACGCAGGACGGGAAAGAGATCAGGCCGACGTTGAATTTCATCAATGACGACGAGCCCCTGCAATGCGCCGAGAGCCGTTACGGGTTCGTCGAGCCGTATCAAGCTGGTGGGGTCTTCCAAGTCGAAGTAGTTGGGTGCCTCTGGGGCTACAAATTCCCGTGCCAGAGTCGTCTTACCACACTGTCTAGGGCCGATGAGAGCGACTACCTTACTTCGATTAATAGATTCCTGAAGACGATAGTTCAATTCGTTTCGTGGGATCATTGTGTAATTATACCACGAAAATAGAAACTGTCAAGTTCGTTTTTCATTGAAATGCCAAAATATGATCCTTAATCCAAACCAAGGCGAAATCGAATGGGGCCACCCGTGAGCCTGGCGGGTCCATCAGGTACAGGTCCATTCCAGACAGGCTCTTATGTGCCCAATCCCTCCTTAATTCTTTTCTCTGTGTCGATAGTATTCTCTCTGTTCCCCCCGTCTGGTCTTTTGAAGTTGCTAAGAGGCAGTTTAAGAAAAGAGTAAGAATTTATCAATTTCCTTGCATGGAAGATTCCCCGCACCACGGTGCGGGAAGTCTCCCGCATACTTTGGTGCGGGGAGCTTCAATAATAATTTTTTGTATCTTAATTTATGGAACCAGCGGGTCTAAGGCCGGTCCATTAGAAATTAATATCCGTCCGGGGCTTCTTTTCTCCGGAGGTATAATCGTACCAGCCCTTCCCTGTTTTTCGGCCCAGGTCTCCACTCTGGACCAATTTTTCCAAAATGAGGGCCGGACGGAACTTGGGGTCTTTATAGCCCTCATAAAGGGTTTTAAAAACATTCAGGCCGATCTCGAGACCGACAAAGTCACCCAGTTCGAATGGTCCCATGGGATGATTAAGCCCCATCCTGACGGCCTTGTCTATATCCTCGATGCTGGCAACGCCCTCCAGAAGACAATTGTACGCCTCTGCCCGGAAGGCCGCATTAATCCGGTTGATGAGGAATCCCGGGACATCCTTAACGCGAACGGTTTCTTTCTTCATCCTGGCGGCAATCGTTTCGGTGATTTTTGTCGTTTCCTCGGAGGTCTTCAAGGCCCGGATGATCTCGACCAGACGCATGACCGGCACCGGGCTGAAGAAATGCATACCGATGAATCGGTCGGGGCGTTTAGTGGCGGTTGCCAGGGAGGTGATCGGTATGGAAGAGGTGTTCGAGGCAAAGACGACCTCTTCCCGGCAGAGGTCATCCAAGTTCCGGAAGAGGGCTTTTTTAATCTCAAAATTTTCATAAACCGCTTCGATAACAAAGTCAGCTTTTTTAGCATCTTCAAGATTTACCGACTGATTAATCCGTCCCAAGGCTGCCTCTTTCTGCGCCGCGGTCATCTTTTCTTTTTTCACCTGACCCTCCAGGCTTTTTGTGATGGCCTGAAAACCTTTTTCTACAAATTCGGGGGCCATATCGTTCAAGATGACTTCATACCCATTCTGGGCGGCCACCTGGGCAATGCCGGCCCCCATTAATCCCGCACCAACGACCATTATTTTTTTTGTTTCCATAGTCCACTTCTCCTTTATGAACTGGTTTTTGAAAGAATAAAATAAATTATTTCGGAAGCCGAAACGCCGAGTTTTTGAAGAGGCCACCATTCGGTGGCCGAACAACCGATTGGCCGGAAGCCGGGACCTGAAAAAGGATTTCTTCGAACCTTGAACTTTGAACTTTGAACCTTGAACAGTATTTTCGTTCTAAATTACCGGGCGGCGGAGATGATGGTCCGTGGCCTGTTCAAAGGCCTGGGCGGCCTGGAGGATCTTTTCTTCCTCAAAATGATTGCCCAGGATCTGCAATCCAATGGGGAGCCCCAGGGAACTGAAACCGCAGGGCAGGGAAAGCCCCGGGATTCCCGCCAGATTGGCCGAGATAGTGAAGATATCGGTCAAATACATCTGCAAGGGATCGGAGGACTTTTCCCCCAAACGAAAGGCCGGAGTAGGGGCCACCGGGGTTAGGATCAAATCGCAGGACTGGAAGGCCTGTTGGAAATCCCGCTGGATTAAGGTCCGGACCTGGGAGGCCTTTATATAATAGGCATCGTAATACCCGGCTGACAAGACATAGGTCCCCAGCATGATCCGCCGGATGACTTCCGGCCCGAATCCATGCGAGCGGGTTTGTTGAACCATCTCCAGCAAACGGTGTTCGTTGGCCTCTCGTAACCCATATTTCACCCCGTCATACCGGGCCAGGTTGGAACTGGCTTCGGCCATGGCGATGATATAATAGACGGCAATAGCGTATTCCGTGTGGGGCAGGGAGATTTCAAGACAATGGGCCCCTTGATCTTCCAGGTTGGAAATGGCCTGTCGAATGGCCTGTTCCACTTCCGGATCGAGGCCGGCCACAAAGTATTCCTTGGGAATGCCCAGGGTTAAACCGTTGACCCCTTTCTTTAAGGCCCCGGTGTAGTCCGGACTCTCTTTCGGGGCCGAGGTGGAGTCTTTTGGGTCATGGCCGCAAAGGATGTTCATCGAGAGGGCACAGTCGGTAACATCCCGGGTCAGGGGACCGATCTGATCCAATGATGAGGCATAAGCGATCAATCCAAACCGGGAAACCCGGCCATAAGTCGGTTTCATGCCCACCACGCCGCAATGCGAAGCCGGTTGGCGGATAGAACCCCCGGTATCGGATCCAATAGCGGCCAGACATTCTCCTGCCGCCACAGCGGCGGCCGATCCCCCGCTGGAACCCCCTGGGATGTGGTCCGGATTCCACGGGTTCCTGGTAACCTGTAAGGCCGAATTTTCCGTTGAAGAGCCCATGGCAAATTCGTCCATGTTGGTCTTGCCGAGCAACACCATCCCTTCGCTCTTTAGTCGGGTTATGACAGTGGCATCATAAGGGGGGATATAGTTCCCCAGAATCCGTGAGGCACAGGTTGTTTTTATTCCCCTGGTAGAAATAAGATCTTTGATGGCCAAAGGGATGCCGGTCAATGGGCCGATCTGACCGGCGGCTATTTGTTGGTCGGCTTGACGGGCCTGCTCAATGGCCAACTCCGCCGTTAAGGTAAGGTAGGCCCCCACTTTCGGTTCCACCTGTTCAATTCGATTTAAGACCGATTGGGTCAATTCCAGGGAACTGATTTCCCTGGTTTTTAATTTTTGATGGGCCTGGGCGATGGTTAATTCATATAATTCCATAGTTCTCCAATTCTGCGAATCGATACTGGTTGCTGGATACTGGATAAAAACAAAGACTGATACTGGATACTGGATAAAGGCGAAAAGCGATACTCGATAAAATCAATCCAGTATCCAGTATCAAGTATCCAGCATCCAGCTATATCACCTTAGGCACTACAAAGGCGGAACAGCCTTGCTCCGGAGCCAGTCCCAGGGCATCTTCCCGAGGCAGGGAAGGGGTGACCGAATCTTCCCGAAAGGCATTAGACAGGTGTAGGGCATGGGTGGTTGGTTGAATGCCGCTGGTGTCGAGTTGCGATAACTTTTCCATATACAGTAAAATGCTGTTGAGTTGATGTCTAAAGGTGTCTCTCTCTTCCGGGGACAACTGCAGACGGGCTAAGGCGGCAACATGCTCCACCTCTTGTTGTGAAAGTTTCATGATGGCTTAATCCCTTTTCCAATATTTTTTTTGAATGTCCCAGACTTTTTTAACCACAGACAGGTCAGGTCGGGAGTCCATCTGCTGTTGTTCGGCTGAAAGGGCGGATTCTCCCAGTAGTTCCTGGAGTACGGCTTGGGTTGAAAGACTCAAGCCCTCCAGGTGATAGCCTCCCTCCAGGACCAGCAATAACCGGCCTTGACAGACCTCCCCGGCCAGTTGCAACAGATTCCGGGTCATTCGGGCAAATCCTTTGGGGGTGACTTGCATGGCTCCCAATGGGTCGAGATAATAGGTGTCAAACCCGGCAGAGGTCAAGATCAGATCGGGCTTAAATTGGCGGCCTATGGGCAGAAGGATTCTTTCGAAGATCTGGGCAAAGTCTTCATCCTCATAACCGCTGGAAAGAGGTACATTGACTGTATATCCTTGGGCCTTGGCCCCACCCACTTCACCGAGAGCCCCGGTGCCGGGATAGTAAGGGTATTGATGGGTCGAAAAATATAGGACTTTATCACTCTCCCAGAAGGAATGTTGGCTGCCGTTGCCATGATGAAGGTCCCAGTCGACGATCAGGACTTTTTCCAACCCGTGGCGGAGTCGGCCATATTCTGCAGCCAGGGCAACATTATTGAACAGGCAAAATCCCCTGGCCCGGTCAGCCTCGGCGTGATGCCCCGGGGGCCTGATCAGGGCAAAGCCATTATCAATCTTCTTGGCCATAAGGGCATCGACCAGGGCAAAAAGACCTCCGGCGGCCAGTACCGCCGCTTCGTAAGATCTGGGAGAAGTCTGGGTGTCCGGGTCTAAAGAGACATAAGACTTGCCGGCCGTGGAGGCGACCCGTTCGATATAATCAGGTTTGTGAATAGTGGCCAGTTCTTGAGGAGTGGCCGGGCGGGGAACAATTGATTTCAAACGGCCCGAAAAATTGGTTTGCACCATTTCATAAATCACTTCCAGACGCCGGGGACTTTCCACATGGTGAAAATCCTTAATATGTTCCATGAAAATGGGGTCTTGAATAATACCGGTTTTCAAAGGAAACCCTCCCTCTAAGGTCTAACCCGTATCTTTTTACCTGTTCAGCAAGTATAATAAAAGGCGGGAGAAGTGGTCAAGGGGAAAATGGACTTGTCCCTTAGAGCGGTTATTCAAATTATAGTTTACATTTATGTCGGTCTCCTTTATCTTTAAATCCAAATTTGACGGCTTCGTAAAAAGTCCACCTGTCCCGCCTATCGCGGGATTGCGCTGCATCCTTCCCCGCTTTTCAGCGGGGCAGGCTTATTGCGGCGTACCAGTAAGTACGCCTCACTCCTCAGGTCCTCTTTCGCATCCTGGGGATGCTGGGTCG
>JAZDOU010000361.1:0-2300 GCA_043798385.1 Pseudomonadota bacterium
GATGTCGGGTTCATCGTCAACGATTAAGATAATCAGTCCCTGCAACTTGGATTTCAAAGCCGGTAACCTCTCGAAAGATAGGATTGTTGATTCAAGTTGATTGAAGATATTTATGGATTAGGTTAAGTATAAAATTGGGAAGGAATAAGAGTCAAGGAGAAAATAAGGGGATCAGGCTCATTCCGTCTGACGGCAGTTCGTTTCCCTGGTAAACAGGATCAAAACCGCGGCGAGTATGGACCAGGCCAACATCAGCAGAAATCCCTTTCGATAGGCGGACAAATCATAGATCCTGACCCCGTGGATGATCTCCCCTCTCCAGTGGCGATCCAGGACCCAGCCGATGGCCGGCTGCAGGACCATAGGACCGACCATGACCCCCATATTACAGATCCCGGAGACGGTTCCGGCATAGATCGGCGGGACCGATTCTTTAACGAAGGCAAACCCGATGATCATGCCTCCGGAAGAAAAACCGGTCAGTAGGAGGACGGTAAATAATAAGGAAAAAGAAAGATGGGGTATGAATAAGACTATTGCCCAGCCCAGCACAGCCAGGGAGGACCCGACGGCATAGATGGGTTTCCTTTTTCCGATCCGGTCCGATAAGGCCCCCAGGATCGGTCCTCCCAAGGCCCAGGCAATCAACAGGGTCGAGGTCACGGCCGCCGCCGTTGTCGGGGACAATTGGTAGTGGGTAGTCAGAAAAGGGACCCCCCAGAGCCCGGAAAAGGCCAAAACCGGACCGACAACCCCGCTGGGGATGGCAATCAAAAGCCAGGCGTTTCTATATCGGAAGATTTCCCGCAGGGCCTTTAAAAATCCGGGGCGGGGCAGATCAATAGAGTGGATCGACGTGGCCGGGGCATGGCTGGTATAGCCAAGTTTTGAGGGGTCATCCCAGACAAAAAACCAGGTGGCTGCTGCCACCAGAAAGGGGATAAAGGCAGAGCCGACCATCACGGCCCGCCATCCGAAAAGGTCAACCAAGGCCCGCAAAGGCACCCCGGCCGATACGGCCCCGACCAGCCCACAGAGAAGAGCCATTCCTGAAACCATGGCAAAACGACGGGCCGGGAACCAATGGATGGCCAGCTTGAGCATAGCCACAAAGGCCACGGCCACCGAGGCCCCGATCAATAATCGGCTCAGGTTGGCCCAAAAAAGGGTCGGTGCCAGACCGAAGAGGAGGGTGCCGACAAAGGTTACCAAGGCCCCTGAAATCAACAACCGCCTGGCCCCCCAGGAATCGACCAGGGCACCGGTAGGGATCTGCATGGCCACATAACTGTAGTAATAAAAAGCCGAAAGATTTCCCAGGGCCGCGGCCCCGATCTGAAAATCAACCATCAATTTATCAGTAATGACCGCCGGGGCCACCCTCAGGTAAAACCCGATCAAATAAAAAGCCGCTCCCAGACCCCAGACCAGCCAGGCCCGGGAAGAAGGAGGATAATTGGAGGGAGAAGGATTTGATGGAGAGGGCCGGTCTGGATCAATGGAAAAAATAAATCACCTCCTGATTGGATTTTGACTGGGTGTCCAGGGAGCCAACCGGTTTCCCGACACAACCCACTTCGAGGGTGAGGCTCAAGGCTACCAGGACGCTCCCTCGCTCTCCTTCCAGATGTAATCGAAAAGATATTTTCCGAAATCGGACACGATGATGATTTTCGCAGGATCTATCTTGACATTGTTGAGATACTGGAGACGCAAGACATCCCCGTTATGGAGTTCGGGAATAATTCCGGCAAAAAAGAAGCCCAATATCTCGGCCGCGGCGGAGAAACCGGCCGTAGCCGGATCACCGAGCGGCAGATCCAGAAATATACAGTCTATTTTCTGGAAACACATTTCACGCAAATGGTAGCGGATGCAATCCTGAAAATCTTTTCCATATTTTATCACTTTAAAGAAAGTCATTCCCAAGTCGTGATTCACACTGACTTCCACCTGCGAAAGGGCCTCCATTTCATCACGGGTTTCCGAAACATCGCCGAAGGTACGGTTGAAGCCGCCGCTCTCATAGATTTTTCCGATGACGGTCCGGTGCTGATAGGGGGGATAGACCGTGCGGTCCGGTTCCCGGTTAAGCCTGTTATACATCAGGACGACGGCCTGGCGCTGCTCTTGAACTTCCTCGATCTTCTTGAAAGTGAGGCGCATAGGGATATAGCCTAACAGGATACCCGTTTCCCTGGCGCCCACTGCCCGGTTGGCCTTCTGGGAGTATGGATGGACTGCCACGGATTCGATGAACAGTCCGTAAAGCCCCTTATCACGGCCGTAATCGATAGCCG
>JAZDOU010000390.1:0-2039 GCA_043798385.1 Pseudomonadota bacterium
ATCTTGACTATGGTCCCTTTTCCTGCTTCACTGTCCAGGTCCAGAGAACCTCCGGGATGGTCCTCAATAATCTTTTTGGAAACACTCAACCCAAGGCCGGTTCCCCGGTGTTTAGTCGTAAAAAAAGGGGTAAACAACCTGGCCCGGTCTTTGGGCTCAATCCCCGGACCGTTGTCGATAATGGCTATTTCCGCTTGATCCCCCAGGAGCCTGGATTGGATAACCAGGTTACCGCCCTTTTCCATAGCCTCCATGGCGTTTTTTACCAAATTTAAAAAAACTTGTTTTAATTTGCCTGGATCTCCGCTGACTAAAAGGGGATCTTGGGCTGTCTTTAAATGGATGCTGATATTAGCACCGGCACAATCCTCCTGGGAAAGGGAATAAATCTCTGCCAGCAGGGTATTAATGTTGATGGATTCGAAAGATAGATTTTGAGGCCGATAGACCTCCCTGAGTTCCAGAATCAGGTTTTCCAGTCTCTGAACCTCATCGGAGATAATTTTCAGCTTGGTCTGACTCTTTTCATCCCGGGCGTTTCGTAAAAGCTGCCGGGCAAATCCGCCGATCATCACCAGGGGATTTTTGATCTCATGGGTGATTTCAGCCACCAACTGACCTAAGGCGGCCAGTTGTTCGGATCTGGCTATCTGTTCTTGAAGGGCCTTGGTCTCGGTCAGATCTCGAATGATCCCGGTAAAGAAATATTTTCCCTCTATTTCCGAGACTGAAAAGGAAATGGAGAGAGGAAATCGCTCTCCATTTTTCCGGGTGGCTGAAAATTCGGTCTGGTGACCGATGAGCCTTGGTTTTTTAGTCTTAATGAAACGGGAAACCGCTTTTTTATGACCCTGGGTGCATTCCGGGCCCAGGATCAATTTTAAGTCTTTCCCCAGGACCTCCCGGCGGGTGAAGCCGAATATTTTTTCAGCGGCCTTATTAAAAACGATCACCCGATGACGTTCATCAATGGTAACAAACCCCTCGTTGGTGTTCTCAATGGCCCCCTGGAGGATGATCGATTCCCGATCCATACCGGGAGAGCTGTCTGGTTGTTTCATGGAATAAAACCCGTCCCTGCGAGCCGGTTACTCCTGTTCAAACTTGTCTTTGGTGGCCCCGCAAACCGGGCAGGACCAGTCATCAGGAAGGTCTTCAAAACGAGTCCCTGGTTTAACGCCATTATCCGGGTCTCCGGCTGCCGGGTCATAGATATAACCGCATATTGAGCAGACATATTTTCCCATCTAGTAATCTCCTTTCTTTTTTGAGTAATCAGAGTTTTTATTTTTTTCGGATCTGGTTAAGACACGACCTCATAGCCGGCTTTTTTAATCCGTTCTTTGACCAGTTCTTTATCCACCGGCTTGGCTTCTGTAAAAGTAGCCTCGCCCTTTTCCAGATCGACGGTTACATCTTGAATGCCGTCGATTTCCTTTAAGGTCTTGGTGACTGCCATCACACAGTGCTGACAGGACATACCTTTAATTTTTACATTGGCCATATGAATTTCCTTTCTATAAAATCGGTTTAAGGTTTACGGTTTCAGGTCTAAGGGAAGGGGTTGCCCGGTGCCGTTATTCGGCACCGTGACCCTTGGGCCTTAAACCCTATTTTTTATAAAGCGGAGACATGTCCCGTAAGGTCTGGACGACGGTTTTTAATATCCCCAGAAATCGGTCGATATCGGTTTGGGCGGTTTCCCGGCCGAAGGTGATGACCAGGGTCCCCTGGGCATCGGCAAAATCCCTTCCGATAGCCAAAAGGACATGGGAGGCCTGAAGTGCTCCGGCGGCACAGGCCGAGCGGGTGGAGACCAGGATCTTTTCCTCATCCAACATGAGGACAATCCCTTCTCCCTCAATATACTGGATGGATACCGAAACCAGATTGGGGAGAGAAAGTTCCGGGTGGCCGTTGATAAAGATTCCCTCGATAGACTCTTTCAGGCCCTGGATCAATTTCTTTTTAAGGCCGAGGCAATGGTCGATCCGGGATTCCATTTCCCGGACAGCCAGATCCGCCGCTGCCCCCAGGCC
>JAZDOU010000396.1:0-4542 GCA_043798385.1 Pseudomonadota bacterium
AAGAAGACAATGACGGCAAGAGAGAAGCGACCGCCCTGAAATGGTCGAAAATGTATAAAGCCGAAATTAAGCCCGAGCAAATAAACTGTGATGAATGCAAATTAGATGGAATGAAATTCGTTCATTGTAATATTTGTGAGATTCGCCAATGCTGCTTATCAAAGAATGTTGATACTTGTGCAGCTTGCGAACGCTATATTTGTGATACTCTGGCAAAGTTTATCAAATTGGCCCCGGAAGCGGGCAGAGCGCTTGAAAAACTTAGATCTTAATAAAAGAAAGGCGAACACTCGCGGGCGGTGGCGTCAGGAACTGGTGAAAAGAATCAGTTAAACAGTCTCCATACGGATTATTTAAGCTCCCGTCCGCAAGCTGGCCGTTGGATGCATTATGCAAGGAACGCTATGAATTCCAAAATTAAGCAGATCATGAGCAAGCTCCGGGAACTGAGTGACAGAGCTATCGCTGCCCATTCGCTGCGATTTTTTAAGACCGGAAAAGGCGAATACGGGGAAGGAGACAGGTTCCTTGGGATTCGTGTCCCGACCATCAGGCAATGTGTCAGAGAATACCGCGCAATATCGCTGGAAGACACGATAGAGCTTCTGAAATCTCCTTTCCACGAAGCGCGACTTCTTGCCCTGCTGATACTGGTCGCAAAGTATGCCTCAGCAAACATGAATGCCGAACATGATGCTATTTATCGGGCATACCTTGGTAATACAGAATTCATAAACAATTGGGATCTGGTTGATTGTTCGGCGGAACACGTCGTGGGCGCTCATCTGTTTCTCAGAGACAGGAAACCGATTTACCGGCTTGTACGTTCAAAAAGCCTTTGGGAACGAAGGATCGGGATTATATCCACTTTCCACTTTGTCAAAAGAAAGGACTTTCCGGACACACTGGAATGTGCAAAGCTGCTGCTTCATGACAAAGAGGACCTGATCCACAAGGCAGCGGGATGGATGCTGCGCGAAGTCGGTAAGCGCGACCGTAATGCCGAAGAAAAATTTCTCGAAAGACACTACAAACAGATGCCGCGCACCATGTTGCGCTATGCAATTGAGAGATTCCCCGAGAAAGAAAGGCTGTCATATCTGCATGGGACAAAACAGGCATCCGGGAAATAGCCGCGCCTGATCCGCAACGTTTAGGCGGTAACACATTTGTAATCTTAAACATATTGAAAGGAAATTTTCTATGAGCAATACATTCATGCTCGGCCTGGGGAGATTTTGGATTCAGGAGGTGAAAAAATTGGCCAAAACCGGTTGGAACATTCCGGTTTGAAAATATTGGCAATAGGGAATGCATTTGGACAGCAGCATAAAGGATATATCCGCTCCCAGGTCCTTCTCCCCTTCCAATGTGTCGAAATTGCCGCCGCCCTTGGAAATGACCAGATCAGCCTCCCGAATCAACTCCCTTAACTCCCTGGAACATCGAGATAGAATGGTGCCCGGGACCGGGGCATTCAACCCATTGGACATAATGGCAGCCACCTGATCCAGTCCCACCATTTCCGCTTCGCTTAGGGTGGCATCATTCAACGCGGGGGCGCTTCGGACCACAAAGACCACCTTCGGATGGCAGGTCTCTCGAATAATTTCCAGCAACAATTTATCGAAAACTATCTCTCCGCAATTATCCCCCAGGTAAACCAGGGAACGGGTTTGACCGAGTTTTTTCTTGAAGGCCATGAACGGCTCCTCCGGCCAAGGCCTTTGCAGCCCTTGAACCAGCGTTTTTTCCACATCCAGGGAATGATCCGAAACCATGAGGTCAATGGCATTCCCCAAGATGGCCATTTTTACAGCCGCCTGTAGCGGGTCCTCGGCTTCCTGCACCAATTTTTTTAAAGTCGGGTAGAGGGATTGACCTGTCCGGTTTTGCTCCAATTTCAAAGCACGGAAGGGATCCGGGGTCTTGAAGGCTGCTATAATTTTTTCCATGACCAGTTCGATCACTTCGGGACTGGAGAGGTCCCATTGCAGTCCCCGCAGTGAGGGAATGGTCAAAATCTGAACGGTCAAATCCTTGATGACTACCTCATCGGCCGTCAATTTTCTGATCGCCGTATTGGCCATCTTCAAGATGCAGGAAATACAATCGGGTTTTATGAGCATTTAAATATTAAACCTCCGAGAGCTTTGAATATCTGCCATTCGAGTTTGGCATGGGTAATGGGCTTTGGCATTTCGCAAGAAATTTTTAAGAAAACATATCAACGCCCCCTGATTGTCAACAAAGAGACACAGGCAGAGACGAAATCACGGCTTCGTGGGCGTATATTCACTGGGGCTGCCCGGATTTCATGGGAGCGAATTTGCTGCCGTTGGCGGAGTCTTAAATCGCATTCTTGCGGAATGCCAAAGCCCATTACCCATGCCAGACCATTTAATCAGATATTATGCAAAGGTCTCCCCCATGCCCGCCGACGGGCGCCACCGCGTCTTACGTTACCCGGTCAAAACTTCTTCATCATTTCGCTCATCAGATAAGGCACTTCGATCCTTCCGGTGGGGGCCAGAATCCGGCTGCTGTAATCCGTGGCATAATTATTCTTGAGGGTCCTGACCAGTTTTCGGAACAGGGATGTATCGATGGCTTTGGCAATGTCGACAATATTCCGCCCAGTGCCTTCGGCCAGGATGCGGGGCCCGCTGCCGATGACCAGCCGCCACCCCCCGGTAAGTGGAACCTTTAATTCATCCATCCCCGGGAGGCACTCATCTTTGACAAACTTCAGATGCTCCTCCTCCTTACCCCGGAGGATATTATAATACTGGTTGAATTTCCAAACCCCGGTCTGGATGCGGTACGGTCCTTCCTGAATGCGGCCGGAGGGGATATAGACTTTATTGGTATATTTCCAGACGTATCCGAGTAATTTATTGGAAAGCACCCGGTACTCCCGGGATGAAATGGTTTTTCGCAAATTCTCGGTTTCATCCACTGTAGCCACGGCCACAATCCTCGGTCCTTCCCCGACCGCCACATAATACCCCCCCACCAACCGAATCCCCAGCTTCTCCAGGGTCGGATTGTACTCCTGGGTTACAAAAGACGCATATTCATCAAACTTCCCGGGCATCACATCCCAATATTGCGTAAACAGGATGGTCATCGTTTCTCCTTTTCCGGCCTTACGAAAGGACTTACCGTTTAAACATGCGGGTCATCAGCTCAGCCAGATATTCCGATTCCTTTTCTTTGGCCTTGGTATATTTAGCCGGCCTGGCCTGGACCCAATAAAGACTATCAGGAATGGATTGAAAACGATCCAGGACCCATTCCATATCCTGGGGAGCTTGAAAATGGTCCTCCACTTGTTTGGCAACCCGCACGATTTCTTTCAATTCTTCCGGATCGACACAGGGCTTTCCCTGGATCTCAGCCGGGACCTTGGCGGTGATGGTCCCCCCATCATGATAAACAACCATCTTTGTTTTACGATTGACGGTACTTTCCACCGTCCCGTCGCTTTTATCCACGATAAACTGATCAGGGTTAACCTCTCCGCTGACCACACTCTCACCCAAACCCCAGTTGCCTTCCACTACCACCTTCGAAAGATCTCCGATCGTAGGTAAGACCGTCAGGACCACGCCGGCGGACTTGGCCTCCACCATCTTCAGGACGGCGATGCCGATCGGAGCTTTTTCCATGGCCATTCCTTTCTCCAGCCGAAAGGCTATGGCCCGGGTAGTAAAGGCGCTTCCCCAGACCTGGATCACTTTTTGGAGTACCGATTCCTTCCAGCGGACATTCAGATAACTCTCCATCTGTCCGGGCATGCTGACCGCTCCGCTGGAACGGACGGCCACCGAAAGCTCCTTGTCTCCGGCTCGTTCTTTCAGCTGGTCGTAGAACCGGAATAATTCCTCCCTCATCTTCGGAGGCATTTCTTTGGACTCAATAATGTTCCGGATAGCCTTGCTGGCTATTATCTGATTTTTGATTTCCTTTAAATGCTCCCTGTTTTCCTGGGCATATTGCCGAATCTCCTCGCCGGCTCCGGTTTCGGCCATAAATCGTTCATACCCGTCTATGGAAATGGCAAATCCGGGAGGAATGCGCAGGCCCAGCCGGGTCATCTCCCCCAGGTTGGCGCATTTTTTCCCTACCCGGTCGTTATCCCCGGTACCCAGCTCCTCAAACCAAAAAATCCATTTATCGCTCATGGAATCTGCTCCTGGAAGACCTTTCCCTCCCCACGGAGGAAAAGGAAAGGCCCCAAAGGGTTTTTACTTGTTCAGAATAAACACAACCCCCAGATTGGCATCGACCTTGATCCGCTGACCGGACTTGATCTTGGCCGTACCCTCAAAGACATTCATGACTACCGGGATGCCATATTCCCTTCCCACAATAGCGGCATGGGAAAGGCTGGCCCCGCGGTCAACGACCACGCCTTTGATCATGGAAAATACCGGGGTCCAACTGGGCGAGGTACTGGCCGCTACCAGGATATCTCCTTCTTCAACCAGGTGAAGTTCGTCTTCGTTCAAGATCACCCGGGCCGGGCCTTCGGCCACT
>JAZDOU010000397.1:0-4961 GCA_043798385.1 Pseudomonadota bacterium
CCTGTTATGGCAAACCGGTTCCTATACGAATGGGGAAATTGGAGAGATGTTCGGTATCGGTTATACGGCGGTCAGCCACATTGTGAAAGAGGCAAGAAACAGGATGAAAAACGATCAGGTCTTCCAGCGGGATTATGCCCTACTCAATTCACAAATCAAGATGTGACCCCGGTGTGTGACCGTTGGGCATCGTCACATTCGTTATACCGTCATTTACACGGCGAGCAACCCGGCCAGGTTTGAAAGGTTATGGCGATAAGGCAAACAGTTATACCACTATCCCCATCCCATTACCCCCTACCCCATTTTTATATTTGACAATTGTCAAACTTTGCCATATTATGACAACATAGAAATTATAAAAAACCGGAGGGTTTTATGACGATGAACGTTAACTTGACGCCTCACCTTGAGGATATGGTCAAGCAGAAAGTCGCATCCGGGCTTTATACCTCGGCCAGCGAAGTGGTCCGCGAGGCCTTGCGCCTTATGGAGGATCAAGACCAAATGCGCGCGGCCAAGCTCGAACAGCTACGGCAGGCTATTCACGACGGGCTTAACAGCGGCGAGCCGGTGCCCTGGAACCCCGAAGGAATCAAGAAAACGGGCCGCTTGAAACGGACGGCCCGCGCCAACGCCCATCCCAAAGGGGTATAAATGCCTGTCATTATTACGCGCCCTCTTGCTGGAAGCGACCTTGTTGAAATTTGGGGTTACATTGCGGAAGATAACGAAGCGCAGGCGGATGCTTTCATTGATACCCTTGACCGAAAAATTCATATCCTGGCTGAACGGCCCAACATGGGAAGACCGCGCGACGAACTGGCCAAAGATTTGCGGAGCTTTCCGGTAGGCCGGTATGTTATTTTTTATATACCTTTGGCGGACGGCGTCGAAATTGTCCGCGTTTTGCACGGCGCACGGGACTTGGACGCCCTTTTTAATCCGGACAGCGACGACTGATCAATATATAACACATTAACTTGTTACTGTGTTATATATTGAAAATAAAGGAGAAAGACCTTGGCTAATCCTGTCTGTCCAAAAACAGGGGCGCCGATGCACCGCGACGTGCGCCCGATGACTCTCACCTATAAGGGCGAGAGCGTCACGTTCGATATGCCCGGTTGGTATTGCGACCAATCAAAGGAAAGCATTCATACCGGCGAAGATATGAAGGTGTCCGATCGGATGTTGAACCGGCTTAAGGCCCGCAGCGAAGGGCTGCTTAGTCCGGAGGAGATTCGGCGGATCCGTAAAAAACTTCGCCTTTCACAAGAAGCCTCGGGGCTGGTGATCGGCGGCGGACCGCGGGCCTTTCAGAAATATGAGTCCGGCGACTTGTTGCCAAGTCGGGCGATCAGCAGCGCCCTCATGCTGCTCGATCACGACCCCAAGTCATTGGCGGTGCTTAAGACCCGGCAGAGCAAATCTTCTTTTTTGCCGCACGAGGACTTACAACCAGCATAAACATGGGAATTGACGTTGGGCTTAAGATACAATGTAACAGGCAGTGATGGCAACAAAAATTGGGACAGCGACCAATTATTTTGGAATAGCGGATTCTGCCTTATCCTCTAGGGATCCTCAATCCCATAATCTTCCTGCTCTTCCTTGACCCTTCCGGAAGAAGTCGGCTTAGGGGCGTCAAAGTAATTGGAGGTTATTTTCTATCCAACCGGCGACCCAGCTTGAGATCGGGATTTGCCTCGGAGTTGTATAAAAATTGATCGACTAATAGATTTTCATTGAGGAAAACTATCATGATGCCCTTTCTCTTGATTCGCGAATGGCCTTTACTATCTCCTGTCTGGAAAGACCTTTGTCTATCCCGGGAACATCGAAAGGGGAACGGCGAGGCCGGGTGGACTGAGGAATAATGGCATACATGTCGCCTTTACGACGGCGGATAATTACTTCTTCCTTCTTCGATTCTTCAAGGATGGTCGCCAGTTTCTCCCTGGCTTCAGAATAGGTATAGACCTTCATAGGATTACATCACCACCTTTATTGCCAGACCCTTCGCTATATCACACATACGCTTATCGAGGCTGACGAGAGACAGTTTCGTTTCCAGGCAGCACTGGAGGTAGAAGGCATCATAGGCGTGAATTCCATGTCTTACGGCTATTCTCAAGGCATCATCTATCCTTATCGATACAAGTTTCACCGGGATTCTCTGCGAGAGATCAAAGGCCTTGAGCACCTCTCGGTCAGTCAAACGTCCTTTCCTCTTCACGGTTATCAAAGCATTGGCGATCTCATAGGGAAGGACTTCCGGAGAAACAATAGCATAACCAGATGTTCGCTCAATAACCCATTCGCGGCTGGTCTCATCGAGGACTACCGCCAGAAACGCACTTGCATCGGACACTATTTCCATATTTTGAATTGTACAATTCATTTTATGAGTTGTCAATTACTTTTTTAAGGACACAACAAAACGGTTCGGCATAGACCGGGACGCTGTTAACTATCCGTAAAGGGGGACGCTACGGTACTAATATATTTTGCTTATGAGCAATTTTATTTGCAATTTTATTTGCTTTATGGCAATTATAATTACATGCGAATTAAAAGATATCTGGAAGAACCGATCCGGAATGATCTGGAAGAAAAGATGGTCTTTATCTCCGGTCCTCGGCAGGTCGGGAAAACGACCCTGGCCAAGACCCTTTTGAAGACGGAGGAAGACCGTTATTATAACTGGGATCGTCGGGAAGATCGAAAAGAGATTTTGGCGGCTCGCTGGCCCTCAATCCGGGCTACCATGGTGCTGGATGAGCTTCATAAATATCGCCTTTGGAAGCGATGGATTAAGGGGGAATACGATACCCATGGGGATCGTATTCGATTTTTGATAACCGGCAGCGCCCGGTTGGATTTATATCGTAAGGGAGGGGATTCACTTCAAGGCCGCTATCATGCTCATCGATTACACGGCTTTTCAGTAGGTGAATTACTTCAAACCACACAAGAACTCAAGCCTGGAGAGCCGATAGAATTTCTAGGGGATAAAGATCCCAAGGTAGTTTTGGACTTACTCCATTATGGACCTTTCCCGGAACCATTCTTAAAACAAAGTGCCCAAAGTCTCAGGCGCTGGAGAAGGGAGCGGTTGGATCGATTTTTCCGGGAGGATATACGTGAGTTGGAGAATGTCAGGGACCTCTCCTCTCTGGAATTGCTGGCCGACTTATTGGAAAACCGGGCCGGGGGCCTTCTTTCGCTCCAATCTTTACGGGAGGATCTGGAAGTCAGCCACCGAGCCGTGACCCATTGGCTGGATATCCTGGAGCGTTTTTATTATTGTTATAGAATCACGCCTTTTACCCATAAGGCGGTACAGTCATTAAAAAAAACCTCCAAGGTGTATTTATGGGATTGGTCGTCCGTTCCTGACGAGGGCGCTCGTTTTGAAAATCTGGTCGCCGGGCATCTCTTGAAGATGAAGCATGTCTTAGAGGATCAGGAAGGATACCGGGTCGACCTCCATTACCTGAGAGATGTCGGCAAAAGGGAAGTAGATTTTTTGGTTACCTTAGATAAAAAACCCTGGTTGGCCATTGAGTGTAAAAAAGGGGATCGGTCCGTCAATCCTGCCCTGAATTATTTCGGAGAGCGTCTACAAATCCCTTTCCTTTTCCAACTGACCCTGGAAGGAAAAGAAGATTTCCTCGCCGGCCGGGTCCGGGTCATGCCGGCCGGCAAGTTCCTCAGCGCCCTACCCTGATTGATTTCTCGATGAAACCATGGTCGAAAAAAAGGACAGCGCCCAATAATTGAAGCTTCAAGTTCAAAGTCTAAATGGTCATTCTGGACCATTCCAGCCACCCAGTCAGGTTAATTCTGCCAACCCCTTGTAAGCAAACCCCGAGCTTTTCATGAGCAGCTCCGGGTTCATGGAAATGGGAAAGAGGATGAAGGGTGCAGAAAAAGAGGGAAGGGAATAGGGGGGAACTACCGGTAGACTTGATCGTGGGGACCAAAATCAATAAATTTGATGGTATCCTCTGAGACCTGCTTACAGTCCTTACAGAGAACAATCTCCTGATCCCCTTTTTTGCGGCAGATTTTACAATAAAGATAAATAACCAGGAAATTTTTTTTAACCGGGGCACTGTAGTATCCCCTGAAGTTTCTTTTTAAAGGTTCCCCGAATTGTCTGGCGCTTTCGATGATCAGGTCCACCTTTTTTTGGATGACTTTTTTCAGAGAGCGGTGTTTTTTCAGAGAAGCCCGAAAAGCCCCGCTAAAGAAAACCTCCACTAAAACACCTCGTCATAACGGAACCATTTCATGTTCCCAGTCCTGATTTTAGTAATGGTCTCCATCAGGCTTTCACAAAAATCCGGGTCTCTTAGGATAAGGTCGGTGGGATCAATCTCTCTTTTCCGTTTTAGATGCAAGATGAATTGGGTAAAGATTTCGGAAACGGTAGTCCTCTGGTCTTTCGCATAATCCTTGGCAAAATCTATCAAATCCCGGTCCATGGTTACATTGATTTTACTTTTCTGCATACTTGGGGCCTCATTGATTTTAGGGGGATATAATACGCACGATATGCGTCTAAAAATAGTTCAATGAATGGGGCCTGTCAATAGATTTTTCTATGGCCCTTTGCTTTTGTCCGGTTGATTCTGCTAACCCGGTAAAGGGGTCTCCTGTATTCAGTTGGCCTTTTCAAGACGTTCGGCTACCCAGACCTTGATGATGGACTGCCGGGGAACACCTAATCGTTTGGCTTCTTTATCCAACTGCTGAATCATCCATAAAGGAAAATCGACATTTACTCTCTTCTGTTCCCGCCCAGGCCTTTTAGCCCTGGAGAGATCAAGATTATTAGAAATGTCACTACCCTCGTCAAATTGTTTATCGAATTCTTTAGCTTTCATACATTTCAACCTCTTCTTTTCGGGAACGGCGAACTGAAATAATTCTCAAATTATTATTCCGGTAAG
>JAZDOU010000448.1:0-10644 GCA_043798385.1 Pseudomonadota bacterium
GAGGGACTCCGAATCCAGGACGAATATCCTTTGCAGGGCCGCCAGTCCTTCTTTCTGAGCGCTTTTGATAAGGTTGCTGCGGGTGGTGATGATCCCATCCACCCGGCTCTCTTTGGCCAGGAATTGAATCCCTGAGGCGTCCTTGCCGATGCCTTTTATAAGATCGATGTCGACCAAAACCAGCTTCCGGTATTTCTTGGCCTCGGCAACGATCCGGGGAAGATCGAAAATAGTTCCCCCTAAGATAAAAACGACATCCGTCTGATTGAGGTTTTGCAAAAGAAGATTCTCAACATCCCTGAAGGCGGCAATGACCGGTCTTTTCTTTAAACTCGTCAAGAAATCCATGAGACTCTCCTTTCTCATTCCCCGGAAGCGGATTCCGATAAAAACAAAAGGAAGTTTAGCACCACCTAATACCAAAGTCTATGAAAAAGGTCCGCCTCATGGCCCGGTCGATGAGCCAGTGACTCCTAAATGATGGCCTTTTGACTCAGGGGTTCGCCGAACCGGAAAAATATTTACCACCTGAAAATATGGACAGCGCCCTATTATTTTTAGCCCTGACAGAAGCGCCCACCCCTCTCGGGTGCTCATGGTCTATCAGGGCTTACTCTTTTTCTCTCGCCCGAAGACGGCAAGGTTTAGAATTTCCTAATTTTGAAAAAGTTATACCTAATTTTATTAAAACATAGCCTTTTTTAAAAAAGGGAAGTTCAAGATTTCAGACAAATAGATAACTGCCCTGCTCCGAAAGGTTAGCTGTGTCTTGGGCGTATTATTTTTGAACCCCTTGATTATAATGGCGCAGGATACCTTCCAGGACCCCCCCGGCTATGGATCGGGCCTTTTCCGAAATGGTATAACAATATTCCGGATTTCCCCGAGGGTCGACGTCTCCCACTTTTAAACCGGCCGGCACGGCTGTTTTATCCCGAATCAGACCGCGCAGGACCCCTTTGATGCGGGCCTGAACCGGAAGGCCATTGACTTCGGCCACGGTCTCATCCGGCTCAACGGGATCACCGATTTCTTTGTGGGTTTGGAATATTCCTTCTGCCGGGGCCCTCAGGACCCGTTCGCTGGTATACCCGCCGATATTGCCGGGGACACCGGTGTTGGCCTCGGCCTCTCCGACGGTCAGGATCCGGCCCAGGTGATGACCCCGGTTGGTTTCAATCACCAGGTGGGCATCGATTCCGACTCTGAAACCCGGGCCCAGGGCAATCACCAGGGGGGCCTGATTCATCCGGGTACCGGTATTTCTTTTAGCCAGGATGGCATCTACTATAACATCCGGTTTCAGGGCCAGGGAGTGTTTCAGATCCGGATCAATCAATAAAGGGATACGGTCGTTCTGCCAGGTTTCCGGAACCTGATCGGCCGAGGCGATCAAAACCGCCTCAACCCCTTCCACTTCCTGACTGCCATCATAGAGGGCCTCACAAAAAGAAACCCTGCGCCGCACCGCCATGGGATGGGGGATTTCCGTCAGCAGAATTTTGAAATGCGACTGAAACAGCCGCCAGGCCACCCCGCTGGCCATCTCTCCGGCCCCGCGGATCAGGATGATCAAATCGGATAATTTCATGTCAGGCCAGCCTCCTATTCAATTATTAAGATTAAGAGGAGCAGATAATAGATTGCTTTCACCGCAGAGACCCAAAGGGCGCAGAGAAGAACATTTTTTGCTTTCCGGTGAGAGGCCGGAAAGCAAAAAGAGCTTTTTTCATTTGCCTGCCCCTCACGGGCAAATGAAAATTTCTATCTCGGCGTTCTCAGCGACTCGAACGAATCACGTCTCTGGCGTGACGAGTGGGCGGTGAGTAAATGTTTCTTTGATGTAACCTATTTTATGCTCTCGGTAATAAGTCTACGCCCCTGTTTTCCCAAAAGGGCAGACCGGGTAATGACATTGGGCACAATTGCGACAGAGGCCGCCGTGACCCATGGCGGCGATCTGTTTACGGGTCGGGGACTCACCGGCCAGGATCAAGGGGAGGATCAAATCGAAAAGGGTGACCCGATGGTAAAACACACAGGCCGGTAATCCCAGTAAGGGAATCTCTCCCAGGCGGGCATAAAGGAACATGGCCCCGGGCAGGACCGGTGTGCCATAAAAAATGATCCTGGCCCCGGCCTGGCGGATCCCTTTTCGGGTGACATCATCGGGATCGATGGACATGCCTCCGGTCGTGACAATCAGGTCACAGCCCGCCTCCCTGATATTTTTTATGGCCCTGGATATTCGGGAGACCTTGTCCGGTACAACCTCTTTCTGAAAAATAGTACAGCCAAAGGCCACCAACTTGTTGCCCACCCATTCATCAAAGCCGTTCTGGACACGGCCTTGATAGATTTCCGAGCCGGTCACGACTACCCCGACCTTTTTTTCCAAAAAAGGCTTGATGAAAACCAGCGGTCCTGATTGGGCCCCGATGGCTTCGGCCCGGATGACGCTTTGTTCGGCAATGGTCAAAGGGATGATCCGGGTGGCGGCTACGGTATCGCCTGCCTGGCAGACGGTATTATTATGAAGGGTGGAGACAATGATGTTGGGGATTAAATTGATCCGGGCCAGGTCAGCCACTCGGATCTTGAGGAGGCCGGATTGTTCAGCCAATAAGCCGATCTTCCCTTCACTCGGTTCCTGCAGGGTAATATGATTTCCCTTCAAGACCTGGGCCAAGCGTTGGGCGGCCTCATTTTCATGAAGTTGGCCGGGAGGGATGTCCAGGACAAAGATGGTCTCTTTCCCCAGATCTAATAAGGCCGGGATGTCCTCCGGCCGAATGATATGCCCTTTCTTGAAGGCCACACCCTTAAAGCTGCCTGGGATGATGCGGGTTATATCGTGACCCAGGACCATCCCGACCGCCTTGTGAACTTTGATTTTTTTCATAGTAAGTATTCCTTGATCTTTTGATAATCTTCCCAAGTATCCATATCCCAGCCGATTCGCTGGGGGCGAATGGAAACCGTTTGGACTTGATCCCGGTATTTCCTGACCAATTCCCGTCCCCCGGTATCTCCGGTCAATTTTTGTAATTCGGGTATCAGTGAGCTTCTGAAAATAACCGGGTTCCCCGGTCTTTTTCCATACAAGGGTACCACAATAGGGGCGGAAGTGCTCCTAAAAACGTTGATCAATTTATTAATGACCCGGCTGGTCAGCAGGGGTTGATCACCCAAAAGGAACATGACTCCGGAGGCCTGTGGCTCCACCTGGGATAATCCCCTTGTAATGGACGTGCTTAAACCCATTTTAAAATCCGGGTTGTTGATTATCCTTAATCCGGAAGGGTCGGTAGACTGGTGGATTTCTTTCCTGACCGCCTGGCCCCGGTGTCCCAGGACCACGATGATCCGGGACAAGTCAGAATATTTAATTTGCTTGAGCAGATGGGATATTACGGTTTGATCCCCAAAGGGGAGCAGGGGTTTGGGAGACCCCATTCGATTGGAACAACCGGCCAATAACAGGATACCTGTTACGGTTCCCGCCAGGGGCAGGCCGACTCCTTTCTCCCCGGCTTCCTTGACCCTGTCCGACCCGGCTGATCTGGTCGCCGGCTTTAGAGAATTGTGATGAGAGGCTATGGATAATCCTGTTTTTATCATGAAAAGAGGTATATCAAAAATTGTCTGATGGGTCTAATGGATAATGAAAAAGTCGTTCATTTTTTTTATTACAAAAATGTTGTTTTCTCTTAAGGCCTGTGCTAAGGTGGCCTCGAATCTCACAGGAGGATCGTTTTGAAGGCCCAATTTTTAAAAATGATTGAGAAAGACCATTCCCAATACGTCCGGGAGGTTTACTTCCTCTATGAAATCGCCAAGACCCTGAATGCCTCTCTGGATCTGACCAAATCTTTGCAGGAAATTTTAGGCATCATTTCAAAATTACTCGGGATGCGGCGGGCTACCCTGACTATTCTGAATCCGGTTACCTCGGAAATATCCATTGAGGTGGCCCACGATCTCTCTCCAGAGGCCAAACGGCGGGGCAAGTACCGCCTGGGCGAGGGGATTACCGGCCGGGTGGTCCAGACCGGCGAACCGGCCCTGATCCCCAAGATCAGCGAAGAGCCCATGTTTTTAAACCGGACCCGAACCCGAAAAGATTTGGATAAACAGGACATCTCTTTTATCTGTGTCCCGATTAAAATCGGGAAAAGCACCATTGGGGCCTTGAGTGTGGATCGCTTGTTTTCCAACGAGATCGCCCTGGAAGAAGATTTACGGTTCTTGACCATCATTGCCGCCCTGGTGGCGGAGGCGGTAAAAAAACTGCAGTACCTGAATCGGGAAAAGGAACAGCTCTTAGATGAGAACGTCCGCTTAAAAAAAGAATTGACTGAAAAATATCAGGTTGAAAACATCATCGGCAACAGCCGTCTCATGCGGGAAGTCTATGAAATGATCCAAAAGGTGGCCAAGAGCAATGCCACGGCCCTGCTCCGCGGAGAGAGCGGCACAGGCAAGGAGTTAGTAGCCAATGCCATCCATTATCAAAGTTTCCGGGCCCACAAGCCTTTTATCAAAATCAACTGCGCCGCCTTGCCGGAGACCCTCCTGGAAAGTGAGTTGTTCGGTTATGAAAAGGGGGCCTTTACCGGGGCAACCTCTCTTAAATTAGGGCGCTTTGAACGGGCCCAGGGGGGCACCCTTTTTTTAGATGAGATTGGTGATCTGAACCCCAGTATTCAGACCAAACTGCTTAGGGTCATTCAGGAAAAAGAATTCGACCGTCTGGGAGGCCGGCAGCCGATTCAGGCCGATGTGCGGATCATCGCCGCCACTCATCAGGATTTAGAGAAGGCCGTGAGGGAAAAACGATTTCGGGAAGACCTCTATTACCGTCTGAACGTCTTTCCTATCTATCTTCCTCCGCTGCGAGACAGGCGGACCGATATTCTGCTTCTGGCAGAGCATTTCCTGGAAAAATTTAACCGGGAACATCAAAAGAATATCAGACGTATTTCCACACCGGCTATTGACATGTTGATGCAGTATCACTGGCCGGGCAATGTTCGCGAGCTTCAGAATTGCATGGAACGGGCCATCCTTATTTGTGAGGGAGAGGCTATCAAGTCCCACCATCTCCCCCCGACCTTGCAGACAGCCGAAAGCTCCGATACCCAGACCAAGCTCTCTTTCGAACAGGCCGTGGAGGCCGTGGAAAAGGAATTAATCATCGAGGCCCTTAAAAAAACCAATGGGAACCGGACCCGCGCGGCGGAAGAATTGGAGATCACCCAAAGGATCATCAATTATAAAATTGATAAATACGGCATCGAGCCGAGGCGGTTTAAGGTGATGTGAAAAAACAGGCCTGAGGTCTGAGGCGTGAGGCTGAAAGTAAGCCCCTTTAGTTTTCAGCGGAGGGTTAAAAAATAAGGTAAGGAGAAAGGACTATTGATGCCAAAAATGTTTTCTTTTCAAGGGGCCGGGGAGATTCACTTCGGCTGTGGGATAATCAATCAGTTGGCCATTCTGGCGGCCCGCTATGGGTCAGGGAGGGTCTTGTTGGTTATGGATCCCTTTCTTTCTCAAAACATTCTCAAGGGTCGCCTGGTCGAGGATCTGAAAGTAAAAGGCCTGAAGCCGATTTTTTTCGATCAGATCGAGCCCGAACCCTCACCGGCCTCGGCCGAATCCGGGGCCGGGCTGGCTCGAAGAAAGGCCTGTAGCGTAGTCATCGGTATCGGGGGTGGCAGCACCTTGGACACGGCCAAGGCCATTGCCATGCTGGCACTCAACAAAGGCAAGGTCAGCGATTATGTCGGATTGGATCGCGTGCCGAGACCGGGGCTGCCTACCATCCTGGTCCCCACCACGGCCGGGACCGGTAGCGAAGTAACTTTTACAGCCGTTTTTACCAATCGGGAAAGCAAGAGCAAAGGTGGGATCAACAGCCGTTTTCTCTATCCTACTGTGGCCTTGCTGGATCCGGAATTGACATTGAGTCTGCCTCCCCAAGTGACGGCCCAGACCGGTATGGATGCTCTAACCCACGCCATGGAGGCCTATACCTCCAATAAGGCCAATCCGGTGAGTGATATGGTGGCTGAAAAGGCTATCACCCTGATCGGGCAATTTTTGAAAAAGGCCGTCAAAAACGGGAAAGACCTGGAGGCCCGGGAAGGGATGCTCTTGGGGAGTCTGCTGGCCGGAATGGCCCTGGCTAATGCCGGAGTCGGGGCGGTCCATGCCATGGCCTATCCGCTGGGGGCCTTGTTCAATATCCCTCATGGCTTGGCCAATGCCGTCCTTTTGCCCTATGTCCTGGAATTTAACCGGGTCGCTTGTCCGCAACGATTCGCCCGGATGAATCAGTTGCTGGGCGGATCCGCCACCGGGATTTCCGCTAATCAAGGAGCGGGAAGGTGTCTTAAGAAGATCATCAGTCTTTCCCGTTCCATCGGCATCCCCAAAAACCTGAAAGAGTTGGGGATTCCCAAAAAGGCCATTCGTCCCATGGCGGAAGCGGCTATCAAGGTGGCCCGGCCGATTGAAAATAATCCCAGGCTGATTACGGTGAAGGATATTGTTTCTTTGTATGGGAAGATGTTTTGATTACTTGTCGAACACTGACGCAAAGAATTTACCACTTAATTAAAGTTGCGGGTTGCGAGTTACGGGTTGCGGGTTGAGAATTAAAAAATCGACACTTTTTTTCAACAACTCGTAACCCGTAACTCGCAACAGAGAATTTTTTTCGACGAAACGGAAGGAGTTATTCATGCCCGGTTACGAAGTCTTGGGAGAAGAAGAAAAAAAAGAGATATTAGAGGTCCTGGAAACAGGGGTTTTGTTCCGCTATGGGTTTCCGGCCCAGCGAAAAGGGCGCTATAAAGTTGAAGAGTTTGAAAAAAAATTTGCTGAATCTACCGGCCGTAACCATGCCCTGGCGGTTTCATCGGGTTCGGCAGCCCTGAAGGTGGCCCTGGCCGCCCTGGGGGTGGGTTTCGGGGATGAGGTCATCACCAGCGGATTCACCTTCGTGGCCACCTGGGAGGCCATTTTGGAATGCGGGGCCGTCCCGGTTTTTTCAGGTATTGATGACACCTTGAACCTGGACCCCAAGGAACTGCCGAAAAAGATCACGCCTCGAACTAAAGCCATCATCCCGGTGCACATGCTGGGTGCGCAAGCCCGGATCGAGGAGATTATGGCGGTGGCCGATCAACATCATATCCCGGTCATTGAGGACACGGCCCAGGCCTGCGGCGGATATATCGGCGGGAAGTCTTTAGGTTCCTTCGGGGCTATCGGCACTTTTTCATTTGACTCGGTAAAGACCCTGACCACCGGAGAAGGGGGCATGTTGATCATGGATGACCCTGAACTCTACCGCCGGGCCTCGGAATATCATGACCATGGCCACGACCACATCGGGCCTGATCGGGGCTTGGAAAGCCGTAGCTTCATCGGTTTTAATTTTCGCATGATGGAATTGCAGGGGGCCTTGGGGCTGGCCCAGTTGTCTAAGTTAAAGGATATGATTGCTCAGCAAAAGGCCCACAAGAGCCGCTTAAAGAAGATTTTGAAAGACATCCAGGACCTTCGGTTTCGGGAACTGGTGGACCCTGATGGCGACACGGCCACTTTCCTGGCCTTTGTCATGCCCGATCAAGAGAAGACCTGGATCTTAAAAGATCTGGCTAAAAAGGTGGGACTGGGACTGATCTATTTTTTGGAAAACGGTTGGCATTATTATCGCAATTGGGAGCACCTGCTGCTTCAAAAATCTCCTTGCCAAAACGGTTGGCCCTTTCAAATTGAAGATGGGAGCCGGAAATTGACCTATCCCAAGAACCTCCTGTCCCGCTCCGATGAACGCCTGGCCTGCCTGCTGGTGATGGCCATCAATATCAAGATGGATGAGAGCGTTTTTGCCAAGGCGGAAGAGTTGGTTTTGGAAGCCAATAAAAGTTTTTAGGAAGATACTCGTTACGGGTTACTTGTTGCTCGTTTATATTTATTCAGTATCCGACAACCGGTAACGAGTAACGAGGGACGAGAAACAAGCAACATGGAAACGGTTATCATCATCCCGGCCCGGTTTGAATCCTCACGCTTTCCCGGCAAACCCCTGGCCCTGATCCACGGCCTGCCCATGATCGGGCAGGTGATCCTTCGGGCCAGAAAGATCCCCGGGATCTCCCAGGTGGTGGTTGCCACCGATGATCTGCGGATTGCCGACTCGGCCTTGGCCTTCAAAGCGGAGATCGTCATGACCCGGGCGGATCAACGCTCGGGCAGCGATCGGGTGGCTGAAGCCGCCCGTCAATTGCGTCTTTCTCCCCAGACCCTGGTCGTCAACTGCCAGGGGGATCAACCTTTTTTACCTGTCGAGGCGGTTTCCGATCTGATTACCCGCCATCGGGCCCATCCGGTGTGGTCCATGAGCACCCTCATCTATCGCATCACCAATCCGGCTGAGATCCCCGACCCCAAGCACGTCAAGACGGTCTTTGACCATTCAGGAAAGGCCCTCTATTTTTCCCGCTCAGCCATCCCTTTTTCCCGGGACGGTGATGCGGATCAGGCCTATTATAAACACCTGGGGATTTATGCCTATACCATGTCCTTCCTGCAGACCTTTGCCCAATTGCCCACGGGCTTATTAGAATCAACCGAGAAGCTGGAGCAGCTCAGGGCCCTGGAATACGGGTATCCTGTCCAGGTCGTCGAAAGCGCCCAGGATTCTTTTGAAGTCGATTCGCCGGCCGATCTCCAGTTTCTTCTCTAAGGATTGTTTCCATTTTTCAGGCGCCACCTGAAAAAATCTTGTATTTCCCCCGGCGCTGTGAGATACTTAAAGTAAGAAAGTAAGGAGATAAACGCATGCCCGCAGTAAAAATCGGTCCAAAGCATCAGATCACCATACCCAAAGAGGTCTTCACTTCCCTCAACCTGGAAGTCGGCGAATTTCTGGACACCCGCGTCGAGGACCACACCATTGTCCTGGTCCCCAAAAAACTAGTGGTGAAAGACCAGGAATGGTTCTGGACCAAGGAATGGCAGAAACGGGAGAAAGAGGCCGATGAGGCCATTGCCAAAGATCAAATTACCGGCCCCTTCGAAACGGCGGCGGCCCTCAAGGCCCTGAAGAAAAAATGAAGGTTGCCTTCACGAAACCCTTTATCCGGGATTACGACGGACTTCCCGGACCTATTCAACAGGAGATCGATGAACAGATAAAGCACCTGTTGGATAACCCCAAGCATCCTTCGCTTCGCCTAAAGAAGATGGAAGGCCGCCAATCCATTTGGGAAGCAAGGATTACCGGCGGTTATCGCCTGACCCTCCAGATCGACGGTGACACTTCCCTGCTCAGAAGAGTTGGTACCCATAATATTCTTAAAAAACCGTAAAGGAGAAAATCCTATCCAGTGGAGGTAATAAGTTTGAAAGAAAGAATAAAAGAATTTAAGTAGTGAGGTGATAACGCCATGAATACAAAAAAAATGCTGATAGATGAGATCGAGGAAGTCCCGGAACCCCTTTTATCCGAAGTGCTTGATTTTGTCCATTTCCTAAAGACGAAAACTGTACGGGAAAAAATGGATAATACGATAATAAGTCAGTCCTCCCTGGAGAAGGATTGGCTCGGGCCCGAGGAGGATGAGGCATGGCGAAATTTGTAAGGGGCAATGTCGTTGTTGTCCCATTCCCATTTTCTGATCTTAGTCAATCCAAACGCCGTCCCGCCCTTGTTATCACCCCGCTGGAAGGGAATGACAATATTCTTTGCCAGATCACAAGCAAAAATATCGGAGACAATTACTCAATCTCTCTCGATGACGTCGATTTTGAGTCCGGAGGCCTTAAACAGGCCAGCAACATAAGGCCCAATCGGCTCTTCACCGCAGATAACCAGATTATCCTATACCGAGTGGGCAATATCAAGAAAGAAAAATTGACCCAACTTATTGAAAAAGTAATTGAAATAATAAAGGGATAGATTTTTCCGCCAACAAATTGTTCCACCGGATCGCCCAAAGAGCGGGCGGCCCGGTGAACTCGTTCGTTAACGATCGAGGAGAAATAATCGGTGAGCAATAGATTACGACTGGGCCTTTGTGTCCTTGTCTTCTTGACCTTGGGCTGTACGGCCAAACAAGTTTATGACTCTGCCCAGGGATTGCGATTAAATGAATGCAACAAAATTGTTAACCAGGATGAAAGATCTCGATGTGTAGAGACCGCCAATACGTCCTACGAAAAATACAACCGGGACCGGGATGAAGCCATAAAAAAACCCTAAAAAGGTTATTCTCCCAATTAGGCGGGAGAAGAGGTTAAAGGCTAATTTCCCACCCTTATATCCCCAGGATGGATCGGGCCACGATCATCTTTTCTATTTCCTTGGTCCCCTCATAGATCTCCAGTATCTTGCAGTCTCGATAGAGTCGCTGGACCTTGTATTCGTCTATGTAGCCATAGCCCCCGTGCATCTGCAGGGCTTCATCGGCGCAACGGACCGCGGTTTCTCCGGCGAACCATTTGGCCATGGCAATCAGGGCATGATCAATGTGCCCTTTATCCAGAGACCAGGCCGCTTCATAGTATAAGTTCCGGCAGGCCCGAATCTTGGTGGCCATCTCGGCCAGTTTAAATTGGGTGGCCTGAAAA
>JAZDOU010000477.1:0-2019 GCA_043798385.1 Pseudomonadota bacterium
CAATCCGGCCCTCTGAATCCGGTCTAGATAACTTTTTTTGAGTGTCAAAAGGAGAGGTGTGTCGTATCTTTATTCTTGGCCTCCTCTTCGGCCCGCAGGACTTTCCTGAGGATTTTCCCTACCGCCGATTTGGGCAAGGCCGTTCGGAATTCCACCTGCTTGGGGACCTTGTAGGCGGCCAGATGTTCCTTGCAGAACCCGATGATCTCCTCGGCCGAAGCAATGGCCCCTTCCTTCAAGACCACATAGGCCTTGACCGTCTCCCCTCGGTAGGGGTCGGCAATACCCACAGAAACGGCCTCCTGGATCTCGGGATGCTGAAACAAAACCTCGTCGATTTCTCGAGGATAGATATTAAAACCACCGGCAATGATCATGTCTTTCTTGCGGTCGACGATGTACAGGTAATCATCTTCGTCCCGGACGGCGATATCGCCGGTGTGCAGCCATCCGTCTTGAAGTTGTCCCCGGGTTTCCTCCGGGTTGTTCCAATATCCCTGCATGACCAGGGGACTTCGGATGAGGATTTCTCCCGGTTGGCCCCGCGGTACCTCCTCCCGGCCTTCGACCACATCCACCAGCCGGACATCGGTATCCGGCCAGGGGATGCCGATACTGCCTTCCTTGCGCAGGCCCAGCATGGGATTGCTGATACCCAACGAAGTCGTCTCACTCATGCCCCAGCCCTCGGAATAGGAAAGCCCCAGGTCTTTCACCTGATCGATCAATTCCCGCGGCATGGGGGCCGCCCCGGAGTTGAGGAGTTTGATCTTGCGGTCCAGGTTCAACTCTCCGGCCTTGGGATGGTTGAGCATGGCATTGATCAGGGTGGGCACGGTCGGGAAAAAGGTAATCTCCTTTATATTGGCCAGGAGACCCATAAATTCATCGATCTCAAAGCGGGGAATCAGATATTGCGTGGCACAGTTGAAGATGGCCCATCCCATGGCAACGATCGTTCCGTATATGTGGAAATAGGGCAGGACCGAGAGTATGGTCCGCCGTTCCGGGGGGATGATGCCGATGGTGGTCTTGCCCCAAATGGAGACTTGCAAGGTGGCGGCCACGATATTGCCGTGGGTCAGGACGGCCCCTTTGGGGATCCCGGTCGTCCCTCCGGTAAACTGGATCAAGGCCGGATCATCTGGAAGGATCGAAACCCGCGGTATCCGGGTTTGGGTGCAGTCTTCAATCAACCGGGAGAAGTGATGCCAGCCCTCCAATAACCCCATGTCGGCCGGGGTGCTCTGACCCATCCCCTGGATGTAGTCCGTAACCCGGGCAACCACCACCCGGGGAATAGAAACGGTCTGGCAGAGCTGAACGATGTTGGACAGGACCATATCGAAGGTGATCAGGGTTGAGATCCCGGTATCGGTGCTGATCCGTTTCAACTCGTCGGGTGTATACATGGGATTGAGATTGACGACGATAGCCCCCAGAAACAATACGGCATGATAGGCGATGACATACTGGGGGCTGGTAGGCAGGTGCAGGCCGACCCGATCTCCTTTTTGGACCCCCAGGCCCCCCAGGGCATTGGCCAGCCTGAGAACCTGGCGTCGCAGGTCATAAAAGGACATTTCGGAACCGTAGAAATTATAAGCCGCCTTGTCCGGGAACCCGTTGGCGGCAAAATGCAGGAAATCCTGGGCCGGAATACGGGGATAGCGCAGGGTCAAGGGGACTTCGAAATCGTAGTGGCGTTGCCAGGGTCTGGGCTCCATGTTCCTAACCTCTTGAAAGGGATGATAAGCAGACCGGGAAAGGGTGCCGATATTTTAGAGAGTAAAACGCAACAATTAACATTGAGCACTGCTCAATGTTACACGGTTAACCATAAAGTTTTATTTATAAATTTGTCAAGTTTTTTTGTTGACAATTTAATTCTTATTAATTAAATTGAACATCAAACAAAAAAGATCTCTATCAATCATAGGGTAACACACGGTATCTTTCGCCTCTCTTCCTGATGGAAACCAAATGAAAATCAGCGAACTGGTTGAACGAACCGGCGTC
>JAZDOU010000239.1:0-14788 GCA_043798385.1 Pseudomonadota bacterium
AGTAATGATGAACTCGTAAAAAGTCGGCATTCCGGGGAAAGCTTTCATTCTTTGGGTGGGTTTTTTCCCAGGAAGCACTCAATTTATGAAAATTTTTCTTGACATATTTGAATAAACTGTATACCTTCTTCACATCCTGAAAAAGGCAAACCCTTCGCAAGGGGGGGACGCAAAGATACAGACCCTACTGGGGTGGCTGATCTGCCGGAGCAAAAGATAATTATTTGTTTCTACAGCCCACCCTTGAGGTGGGCTTTTTTTTTGGGAAGGAGCAAAAACGGGGTATGAAGTTTCAGGAGTTGATAGAGGGGCTGGGAGAAATCCTTAAGACTGGTCCCCTGGAGCCGGACCAGGAGGGCCGGTTTACCCTGGTCTTCGACGAGCGCCTGCCGGTGCACTGTTTCCCCTGGGGCAGGCAGGAGATGATCCTTTCCGGGACGGTGGTCAGGGTCCCGGATAATGAGATGCAGGCGGAGGATAAATTAACCCGGCTTCTTAAGAAGAATCTCTCTAACCTTTCAAATCCGCAGGAGGTGTTGAGCCTGGAAAAGGAAAGCGGGGAAATTATTCTGTACCTGCGGATAGCGCTGGATGGGATGGGACTGTATGATTTCATGGGAATCCTGGAAAATTTTGTGAACCGGCTCGAGTTTTGGAAAAAATTTGCCGGAGAGGCCGAGCCAAGTGAAAAAAGGCTGATGAAAGGAAAGCGGCAGGTAATGATTGTTATGGCTTCGGTCGTCGGCCTTCTTTTTTTTCTGGGGACCACCACCCTGGAGGCGCGTCCGATTCCCTGGGGGAACCAGAAATATTCCAGGATCTCCTATAGAGAGGATCTTTCGGGGCTGCTGAGGGATTTTCTTGCCAGCCAGCAGATCCCCTGCGTTTTGAGCTCAAGGGTCAATGGGGTGGTCGGCGGGGAATTCAAGGATTATCTGCCGGAGAAATTTTTCAATCAGATCGTCAAAACCAATGGATTGACCTGGTATTACGACGGGGGCATTCTTTACCTCTACCGGGCGGACGAGCTGGGCACCGCCATCATCAATCTGGAAAATCTTTCCGGGGAGGAGCTCAAAAAAAGACTGGCCGGTCTGGGGGTCCTGGATGAACGGTTCAGTTGGCAGGTCAGTCAAGACGGAGGATTGGTCTATATATCCGGACCTCCCCGGTATGCCGAGTTGGTAACGAAACTTTCCGACCTCTTGGACAAAAAGGAAAAATATCATAGTCGATACGAGATGGTGAAGGTATTTCCTCTGAAACACGCCTGGGCCGATGATGTCAAGTTGACTTTCAGGGACAAGGAAATAACCATTCCCGGGGTGGCCGCCATACTGCGAAATCTTCTCTCCGGGAAAAGCAAACCCGGTCAGGCGACCGGGAAACAGGAGAAACGATTGACCCAGGTGGTCAAAAAGCTGAAGGGAAAAGGGCTGGCGGTGGTCGGGGAAGAGGACTCCGGAGAGAAAGCCAAAACGGAAAAAAAGGAGGGGGCGGCGGACCAGAAGGCCGACGAGAAAGAGAGCGACATTCCGGTATCAGGTGAAGCCCAGATTCAGTCGGATACCCGGATGAACGCAGTCATTGTGCGGGACATCCGGGAAAAAATGGCTTATTACGCCGATATCATCTCCTGCCTGGATATCCCCGTCGGGCTGGTGGAGATTCAGGCCGCGATTATTGATATCAACACGGAAAGTCTCTATGAACTGGGGGTGGACTGGAATATCAAGAACGGGGATAAGGGTGGGGGCCGGCTCGGGTTTAACGCCGATAAGGACCTGGTCCCCGGAAGCGATACCCTGGTAACCGGCAAGGGATTCAACCTGGCCACCACCATCACCTGGGGGGCGGGGGAGTTCATCCTGTCCCGCATCCGGGCCCTGGAACAACAGGGAAACGCCCGGATTCTCTCCCGCCCCTCGGTACTGACCATCAACAACCTGGAGGCCCTGATTGAGCGCAACGAGACTTTTTATGTCAAGGTCCCCGGTGCGTATGAAGTGGATCTCTTTAATGTTACCGCCGGTATCTCGCTCAAGGTGACCCCTCATATTATCGAGGGGGAAGCGGGTAAAAAAATAAAACTGATGATCAATATCGAGGATGGGAATATCACCACGGCTACGGTGGACAATCTCCCCGTGGTTTCGCGCAGCACCATCAATACCCAGGCGGTGGTCAGGGAAAATGAAAGCCTCCTAATCGGGGGACATTCCCGCCTGGAGGAGAGTAACACCGATCAGTCGGTGCCTTTCCTGTCAAAAGTGCCTGTGCTGGGGGCTTTGTTCCGCTCAAAGAGCATCACGAATAAGAAGGTGGAAAGAATGTTTATGATCACCCCCCGGATCGTCACGCCGGAGTCCGGTCCGGAACCGGGGTCAAGAAAAATACCGGAGAGCCTGAACGAACCGACCCCTTCCCAAGAATCGAAAACGGGTTTCTAAATAGGCGGACCGTCGTTAATGGAAAAAAAGGTCCTCCTGAAAATACTTACCGGTCCGCACCTGGGTGCGGAGATCCTCTTGAGGGAGGGGGAGTACGTCGTAGGAAGCGACGACCATTGTGATATCGTGCTGAACGATATTGCCATGGCGCCGCGGCATGTCAGGCTTTCGCTTTCCGGAGAGGGGGTGCATATCACTCCCCTGGAAGGCAGCTTCAGTATGGCCGGAACTGAGGCTGAAGAAGAGGGGGCACCTCTGGATTTTTTCCATCCGGCAGTCCTGGGCAGCACCTATTTTGCCTTGGGGCCTGCGGAGGAAAAGTGGCCGGTTGTCGTCGTCCCCGAAACGCTCCCCGGACAGGGGAAAGAGGAATCGCCCGGGACGGTTCAGGAATCCGCAGGGGGAGAAGAAAAGGAACCAGGAGAAAATGAGGGCCTTGAGGGTATCTCCGATTATTATGGCCGACTCAAATCAAAAATCACCGCTAACACGGCCATTTTTTCCGGGGGAGTCCTGTTTATTATCGTCTTGTTGTTATTTTTTGCATGGCACTATGCCCGGACAGAAGAGCAAAAAAAGCCCTTACCTGATCAGGAAAAGATTGCCTGGGTCCAACGGGAATTGAAAAGTCTGAATTGCCCGGATCTAAAGGCGGCCCCTTCAGAAAACGGGGCTATCACCATTACGGGCTATGTCCAAACCAGGGAACAGGAACAAAAAATCATTGAGGCCTTTAAAAAATCTTCTTATGCGATCTCCTATGCCATCAAGCCCATGGAAAAGCTGGCAGACTCCGCCCGGGGCGTGATGGAGGCCCATGGGCTGGCGGTGAAAGTGAAATCAGGCGGGCCGGGGGTCATCATCCTGAAGGGATATGTGCCGGACCAGGCCGGCAAAGATAAAGCCATTTGCGCCATCAGGGAGGATCTGCCGGCCGTCTCCCGCATTGAGGACCAGACTCTCTCCCAGGATGAAATGATGGCCGACGTTTCAGAGGTCCTGGAAAAGTTCGGGCTCAAAGGGAAAATTCGGGTTGAAGCCTTAAAGGGCCATATCCTGGCCACAGGGTCTCTGATCGCCTCCGAAACGGCCGATTGGAAACAGGCCAGAGAGGCCTTGCAGCAGCGCTATGAAGACGGGCTCCTGATCAAGGAAACCATTGAAATCAGAAAGCCGGAAAGAAGTAATTCAGCGGCTGCCAGGAACAGAACCGGTCTCAAGTTAGACCTAACGTTACCCATCAAAGGGGTTAATCTGGAACCCAATAAGTATATTACCCTGGAAGGAGGTGCTAAATATTTCGAAGGGGGCCGGATGGAAAACGGCTGGATTATTAAAAGCATCACATCCGACCATATGGTGCTCAGCCGGGACGGCAGAGAGATGGTATATTATTTCGGGAGGAACCCATGAAAGAAGATAGTAATTGTCTGCTTTCCATTGAGGAGAAACTGGTCAGGGATGACGACGGCACCTTCTGCCGGACCACGGTCAATCAGTTGAACGATTATTTGTACCGGGTCAAACAGGCCATGAATGTGGGCTGTAAACCGGAGGAATTCGAGGTGCTCGACCGGTTGAAGGCTTCCATTGAAACCGCCGCCGTGGTCGTGGAAAATGTCTGGAAAGGGGTTCATGGTTAACATGAAATGAATCCTGTTTTTTTTACTAAACCATTTAAAAGAAAGTGAGGTAAGGATATGTCGCTCAATATGGATGTCATTTATGAAAAGCTCTCGCAAGCCGTAATCAAAATGGAGGATGAAATCGTCACTTTCTCCGAAACCATGGATCCGGCCAACACCGTTGATGTGATGAAACTACAGCAATATATGCAGAAATGGGGCATCAATACCCAGGTGGAATCCAATACCATGAAAACCATCGGGGATTCGATCCGCACTATGACCCAAAACATCAAGTAAAAGGCCCCGGGCGGATTTCCGGAAAGGACGGATAATGGAAATCGAGAAAAAATTGCTCCAACTCCTGATGGAAGCGGGTAATCTGGCCTCCGGCTACGGCTACTTCCCTGAAGCGGAGATTATTTTTAATGGTCTCAGGGCGGTCCGGCCGGAAAGCGAATATCCCCTGATCGGCTTGGCTTTTGCCAAAATGAACGCCCGGAAAAACCTCGAGGCGGTCAAAATACTGGCTGATGAGACCTTGAAGGTGAACCCGGAAAGTGATCTGGCCAAAAGTTTTCTGGGCCTGGCCTTAAAAACTTCCGGTCTCAGGGAGGAAAGTTGTGCGGTGCTCCGGGAGGTGATAGCGGCCGATAGGGATAAAATCGCCGTAAACATTGCCCGGGATCTGTTAGCGGAGCAAAAAGAAAAAGCTTAAAACAGGACGGGAAATCATTATGAGTCATATAGTCAGTATAAATCCAATTGCCAATAGATTTGCCGGGCAGACGATCAAGCCCCAATCGGAAGGGTGGTCCCGGGAGTCGCTTGCCAAAGATGTGGACCGGTTCGAAAAAGCCCTGTCAAGTCGAAGTGGCCGGGAGACGGTCTCGGCCGGACCCGAACCCCTGCCCCAGACCGCCCCCCCCCGGACAGACGAATCTACGCCGACTTTGGGGGATGCCATTCTTCAGGGAATTGAAAAGATGAAGGCAGACCATGAAAACAGGGTCCGGCAGATTGAGAACAACCTGGAGGAGATCGGGGATCAACCCATGACCACTCAGAACATGATGAAACTTCAGTTCGATCTCATGAAATTAAATGTACAGCAGGAAGTTGTCTCGAAGGTGGCCGACAAAACCACCCAGGGCATTCAAACGTTGTTTAAAAACCAGTAAAGGGCACTGGAGCTGAGGTGACAACGATTACAACTTACCAGACCATCCGGCTGTTGGCCTTCTTTTCCCTTTTGTTTTTTCTGTCTGCCTGCAAGGTGGATCTCTATACCAATATGGGGGAAAAGGAGGCCAACGAAATCATGGCCATTCTTATCACCAGAGGGATTGATTGTAATAAGCTCCCGGGTGAAGAATCCAAATTCACCCTCCGGGTTGAGGAAAAGGACTTTGCCCGGGCCGTAGAAGGCTTGAAGGAATTGGGGTATCCCAAAGATAAGTTCCTCGGCCTGGGAGAGGTCTTTAAGAAGGAGAAGCTGATCGCCTCTCCGCTGGAAGAGCGGGTTCGTTTTATTTATGCCCTTTCCCAGCAAATCTCGGAGACCCTTTCCCATATTGACGGGGTCATTTCCGCCCGGGTGCACGTAGTCCTTCCGGAAAACAATCCCTTCACCGAAGCCAAGCCTTCCTCGGCGGCGGTTTTTATCAAGTACCAAAAGGGTTCCCAGATAGATTCCCTGATCCCGGATATTAAAAAAATGGTCATCAACAGCATTGAAGGTTTAACCTACGAAAAAGTTTCCGTGGTTTTATTTCCGTCCGAACTTCCGGTGGAGGCGGTCCCCAAAAAACAGTCTCGCAGCGCTTCTGCTTTCATCAGGTATCTTTTGGGAATTATCCTGCTGGTGTTGGTTCTGGGCGCCGGGGCAGCCGGATTTTTATACTGGAATTCCAGGAGAAAACGGTAAGGAATTGTCTGATCCGGATCTGAAAAGGCTGATTAAATGTCATGATCCTCTTTTGCCTCTGATCTATGAGTTCAACTTTTGGCCTGGCCGGTATATTCATCCCAGTTGGCTGGAGGGTCTTATAGAGAATGACCTTTTTAACAGATTAAAAGAAAGTCGCCGGGCCGGGCAGCGGCTTTCTCCGGTGATCCTTTTAAAATTCGGTCTGGATCGGAGCTGTTTTTTTAATTTTGAGGATCCCCTGCGGCGTCTGGCGCTCCTTAACGGAGAGGCCCTGCTGAAACTGGTTTATCTGGCCGGAGTTTCGGTTCATGCCGGAGAGATTTCCCGGGTGATTGAACGTGAGGCCGTTTTGTCCCTGAAAAAAAGCCTGGGAGAGGAACCTTACTTGTTTGCCCTTAAAAGGGCCCCGTTCCTGGCAGGGCGGATAGAGTTTCCCCCCTATCCCCTGAAAACGACGGACTATGCGGGTTTCGGGGATCTGGTTTATGAGTCCGGGATGAAGGTCCTGGAGGCCTGCCTGGGGGAGGAGGAGGCTTCCTATAGAAAGAGACTGGTCCTGAAACTTCCCAGGGCCCTGGTTAAGGATTTTGGAGAGAGAGCCTCTTTTGAACATAAGGAGGCCGCCTCCCTGATGCTGAAAAAAATACTGCTCAATGAAGTGGATCCGGAATGGGGCCCTTTTTTTACCTGAACATAGACCGGCTGCGGTTTTTTCCGGATAATAAAGTCATTAAGGGAAAGGACTATCTGTCTTATGTGGAGGCGGATAACATTCTCCAAAAGGCCCAACAGGAAGCCGAAAACGTAATCGCCGCCGCCCGGGAGACGTATGAAGAAGAGAAAAAGAGGGGCTATCAGGAGGGTTTTTCAGAAGGGAAAATGTCTGTCTCCGAACAAATGATGAATACCGTCACCCAGTCGGTGGATTATGTCGGTTCCATTGAAGAAAAGGTGGCGGAAATAGTGATCATGGCCTTAAAAAAGATTATCGGCCAGGAGATTAATGATCCGGCCTTCATCCTGAAAATAGTCCGCAATGCCCTGAACATGGTCAAAAACCAACAGCAGGTGACTATCCGGGTTTCACCCCTTCAGGTGGAAAGGGTCAAGGAGAAACTCCATGAAATCATGTCCGACCTTCCGGAAATCCGTTTTATTGATGTGGTTCCCGATCAGCGCTTAAATGATGATGACTGTATCCTGGAGACGGAGATCGGGGTGGTCGATGCCAGGATTGATGTTCAGATCGAGGCCATCCGGAAGGCCCTGCTGAAGAGTTTTACCGGGAAATAGGGACCAATGGGCAGTTTCAGTTACATCACGGAAACCTTACAGAATGCCTTAAATGAAACCATTCCTCTGGAAATGAAGGGGCGGGTCATCCAGGTGGTGGGGACAATCATCAAGGCCGCTATCCCGGCGGTAAAAATCGGGGAATTATGTATCCTTAAAAACCCCTTTGAAAAGTGGGAGCTTCAGGCCGAAGTGGTAGGGTTTTCTAAACGGGCGGCCCTTTTGACGCCGCTGGGCGATATCCAGGGGATTTCCTCTTCTACCGAAGTCATCCCGACCGGTCGGACCCACCTGGTGCCGGTGGGCCGGAATCTGCTGGGGAGGGTCCTGGACGGTATGGGCAACCCCATGGATACCCAGACCCTGGGTCCCCTGGAGGTGGAGGCTTATTATCCGGTTTATGCCTCTTCTCCCAATCCGTTGAAACGCAAAATGATTGATAAACCCATGGCCCTCGGGCTGAGGGTCCTGGACGGATTTTTGACCTGCGGGGAAGGGCAGAGGATAGGCATTTTCGGTGCCGCCGGAGGGGGGAAAAGTATCCTGCTTTCCATGCTGGCCAAAAGTCCGGAGGTGGATGTCAGCGTAATGGCCCTGATAGGAGAGCGGGGGCGGGAAGTGCGGGAATTTATCGAAAAGAACCTGGGCAAAGAGGGATTGAAAAAATCCGTTATCGTGGTGTCCACCTCGGACCGTCCGGCCATGGAACGTCTCAAGGCCGCTTATGTGGCCACCGCTATTGCCGAATATTTTCGCGATGAAGGCAAAAGGGTCTTGCTGCTTATGGATTCGGTGACGCGATTTGCCCGCTCCCTGAGGGAGATCGGTCTGGCGGCCGGTGAACCCCCGACCCGGATGGGCTTTCCGCCCTCGGTATTCGCCACCCTGCCCAAGCTGATGGAACGGGCCGGCAATTCGGAGAGAGGTTCGATTACCGCTTTTTATAATGTCCTGGTGGAAGCCGATGATATGACCGAGCCGGTGGCGGATGAAACCCGTTCCATCCTGGACGGACACATCATCCTTTCCCGGAAATTGGCCGCCGCCAATCACTACCCGGCCATTGACGTCCTGCAAAGCGTCAGCCGGCTGATGAATTCCATTGCTTCACCGGAACATAAACAGGCCGCTGCCAAAATAAGGGAGCTTATGGTCCGGTATCAGGAAATTGAACTGTTAGTGCGGATAGGGGAATATCAAAAGGGTAACGACCCGCTGGCCGATGAAGCCCTGGATAAAATAGACCGGATTAACGCCTTTCTCCGCCAGGGACTTAACGAAATCGATTCTTTTAACGAAACCGTTTCCGGCCTGATCAAGATCGCCTCGTCATGAGAAAAAAATACGCCCTGGGAGATTTGCATAAAGTAAAAAAAATCCGCGAGGATCTGGCCGTCAATACGGTGGTGATCAAGAGGCGCTGCCTGGAGGAGGCCGAAAAAATCCTGAAAAAGAAAGAGCAGGACCTTCTTTCTTATAAGGCCTGGCGGCAGCAGGCGGAGGAGACTCTTTATCAGGAAATCATCAATACGCCGGTCCGCCTGAAAAATCTGGATGAGCTGCAAATAAAAGTCAAAATGATGCGCGATGAGGAATTGAGCCTGGAGAAGAAGCTCATAGAGGCCGCCAATCAAGGCCAAAAGGCCAATGAAGACCTGCTGGGCGCCAGGGAAGTCTATAGAAACGCCAGAAAAGAAAAGGAAAAAATCGAGGAACACCGGAAGGCCTGGCTGAAGGAAAAAGTAAGGGAAGCCAAAATAAGGCAGGCCAGAGAAATTACCAGCCTTCCAACCTTGAAAGGAAATTTTATGACAGGAGATCCCTATGAACAAGATTTCTGATCAGCCATCAATGAACCCGGTTTCGGAGACCGATGGTCTTCCTCAACGGAAACAAACGAACTTATTCTCCCAGGACCGGGACCTTGATCGGGAGGCAGAACGATTCGCCTGCCTGATGGAAAAACCGACCTCGAAGAAAGACCCTTCTTCCCAGGCAACCCGGGAAGACGGCCTGACTGCCTCCCCCCAAAAAGGTGAAAAAAAGATAATAGGGGGTATCCAGGGGAAAGATGCCCAGGAAAAGCTACCGGAGGGGAAGGATGCCCCGGAAAAGCTACCGGAGGGGAAAAATACCCAGGAAAACTTACCGGAGGGGAAAAACCGCCGCCTCCCGGAAGAGGCCGGGGAATCATTGCAGAGCCCCATGAGCTTTGATACTCTATACAAAACCCCGCTCCAGGCGCTGCGGGTGCCGGGAGCGGTTCAAACCGTCAACCGGGCCTCCATCAGGCAGCCTTCCTCCCCGACAAGGGGGGTTTCCGAAACGGCCCGGGCCGTGGCAGAACGCATCCTGGTCGCCGAACCTTCCTTAGTGGGAAAACAGGAAGTCCGCATAACCCTGAAGGATTCCGTTTTACCCCAGACCGAGATCCGGATTTCCAAAGAAGGGGATAAGCTCACTATCGATATTGTCACCACCTCCGACCATTCCTATAGAATCATATCTCAGGAAAAAAACGGCTTGCAGCAGGTCCTGGCCGAACGTCTGGATCCGAGAATAACGGTCGAGGTAGCCGTTTCGGATACCGGACGGGAGCAGAACCAGGGGAGGTCCCGGCAGCAAAGAAACGTCTTTGAAGAGTGGCAGCCGTAAATGGAACCTCTCTCTATCCCGAAAATTCCCCGAGAGGTGGGCTTTCTTTTTAATACGATTTTTAAACAGCCCAGATCCGTTTCCTTTACCCTGGGCCGGGAGGAATACGACTTTTCCTTTCTATATACTCCCCAAAACGCCTTTGTCCCCAAAGTGGGGATTAAATTCGATGTGGACGGCCATGAGATCCAGGGGTGGTTGGAAGAGCTGTTTTTTAAGGACCAGCCGGATTATTTCCTGATGAACGAGGGCCTTATGGAATTGCCGGAAGGCGTCAAAGAGGCCGTGTTGGAAGCCGGTCTGGAAGAGTTGTTGGACTCTTTTGATGATGAAAACGGGACCGCCACGGTGATAAAGGAGGTCACCTTTACACCCCCAAGTGAACCGGAAGGAGAAAGGCTGCCTTTTGTCCTGACCCATCCGGACGATGGCAAGACCATCCGCGGGAGCTTTGTCCTGGATTTACCTTCTCTGGATTTTCTGTCCCGGCTGTGGGAAGAGGTCCCGGCCGTTTCGCCCAACCTGTGGGAGGCCCTTCCCATGACCGGAAGAATGGAAATCGGCCGGACCCGGCTTTCTCTGAAGGCCTTTAAGACCCTGGAAAAGGACGATATCATCATCCTGGACAGGTGCTGTTTGATTCCGGGGGAGGTGGTGGAGATCCACTTCCCTCCTTCGCTTTTCTTCCAGGCGGTCCTGGAGAAAAATATTTTAACCATTCAAGAAGTGAGGAAGAAGGCCATGAGCGATGAAAAAATGGATTCACCGTCCCGGGGCGTCACCCCGTCGGCTTTGGAAGAGCTGGAGGTCACCCTGATATTTGAACTGGGGGAAAAAAAGATTCCCCTGGGAGAACTTATGACCGTTCAACCCGGATTCAGCTTCGATTTGGGTCAGGACCCGGAAAAACAGGTCTCCATCAGGGCCAACGGGAAAATCGTAGGATTCGGCGAACTGGTGCAACTGGATGAGCGTGTGGGGGTTAGACTGCTGGAGGTAAGGGGATATGCAGGGGAGTAGTTTTCCGGATCCTTTTACTCTGATTATCTTCCTGGTCCTCCTTTCTCTGGCCCCCTTTATGGCCATGATGGTCACCTCCTTCGTCAAACTGGTCGTCGTTTTATATTTGATCCGCAATGCCCTCGGTATTCAGCAGATCCCCCCTAACCTGGTGCTGAACGGATTGGCGATTATTCTGACCATCTATATCATGGCCCCGGTGGGCCAGGAGGTTTTCGATACCTTTAAGCATGAAAAATTTTCCAGGAATGATCTGGCTTCCTACAGCCGGATGGCCGAAAAGGCCAAGGGTCCCTTTCAGAAATTTTTAAAGAAACATACCCAGGAAAGGGAACGGGTATTTTTTGTCAAATCCGCCAAGGCCTTGTGGCCGGAGAAGCAGGCCAAAGAGGTCAATTCCGATGACCTGCTCATCCTGGTCCCCGCCTTTACCGTCAGCGAATTGACCTCGGCCTTCCAGATCGGTCTTTTGCTTTACTTGCCCTTTATCGCCATAGACCTCATTGTCTCCAATATCCTGATGGCTATGGGTATGATGATGGTATCACCGATGACCATATCTCTTCCTTTCAAACTGCTCCTTTTTGTCCTCTTGGACGGGTGGACACGGATGATCCACGGCCTGGTATTAACCTATAAGTAGGGCCGGAGAGACTATTATGACGGAAGCCACTCTTGTAGACTTAACCCTTCAGGCCATGATTCTGGTGCTGATGCTTTCCCTGCCCCCCATTATCATGGCCTCACTGGTGGGAATTGTGGTAAGTCTCTTTCAGGCCCTGACCCAGATCCAGGAACAGACCCTGTCCTATGCCATCAAACTGGTGGTGGTCACCATTACCCTGATCTTATCCGCCCGTTGGATGGGCAGTGAGTTGTTCACCTATTCCCAAAAACTGTTCGATACCTTCCCCCTTTTGGTAAGATGATCGACCCCGGCCTGATAAACCATTTTATCATTACCGTTTCCCTCAGTACGGTGCGGATGGCCTCCGCCTTTGCCATCTCCCCCTTTTTCGGGACCCATCTGTTGCCGGGATATATTCGAAATGGGATTGTCTTGAGCTTCACTTTCTTTATCTATCCCCTGGTGTCTCCCGGAATGCCCGCAGGGATGGGCGAATCCATAGTCTTTTTTGGGGGGATCATCATCAAGGAGGCCTTCATAGGGCTTTTAATCGGGTTTTCAGGGGGCATCGTCTTCTGGGCCGCGGAGTGCGCCGGGGCCTTTATGGATAACCAGCGGGGCGCTACCATGGGGGGTTCCATAAACCCCATGACCGAGATAGAGGATTCTCCCCTGGGGGTCCTGTTTCAGCAAATCCTGATCGTTTTATTTTTTACCAGCGGCGGTTTTTTGATTTTCCTCTTCGGCCTGTTGAAAAGTTATCAGGTCTGGCCCATTTATTCCTTCTATCCTAAGCTGGACCTGGCGCTGACCGGTTATATATTGCAGCAGGTGGATACCATCATCAGGCTGGCGGTAGTGCTGGCCGCTCCCATTGTCATCACCATTTTTGTGACCGAGTTGGGCCTCGGTTTGATCAACCGGTTTACGCCGCAGTTTAATGTCTTTTTCCTTTCCCTGCCCATTAAGAGCGGCATCACCTCCCTGCTCCTGATCTTTTATCTGTCCATCCTCATTTATGCCCTGAAACGGCATTTCCCGACCGGGGATGTGATGTTCAGGTTTCTGGAAAAGGTCGTCCAATGAGCCGAAAGTCCGAACCGCCAACCCCTAAAAGGCTGCGGGATGCCCGAAAGAAAGGGCAGGTATCCCGGAGTAAGGAGGTCAGTTCGACCGCCTTGCTGGTCGCTTTATTCTCCCTTTTCTGGCTGGCGGGGAACTACCCGATTGACCGCTTAAAGGAAGCCATCCTGCTTCCTACCCGCTATTACAACCTTCCCTTTGAAGAGGCCCTGACTCCCGTCTTCTGGGGAATTTTGAAGGCGGTCATCCTGTTGACTTTTCCGGCCCTCCTGCTGGTGATCGTGGTGGCCATCGTGGTCGAATTTTTACAGGTCGGTTTTATTTTTGCCTTTGAGACCATCAAACCGGACTTAAAGAAGATCAATCCGGTCCAGGGTCTCAAGAAAATATTTTCTTTAAAAAATCTGGTGGAGCTAATCAAATCCATTCTGAAAATTTCTTTTTTGGGGATCATGATCTATTGGGTCATTAAGGACTCCATCGATCCCCTGCTTAAGATCCCTTATCTGGGGGTCAATGGGATCATTCCGGTTCTGGGGGAAATTCTCAAGCGGTTTATTCTTTATACGGCCGTCGTCTATATCATCATAGCCATTTTCGATTATTTTTATCAAAAATACGAGTATCTGAAAGGACTGAAAATGAGTCGGGAAGAAGTGCTGCGGGAATATAAGGAAATGGAAGGGGATCCGCAAATAAAGGGAAGAAGGAAGCAACTGCACCGGGAATTGTCCCTTAACAGCATGATTCAAAGCGTCAAAAAGGCCAGTGTGGTGGTCACTAACCCTGAACATCTGGCCATAGCCCTGTTTTATGACCGCGAGGAAACCAAACTGCCGCTCATCCTGGCCAAAGGGAAAAATCTTCTGGCCAAACGGATAGTCGAAATCGCCCGGGAGGAGGGGATACCCATTATGCAGAATGTCCCGCTGGCCCATTCCTTGTTTGAACATGGAGAGATTAATCAATATATCCCCTCCGATCTCCTTGAACCCGTCGCCGAAGTCCTGCGCTGGGTTCAACAACTCAAATCCTCCCAGGTTTAATTATCCCTTAAAACCCCTAAGGATCGTAGTTCAATTATTGTCATTATTTTTGTCTTTATTATCCTGGTCCTCCTGAGGAGCGGGCGTTTGGACCGGGTTTTGGGGCGTCCAGAAAGCCCAGATTTCGAAATGGATGCCTCTGTCCAAACGATCGAATGAATTCATTTCGCTCCGGTACCGGTAACTGCCTTCTACCTTGAAGACCGTCGGCATGGTAGAATTTTTGAAGATGAATTCAGTCATGGAGTTTCGCCTTGATTCGGATGGGATAATGGCAGAATCCATTTTCTGTTTCTGGGTGTCTGGGGGATTCTTCTCCTGGGTGTCTGTGGAATTCTGATCCAGGAACATGAAGTATCTCACCAGGATCGTCTGCATGACCTGTCCCCGCGCTCCTTCAGGCAGAAGCTGAATGACCGACGGGTGCAGAAGGTATCCACGGAACACCATGTTCAGGTCCTGCCGGATGAGCGGGTCCTCGATACCCGGCATTCCCTGGACCTTATCCATAAGCGCCCGGCGCTGCGTAAAAAACGTCTTGATGTTGCTCCAGATCTCACGAAAACGACTTTCCTCAGAAAGATCCTCCCTCGAATTGTCGATGATTTTCGATGCCAGTGTCTTCAACGTCCCAACCCCGCCCCGCACCCAGAATTCCTGGGGGATAGTTTCTTCTTTCTTGAGCTCATCCACGAGGGCGTTAAACGTGCCGGGCAGCGGCGTTTTGTCGTTTGTATTGCCGGCCAGAAAGAATTTGTTTCGGAAGAATTCCTTGCCACTGCGGATGGTATCCACCACTCTCCGCACCCGGACGCAGGTGAGCGCCCCGTCGCCGAGTTCATTCTGCGCTATAGACAGACTGTTCTTGCCATAGATAGATTGGATTGCCGAAAGAAACTTTTCCCTGAGGGCCTGGTCCTCTGCATAAAATTTCAATCCGACTTCTAATTTGGACTTTTCGGGATTCATTTTTTTAAACTGCCTGGCACGCCACCCGAATCCGCTTCTGATCAGGTCACGGTAATGGACGCCCAATCCGTTAAAACCTTTGTCATCCA
>JAZDOU010000483.1:0-5982 GCA_043798385.1 Pseudomonadota bacterium
CCCCCCAGAGAAAGGAGCAGGGCCGGATTATCAACGGCGCCAATCCCGGTTTCCGGAAAAGGGGAACTTTGGCCCCAAACCTGGCCCAGAAAAGATATGTTTTTACTGACAGCCGCTTCAAGGCCTACGCCTCCATAATAATATTTTTGGAGATCCAGGTCCTGGTGTGCTTTCAGGGTGCCCGGGATGACCAGGCCCAGATTCCCGTAGGCCTGAAAAGTGGGAGATAGTTTTTTTTCAACCAGGAGGGCCAGGCCAAAATCAAGGCTGCCATTTCCAAACCCCTGGTTGGGATCACCGGTTGGTATTTCCATATTGGCCAACAGACTTAATAAAGGCCGGTCCTGGCTTTCTAATAAGACCTGCTTGCCTGAAATCCTGAGATCTCCCAAACCGGACTTTCCATTCTCCCCCTTGACAATCAGGCCCTTTTCATTCCTGATTTGGTATAAGAATTGATTGGATGGCCGGGAGCTGCGGCCATAATCAGGAAAACCGAAGGTGGAGTGATACCAGTCTAAAAATGGATCCATGACCCCGCTATTGAAGGATAAAACAGGCAGGTCCAGGCCTATTTCCAGGGAACTGGAAAGTGTCTTCCTGATTCTCAGGGTGAGTTCAGCCCATTCCAAATCCATTTGAACAGACCAGCGGGGGGTATTTCTATTCAGAAAGACACTGGAATAGGAAAAATTTAGGGCCAGGGAATCCTGAAGGGCGGCCCTTTCCAGAAAGGGCGTATTGAGGTGGATAAACAACGGAAACTGATTTTTTACTTCCAGGGGGCCGGAAAAAGGGATAGCGGATACCGGGGAGGCGACTAAAAGAACCAGCAGGGGGACTAAGGGAAGAGGAGATTTCATAAAAGGAAAATATAGGATTCCTGTAAAATATTCAAACTTATTTTAGATTTTAATTAACCAGTTACAGCTATCTTTGTATTTGACAAACCAGCCGGGATATTTTAAGATCATATTATTTAACAGGAGCGGCTTATGGAGAAAAGGGATCAAGAATTAATCGACCAACTGATTCCTGAAAACCAGGAACTTGGAAACTTGGTGAAACAACACCAAGAATTTGAGGCCCAGTTGGAAGAATTCAACAAGAGGCTATACCTTTCCGAGGAGCATAATCGAGAGAGGAAACGGATCCAAAAATTAAAATTGGCCGGCAGGGATCGGATTGAGCAGATCTTGAGAGACCACCGGAAAGCCGGGTAGCGGCCTTGAGATTAAGTGGAGCCGAAATAGTTGTTGAAAGTTTGATCCAGGAAGGGGTGTCTTCCATTTTTGGGTACCCCGGAGCGGCGATTACTGATATTTACGACTATCTGGAGAAAAGTCCTCTTCGTCATTATCTGGTCCGCCATGAACAGGGCGCTGTTCACATGGCCGATGGCTATGCCAGGACTTCCGGTAAGGTGGGGGTCTGTCTGGTGACCTCCGGGCCGGGGGCCACCAATACGGTGACCGGAATCGCCTCGGCCTATATGGACTCCATCCCGGTGGTCGTTTTTACCGGCCAGGTCCCGACCCCTCTAATAGGGAATGATGCCTTTCAGGAAGTGGATATTGTTGGAATTACCAGGCCTTGTACCAAACACAATTATTTGGTCAAGAAGGTCGAAGACCTTTCTTTAGTTATTAAGGAGGCCTTTTATCTGGCCCGTTCCGGGCGACCGGGACCGGTTCTAATCGATTTGCCAAAGGATGTGCTGCACAACAAAACGGAATTTAAGTATCCTAAAAAGATAGAAATGCGCAACTACCGACCGACGTACAGCGCCCATCCCAGACAGATCGAAAAAGCCGCCGCCCAGATTTTAAAGGCCAGGAGGCCGGTGATTTATGCCGGAGGAGGGGTCATCTCCTCCAATTCCTCCTCAGAACTCAAGGTCCTGGCCGAGAGCCTGACTATACCTGTTACGACCACCCTGATGGGTTTGGGGGCCTTTCCCGGCCGGCATCCCCTGTGGTTGGGGATGTTAGGGATGCATGGGACCTATCGGGCCAATATGGCCGTGGGTCACGCCGACCTCCTGATCGCCGTGGGGGCCCGCTTTGATGATCGAGTAACCGGCAAGGTGGATCTGTTTGCCCCGGAGGCCCGGATTATCCATATTGACATCGATCCCACCTCGATTCGAAAGAATGTCTCAGTTGAGATCCCCATCGTCGGGGATTGTAAAGATGCCTTGAGCAAATTAAATCAACTGGTCCCAAAATCGGGGAAACAGGAATGGCGTAAGAACCGTCAACCCTGGCTGGAACAGATCAAAGGGTGGCAGGAAAGCCATCCATTAACCTACGAACAGGGAAAAGACGAAATTAAACCCCAATTTGTGGTTGAGAAGATTTATGAGCTGACCGGAGGAAAGGCCATCATTGCCACTGAGGTGGGCCAGAATCAAATGTGGACCGCCCAATATTATCATTTCGACCAACCCAACTCCTTTATTACTTCCGGTGGACTGGGAGTCATGGGCTATGGGTTTCCGGCTGCCATAGGGGCCCAGGTGGCCTGCCCGGATCGAATCGTATTTGATATTGCCGGGGATGGGAGCATCCAGATGAACATCCAGGAGATGGCTACCGTCGTGGCCAATCAACTGCCGGTCAAGATCGCCATTTTAAATAACGGCTACCTGGGTATGGTTCGTCAATTTCAGGAACTTTTTTATGAAAAACGGTATGCCCAGACTTTTTTAAAGGGAAATCCCGATTTTGTAAAATTGGCAGAGGCCTATGGGGCGACGGGGCTTCGGGCCAGGCGCCCCGAAGAAGTGGGCCCGGTCATCGAAAAGGCCTTGTCTATCAAAGGCCCGGTGATTATCGATTTTATTGTCTGCCCGGAAGAATGCGTCTCTCCCATGGTCCCGTCGGGAAAAGCCATGACCGAGATGCTGTTGGTATAATTAAGAAAGGGTTGGTAGCTTTTTTCAATTCTAACGCCCCATAATCTTTAGATTGACGAATAAATGGATAATAACCAAGAGCAAAAACATACCATTTCCGTATTGGTTGACAACGAACCGGGGGTCCTGTCCCGGGTTACGGGTTTATTCAGCGGCCGGGGCTTTAACATTGAGAGCCTTTGTGTGGCCGAGACCATGGATCCTTTGATCTCCCGGATCACCTTAGTGACCCGCGGAAACGATCAGATTGTCGAGCAGATCACCAAACAGCTCAATAAACTGGTCAATGTGATCAAGGTCATGGATTTTACCGATACTGAATTTGTCGAGAGGGAGATGGCCTTGATCAAAGTCAGGGCCGAGGCCACCACCCGGGCTGAGATCTTGAGGATCGTTGATATCTTTCGCTGTAAAGTGGTTGATGTCAGCCCCCAGTTTTATTCCATCGAGGTAACCGGCAATGAAGGAAAAATCAAGGCCATTTTAGACTTGCTTAATCATCTGGGGATTAAGGAGATAGCTCGAACCGGGGCCATTGCCATGGCCAGGAGCAAAAAAGAAGGTCCCTTACAAAGGGAAAAAAAAGACACACCCGAGACACACGGAGGAGGAAAAAAATGAAAATTTATTATGACCAGGAAGCAGATCTCAATCACCTTAAAGGAAAGAAAGTGGCCATTATCGGCTACGGAAGCCAGGGACACGCCCAGGCCTTGAATTTACGGGATTCAGGGGTAGATGTGACAGTAGCCGAATTAGCCGGAACCGCCAATTACCAACTGGCTCAGGAACAAGGTTTTGTTCCGGTAACTGCCGGCCAGGCCGCCGACCAGGCCCAGGTTATTCAGATCCTGGCCCAGGACCATGCCCAGGCCGCCTTATTTGAAAATGAAGTCAGACCTCATCTGACAGCCGATAAAACGATTGTTTTTTCTCATGGCTTTAATATTCATTATGGACAGATCGTGCCCCCGTCTGATGTGGATGTGATCATGATTGCCCCCACAGGACCCGGGCATCTGGTCCGCCGGGAGTTCGAAAAAGGGGCCGGGGTTCCCTCATTAGTGGCCATTTACCAGGATCCTTCAGGCAATGCCCTGAAGACCGCTTTGGCTTATGCCAAAGGGATCGGGGCCACCCGAGCCGGGGTTATTGAGACTACCTTCCAGGAAGAAACCGAGACCGACCTCTTTGGGGAACAGGCCGTGCTCTGCGGCGGGGTAACGGCTCTGGTTAAGGCCGGTTTTGATACCCTGGTAGAGGCCGGGTATCAACCGGAGATCGCCTATTTTGAATGTATGCACGAATTAAAGCTGATCGTGGATTTGATGTATGAAGGGGGCATCAGCCGGATGCGTTATTCCGTTAGCGATACGGCCGAGTACGGCGATTTGACCAGGGGAAACCGCATTATCACCGAGGAGACCCGGGAAGAGATGCAATTGATCCTCCAGGAAGTCCAGACCGGTGAATTTGCCCGGGAATGGATTCTGGAAAACCAGGCCAATCGGCCGGTTTTTAATGCCTTAAGGCGTATCGAGGCCGAACATCCCATAGAAGAGGTGGGCCAGAAACTCCGCCAGATGATGAGCTGGCTTAAGAAATAATGAAAAGAGTTCAAGACCCAAGGTTTAAGGAAAACCATATGCCGTATACCGGGTTTTAAATTATGCATTTTCCTATAGCCCGCCAGGGGTTTCCATATATTTTGATCGGATTGGCCGGGGTGGTCCTGTTTCTCTGGTTGGATTTCTCGATAGGCTGGGCAATTGCCGGCTTGTTGACCCTGTTTGTAACTTCTTTCTTCAGGGATCCCGATCGGAATTCTCCCCAGGGGGAAAGGACTATTCTGTCTCCGGCCGATGGAAAGATCCTCCTGATCGAAGATAAAGAGATGACCCCCTTTTCCAGCGGTCGGACGATCAAGATCAGTATTTTTATGTCGGTCTTTAACTGTCACGTTAACCGAGTCCCTATGAGCGGTAGAATAGAAAAAATGGTTTATCGGCCCGGGAAGTTTTTTTCGGCCGATAAAGAAATGGCCTCAGCCCAAAACGAACAGAACGCCTTACTGCTTATGACCGAGGCCGGCCAGGGAATCAGTTTTGTTCAGGTGGCCGGCCTGATTGCCCGGAGGATTGTCTGCTGGGTCCGGATTGGTCAAACAGTAAAACAAGGGGACCGCTTTGGATTGATCCAGTTTGGTTCCAGGGTGGATCTTTATCTGCCCCCTTTAACCCAACTCCGTGTCAGCCGGGGTGATAAGGTGAAGGCCGGCTTGACCATTATGGGAGAATTGCCATGAGGATTCCGAATCGAAGAAATAAAAAGCGCAAAGAGCGGCGCAGGGGAGTCTATGTGCTTCCCAATCTGGTCACCACAGGCAGCCTCTTCTGCGGTTTTTATGCCGTTATTGCCGCCATTTCAGGGAATTTTTACCAGGCCGCCCTTTCAATACTGGTGGCCGCGGTCCTGGATGGCCTGGACGGGCGCATTGCCAGGATTACCAGGACGACCAGTGCCTTTGGCGTTCAATACGATTCTTTGTCCGATCTGATTGCCTTCGGGGTGGCCCCGGCGGTTCTGGCCTTTCTGTGGGCCTTAAAACCATTCAACCGCTTCGGCTGGATGGCCGCCTTTCTCTATCTGGTTTGCGGGGCTTTACGGTTGGCCCGCTTTAATGTTCAAACCGGACAGGTAGGCAATAATTTTTTTGTCGGCCTGCCCATCCCGGCTGCAGCCAGCATCGTGGCGGCAACCATATTATTCATCTATCAGATCGGCGGGACGGGATCGACCGGTTACTTAGTGGTGTTGATCATGATTTATGTTCTATCCTTTCTCATGGTCAGCAATATCCCCTACTATAGTTTTAAGGGAATGAAATTAGCTGAACGGCGATCTTTTAATTATCTGGTGGCGGCTGTTTTGATATTTGTTCTGGTAGCTATGGAACCTTTTGTCATGTTATCCGTGGGAATCCTGGGGTATGTCTTATCCGGGCCGATCCTGGCCTTATATCGATTGAAAAAGAAGCCTGCCCCGGAACCGGTGGAGAGAACGGT
>JAZDOU010000505.1:0-2238 GCA_043798385.1 Pseudomonadota bacterium
TAATATCCAAAACAAGTTAAGCAAAAACAAACGCCGAAAAGTACTATTTTTTAAATAAATCAAAAGGTTATTGCTTTTTTTCTTTACGAAAATTAATAATTATAGGGTTATTTTTAAAAAAATTCAATAAAAAAATGATCCTAAGGCCCTCTGCAGAAAAAATGGCTCGGCAGGGGGAGTTGGGGGGGAAGAGGGTTAAAACATCCATCTTGCAAACCCCAATGGTATGGTTTACACTTTTCTAAGCCCGACAGACGTGATTTACGGTCCACCCTTGGCAAATTCGAAAATGGATCTTCAAAAATTAAAACTTCTTATGAACCCATTCCCCCATCTGGCCGGGGTTTATCTCATGACGGGCTCAGAGGGGCAGGTCCTCTATGTGGGGAAGGCCAAAGACCTGAAGAAAAGGGTCACCTCCTATTTAAGGGCCGAAGGGTCAAAAACCACCGCCCTCCTTGAACGGGTGGAGGCACTGGACTATATCATAACCGCCAATGAAAAAGAGGCCTTAATCTTAGAAAGCAGCCTGATCAAAAAGCATCGTCCTCGTTACAACGTCGACCTTCGGGACGACAAACAATACCCCTGTCTAAGGCTCAGCCTGGAAGACCCCTTTCCCCGATTGCAGGTCGTTCGCAAGATCAAAAAAGACCAGGCCCTTTACTTCGGCCCTTTTTCTTCCGCCGGCAAGATGCGGGAAGCGGTTCATTACCTCCACAGGGTCTTTCCCCTGCGCCAATGCCGACAAAAAGAACTTCCCCGGCGATCCCGCCCCTGCTTGTATTTTCAGACCGGGAAATGTCCCGGGCCCTGCCATGGGAAAATCAGTCCTGAAGAATATGGGCAACGTGTCCAAGAAGTCACTTGTTTTTTGGAAGGAAAAAACCGGGAATTACTAAAAGGCCTTAAAAACCAAATGAACAAGGCTTCCGAAGACTTACGGTTTGAAGAGGCGGTTGTTCTGCGGGATCGTATCCGGGCCATCTCGGAAACCCTGAAAGAACAAAAAGTGGTCTCGACTCGTGCTGTGGATCTGGATGCCATTGCCATGGTCGAACAAGGCGAGTCCATGAGTGCCGTTATCCTCTTCATCCGACTGGGGTCGGTAACCGGCATGACCCGTTTTCGATTCAAAACGCCGGCTCAGTCTATCGAGGAATGCCTTAGTGATTTGATTCAACAGGTTTATCGCCAAGGGAAATATATCCCCCGAAAGATCCTGATCCCCTTTCCGATGAAAGATTCCGCCCTCATCGAGGAGGTTCTTTCCGAGCTGAAAGGTCGAAAGGTCAAGCTCCAGGTCCCCAACCGCGGGGAAGGCCATCACTGGATGAGGTTGGCTGAAGAAAATTGTCAAAGTCTTCTCAGCAGAAAGGATCCCGAACAGGAATACCAAGAAAAAATTGCCCAACCCCTTCAGGAACGATTGGGGTTGAAGGCCCCTCCCCTTTCCGTGGGGGCCATGGATATATCCAATATCCAGGGAAACCTGGCTGTAGGCTCCTGGGTTGTCTTTACTCAAGGCCGGCCCGACAAATCGGGGTACCGCCGTTTCAAGATCAAGACCATAGACCAGCCCAATGATTATGCCATGATGGAAGAGATGATCTTACGACTCATCCGTCATTATCCCAAAATGCCCGATCTAATCCTGGTGGATGGAGGCAAAGGTCAGTTGAACGTCCTAAAAAACATCATTGAAAAAATTCCCGGGGCTCGAAAGCCGGACATATTGGCTTTAGCCAAAAAAACCTTTCGCGCTCAGGGGGGGAAAGACGGCCTCTATCTTCCCAACCGAAAAAACCCGATCCGTTTATCCTCGGATTCAGTCCTGCTGCATTTTCTGGAAAAAATCCGGGATGAGGCCCACCGATTTGCCTTGGCCTACCATCATAAGCTGAGAGAAAAAGAAATTCGGCCTGTCAGCTCAAAGGGTTCTCGGCCTTCCCTTTAACCCGACCGTGATACATCCGGCGGTCCGCCCGGAACGGATGATAAAGGGGGGCCGGGGTCTTTTTAATTGCCCCCCTTCCCTTTCAGCTAATTATTGAATAGAAGAGCATTTTCTAACAGGAAGGGTCGAGGGGTCTTTTTAATTGCCCCCCTTCCCTATTGACATCCCGTTGACATCAAACTAAGATTGTTTCTTCCTACCCGTCACTCGTTACCTGTCAGGAGGTTTTATCCATGTTTGGCATTGGAATGCCGGAACTGTTAGTCATTCTGGCCGTGGCC
>JAZDOU010000253.1:0-27946 GCA_043798385.1 Pseudomonadota bacterium
AAGTCCCCAAGATTCCTAATATATTTTTTGAAGCCTTCCAAGCGGAGTAGGCGTGGAAGGCGGATTTGAGTTTGCATAAAGATCATTCATCAGGTAAGCTCCCGATTCCCCATGGCTACCTTCATACGCACTGGCCAGTCCGCAGGCATGAATGGTTTCATTCAGGAAGACCATCTCCGCAAGTTTTTCCTGGATGTGGGGAGCCCTGAAGACACCGTTCATCTTAGCCATCAGGGCGGCGGCCCCGATAACAATATCCAGATATCCCACGACCGCTCCGGAATAACAAATGCGGTGGTAAGAAGCAAATCTTTCAACGGCCCGGCCCGTAAATTCCCATTCCCGGTACATGAAAACCCGCTCCCAGGGAACAAATACCTCATTGAAAATAATCAAAGTCTCATGCCCACCAAAACGATTCCCGTGATCTATGGGTCCACCGGTAACCCGAGCGGCATTCCCTGGTTGCCGGGATAAAATGTGAATCAATCCGGGGGTATTATTGGGAATCGCAAAGGCTATGGCATAATCTTGGTCCTTTTCGGTCATCGCCCGCGTGGGGATTACCAATAATTCATGAACGACTCCCGCTCCCGACTGATGGGCTTTCGCTCCTTTCACAACGATACCATCCGGTCTCTCGGCTATCACATGAACATAGACATCGGGATTGGGCTGTTCAAAAGGGCGTAGGCTTCGATCGCCTTTAACGTCGGTAACGGTTCCGCCCAGCGAAAGATCTTCACTTTGAACCTTCTCCAAAAATCGCCTAAATCGCTGGTAATAGGGTGTTCCCTTTTTCTGATCAATTTCATAAGTGATGGAATCTAAACAATTCAAGGCATCCGCTCCGGTGCTTCGATAATTGGAAACCCCTGTCAAATTCGCCAGCCGTCGCTCCATCTTTATTCGCTTTACCATCTGTTCCCGGCTTTGGGGAACATAACAGTGGCGGTTTACTTTGGCTTCAATCAATTGGGAAAATTCAGTACAGAGATCTTCTTCATCTCTTTGCGCCAAAGCGTAGGTTTCGCCGATGTTCTCAATGGTCGGCTTAAGCAAAGGGTGAATCGTCACATCGTCGATTTTTTTGCCTTCATAGAAGACATTCGGGGCTATCGCCCTTAGACTTTCAATATATTCTTGTTTTGTCTTCACCTGGTTCCTTATTTTTACAATAGAAAATTATTTATTTCGTTTTTAAAGCTTTTCTATAAATCGCTTCAATATCTTTATTATCGACCGGCTTTGGATTCCCCTTGATTGTATAACCCATTGTATTTAGCGCGTCCTCAGCCAACTTACCGATCATGTCTTGGGGTATATCTAATTCTTTCGGTTTGATATTGAAGGTCCTAATAAAATCATTTATCTCCCAAATGGTACGAGAATAAATCTCCTCTAAAGACAGATTCCTTATATCCATTCCTAATAATACTGCAATTTTAGAGAGCTTCCCCAAATCCGATCCCTGATTGAATTCCATGACGGACTGCCAAAGCGCCATTAATCCCTCGGCATGGGATATATCAAAATGCCCACTTAAGGGATGCTCCATGGCATGGATTAATATATTCCCTGCCAGATCCATGGCAATCCCCCCCATGAGACTCGCAAAAGCCATTTTTTCTCTGGCAATAACATTATTCGGTTCAGTCCTAACAATGGGTAAATTTTCTACGACTAGTTTCACGGCACTTTCCGCAAATAAATCGCTTAAAATATTCGAGCGGGTGGATAGAAGGGCTTCAATGCCATGAAAGAAGGTATCTAAACCTGTAAAAACAGTTGTTTCCCGGGGTAAGGAAATCGTAAGTTGGGGGTCAATAATTGAGAGTTTTGGATAAAAAAAGGGAGATCCAACGCCCGGTTTTTCTTTTGTCTCTTGATTGGTTATGACAGCAAATTTATCCCCTTCACTTCCTGTACCGGCTGTTGTTGGAATGGCGATTATGGGCAAGCCTTCTTTAACTTCTTTGTTTAAACCGAAGGTTTTTTTATTAATACACTCCCATATCGGCAGGCCATTGGCAGCAGCAACCGCAATACATTTAGCCGCGTCTATTGCGCTTCCCCCTCCCAATCCAACCACTACATCGCATTTCTCTTTTCTGGCCAAAGAAGCTCCCTGATCAATCAATTCGCAGTCTGGGTTTGGTTTAACACGATCAAAAACAACGGAGTCAATTTTCTGCTGTCCCAAATTGTCAACGATCTTCTTTAAAATGCCGGTCTGTTTCATGGATGATTTCCCGGTAACCAAAATCGGCTTCCCCCCAAAACGGCTAACCAAATTGCCTACCTTTTCAATTTCGCCCGAGCCAAAATGGATTCTTGTTGGTAGTGCATATTGAAATTTAGACATTTACGTCCTCCCAATTTTAGTGATACGGCCCCTGAGGGTCCTGCATGGACCCTTACCGCCACTTCTGGTGGAATTGGCCGAGTCGATTGTTTTCTTAAGTATAGATCATCCGCTCTACAACATCGCAATTTTTATAAAGGACGACTTCAACGCCATTTTTTGTCATTTTTTTCCGGCATCACGAGGATTGCTATCGGACAAATCGGTTTTCACATTTTTTCCTGTTCTTTGGCTTTCCTTAACACATCTTCAAAAGACTGCCCTTTTCTCTTATCGACAACCCTCATGGCTTTGTAAACAAACCTCGGGAGTGACCCTTCCGGAATCAATTCAACTTCAGCAGACAATCCTGTGGCTGTTCGGATTCCGCTCTTGATGACTTCTTTTAACCTTTCTCTCTCTTCCACGGCATTTGATTTGAACTCGGCGCGAATCAAAAGCGTGTCCAAATCTTTGGGTCGATCGACGATCATCACATATTCACCCGTTAGCAGATCATTACTTTTTATTATATCTTCGATCATTGAGGGATAAACGTTGGCACTTTTCACCGTCACCATATGATCAATTCGGCCAATTACGCCCCCGGGAAATCGGCCCAGCGTTCTTCCGCAAGCGCAGGGTTGGGGATCGAAAACTACCAAATCTTTCACCCTGAATCGAATCAAAGGGGCTGTTGTTCCAACCATGTCCGTTAAAATCAATTCCCCTGCTTCTCCCGGAGCTACCGGTTGAAGGGTATCCGGATTCAATATCTCCGGATAAATAGAATCCTCGCAGATATGGCCTCCTGCCTCCTCCGGGCATTCAATCCAGATGATCGTGCCGATATCGGTCACCCCATAACCATCGATAACGCTTTTCACACTCGGGAATAAATCCCTGATTCTCTTCTTTGCAGTTTGGGTACTGATGCCGATTTCTCCTCCCCCATGCGCAATCCTCATCTTGACCTTGTCTTGAAGGTTTTTAGCGATCAGGAGATTTCCCAGAAAGTTAAAATAGGAAGGAGTGGCCACCAAAACGGATGACCCAAAATGGGTCAATACCCAAAGTTGACGATCCGTGTTTCCCATGCCGGTATTTAAGACCGTCGCCCCGATTTTTTGGGCGGCAAAGTGCATGATCAGCCCGGAATAGATATAGTGATAACCGAAGGCATTTTGAAATATATCGCCTTTATGCATGCCCTCACAGACTAAGGCCCTGGCGTTCAAATCGGTCCAGGTGTCTATGTCCTGACGGTTTCTGGGGAGAATCAAAGGGGTGCCGGTTGTACCGCTGGTCATCGGAGCCCAAACAATTTCATCCCAGGGAACACAAACATGCGTCCCAAAGGGCGGCTTTTCCACTTGAGCCTCTCTCAGTTCTTCTTTGACCGTAAAGGGAAGCTTAGCCAGATCATTTACACTCTTGAAGTCGCCGGGCTGAAAACCGACTGAATTAAATTTTCTTTGATAAAAAGGAGAGTTTTTATAAACATAGTCGATCTGCGATTTCAATCTTTTCTCTTGCAGAGTACCCAACTCATCTCTGGACATTGTTTCGATTCGTTTATCCCAGTACACCATCGATGTAAGTAGAATCCCGAGCATTAAAAATTAGTTGTTCATGTTATAGAAAGTTTCATTTTTAACAACAAAACATCACCTTTCAATTACCCACGGCTCAAAAGGCATTTTGGAAAGCAGTTCATTCCCAGTCTCCGTAATGAGCAGGGGCCTTTCCATTCTTAACCCGCCCACACCGATCTGATTGGCCGTAACCGCAATCATCTGCATGTAATTGGGCTCGATGACATAGTCGGGTTCGGAGGCGTGGGGAATTTTGACATCGGTCAACGTGGGGTACCATTCATGGCCGGCATGACCGATCCCATGACCGAATCCCCGGATAAACTTATCCCAGCCGTTGCGCACCACAAATTCGCGGACATCTTTGCCAACCTCTCCCAGGGTTTTTCCCGGACGCATGACCTCTACGATGCGTTCACAGGTTTTAACGTAGGCATCGATCACCTTCCTCTGGTCGGCATCCGGCTGGCCCATAATGGCGTTATGGGAGACGTCTCCAAGCATCAATCCATACATTCCGTGAAGATCTAGTAAAACGAATTCATGGTACTGGACGATCTTATCGGTGGCCGGGGTGCAGGCCCCCGTCCAGGTCCGATACCCGGAAGCCACTTCCTGCCCGCCCGTGAAGGTCCAGGCGAATTCGCTTCCAACATCCCGCATCACTTTTTCCGCGACGCCGGCAATTTGTTTTTCGGTTACGCCGGGCCGTAAAAACCTGCGCACTTCCTCATGGGCCGTATCGACAATCGCCGTGGCCTGTCTCATCAGGCGCACTTCCGCTTCTTCCTTCACCATAGTGAGTTGGTCGAAAATCTCTACCGTATTGATCAGGGTGGCCTTGGGAAGCCCTTTCTGCAGCTCTTGATATTCCCATAAGCTCAGGTACCCCTCGGCAATATAGGCCGAAGACCCACTCTCAAAGCCGATTCTTCCTTCCTCCAGGCCCAGACTTCGGATCTTCCGGATGATGGTTTCCATCAAGGTGAGCTTGCCGTATCCCTCAACCTGTTCAAGCCATCCTTCTTGGGCCAGGCGATTTACGTCCATCGATGGCGGTATCAGGCAAATCTTCCCTGAGGCCGGAATGACCACCCCGCTACGCCAAGGGCAGAAGGCCCCGCAGACATGAGTAATGGTTTTGAGCCGGGTCCCGATCAGGGCATCGAGGTCATGTTTTTGAATGGATTCCTGAACTTTGGCCAGTCGTTTGGTAAAATTGATATGAACCGTGTACATTATACCTTCTCCTTTCCAATCCAATGCTCGTCACGAATTTTCTTTTTCATAATTTTCCCGGTGGATGTTCTGGGGAAATCTTCTACAAAAGATATCTCTTTGGGCCGTTTATAACCGGCCAAATGTTGGCTGCAATAGGCAATGAGTTCCTCTGCGGAGGCCGAAACACCGGATTTTATGACGACCATGGCTTTGACTGCCTCACCCCAACGCTTATCCGGAATCCCGAAGACCGCGCACTCCGCCACCACCGGATGAGATTTTAGAATGTCTTCGATTTCCCGAGGATAAATGTTTTCTCCGCCGCTGATAATCATGTCGGTTTCCCGATCGACGATATAATAATAATTCTCTTCATCTTTCATTCCTAAGTCGCCGGCCGTAAACCATTCTCCATGGAGTGCCTCGGCTGTTTTTCCCGGGTCTTTGTAATATTCATCAAAACGGCCGGCACATTTGGAAAAAAGTTTCCCCACTTGACCCGGCGGAAGAGGCCGTCCTTTTTTATCCCGGACTTCCAACTCCGCTCCAAAACAGGGTTGACCGCAGCAGCGAATCTTCCGCAACTGATCCTGCGGGGGGAGAACGGTAAGATATCCGCTTTCCCCAGCCCCATAAAACTCGTAGAGAACCGGTCCGATCCTTTTCATGATGTCTTCCTTTATGGGAGTGGGCAAGGAGGCGCCCCCCGTAACCAGGCAGCGCAAGGCATCAAAGCAGGTTTCTTTCAGCCGGGGACTATTGATCAGCATATCCAACATCGTCGGAACCATGAAGGAGGCGGTGATCTTTTCCTTCTCTATAATTTCCAGGATATTTTCTGCGTTGAATTCACCGGCCACGAAAACCGTTCCGCCGATCATTAGAACCATAAGAGGGAAAAAAGTTACTCCATGAAAGAAAGGGGAAATGGTTAAAAAGATATCCTTTCTCCATAAGTTGAATTCCAGCAGGGCATACCAACTGCATAAAACCGTTCGCCTATGGGAGCGAAGGACCCCTTTGGGATTTCCGGTCGTTCCTGAGGTATAGAGCATCCAGTAGGGGGCATCCCAGGAAACCGAAACGTCGGGCTCCTTATCCGATCGGAAGGAGATAAATTTCTCATAGGAGATCCAACGGGGATTCCCGGATTGCCCGATGACCACCACGCCCTGGGGGCGAAGTTTTTTCAATTGTCCCTCAATGGAAGAAAAAGCTTCCTGGAAAGGTTCCCCGAGAAAAATAAAGAGCGCATCGGAATGATTGAATAATACCACCAGTTCTTCCGGCCTTAACCAGAAATTCAGGGTAACGATACAAATTCCCACTTTGGCACAGGCATGGAAGATTTCCAGGTATTCAATGTTGTTCCGGGAGAAAACCGCAATCTTATCTCCCGGCTTAAGGCCGTGTTCTAAAAGGGCATTGGCCAGCTTGTTGACTTGGTGGTTGAATTCGGCAAAGGTGCGCCTTCGACTTTCGTCGATAAGACAAATTTTTTGGGGAAATTTGGCAGCGTTCATCCGCAAATGGTCACTCAAGTTGATCATATTGGATTCTTCTCTCCTCGGTTATATTCCTAAATAGGTTTTTTTCAGGTGCGGGTCAGACAGTAACTGTTTCCCTGGACCTTCCATGACGACCCGTCCATGTTCAATCACATATCCACGGGTGGCGATACTCAGGGATTTATTAACGTCCTGTTCCACTAGAAGGATGGTAACTCCTTTGGCATTGATCTGTTGCAGGGTATCAAAGATCAAGCTGACCAGAACCGGAGCCAGACCCAGAGAAGGTTCGTCAAGCATGAGTAGTTTAGGAGAAGCCATGAGCGCCCTTCCGATGGCCAGCATCTGCTGCTCCCCTCCGCTGAAAGATCTGGCCATTTGACCCTTTCTCTCTTTTAAAATGGGGAAGAGATGGAGGACTTCCCCAAAATTCCTCTGGATCTGCTCCTGGTCATTCAAAGGGTAAGCTCCCATCCAGAGGTTGTCCTCTATGGTCATATAGGGGAAAAGCCGCCTTCCCTCCATCACCTGGGAGATCCCCTGTCGGGTAATTTCATAAGGTGGTAAATGATGAATTTCTTGTCCCCGAAAAAGGATGGAGCCTGTTTTGGTTCTCAAAAGGCCGGAAAGGGTCTTCATCAAGGTGGTTTTACCAGTGCCATTTCCACCTACGATGCTGACAATCTCCCTTTCATTCACGGAGATGGAAATATCTCGGAGGATGTGAACGTCTCCGTAATACACATTGATGTTATTGACGCTGAGGAAGCTCATGATATTCTTCACCCAAGTAGGCTTTGATAACCTGCTCATCATTGGCGACCGTCTTAGGATCGCCTTCGCTGATTTTTTGCCCGTGATGAATGACAATGATCCGATCGGAAAGGCTCATGACGGCCTGCATGATATGTTCTATGAGCAAAACGGTAATATTTTTTTCCCGAATTTGTTGAATCATTTCTACTACTTCCATCGTTTCCACGGAGGTTAATCCGGCCATCACCTCATCCAGGAGGATCATGCTGGGTCGGGTGGCCAAGGCCCGGGCGATCTCCAACCGTTTACGAGCGGCAATCGTTAAATTCTTGCCCATCTGGTCTTTAACCCCGGTCAAACCCAGTGCCGATAAAATCTCCATGGCCTCTTCTTGGGCCTTTTCTATGTTTGCCGTATGTAATAAGGATCCCACCATAATATTGTCCAGGACATTCATGTCCCCAAAAGGCTTGACGACCTGGAAGGTCCGGCACAGACCCAATTTGCAGATTTGATCGGAAGGCAATCGGTTGATCCGGTGTTCTTTAAAAAAAATATTTCCGTGGGTAGGCGGAGTGAATCCGCTGGCTAGGTTAAAAATCGTTGTTTTTCCTGCCCCATTTGGGCCGATGAGGCCGACAATTTCCCCTTGGTCGATGGAAAAGGAGACATCTGCGATGGCTTTCAGGCCCCCGAAGGCTTTATTCACATGGTTAAACTGAAGGATTTTCATAGAGTTCCCTTTTACGATTTGGTTCTAAAGCCCGGTTTTGCACTCAGGAAGAGCCCCCGTCCATTACGGGAGAGGCACTCCCGCTAAAACGATTGAAAAATTTTCGAATCGGTGCATAAATCCCCTGAGGTTCGAAGCGAATCACCGTCATCAAAATAATTCCATAGAGCATGAGATCCAAACCAATCATCTTTCCGCCCATATAACGGCGGGTCAATTCCTCTGAAACCATTAAAAGAATGGCCCCCAGAATGGGGCCCAGAATTGTCCCGCGCCCTCCGATGATACACATAACCGCCAATTGGATAGATAAATTGGATCCAATAATTTTTTCCGGGTCGATATAAAGAACAAACTGGGCGTAAAAGGTCCCACCAATGCCGGTAAAAATAGCGCTGATGACGGCAGTGATCAGTTTATATCGGGTTAAATTGACGCCTAACGCTTGAGCCGCCTCCTGATCGTTCTTAATGGCGTTTAGGTAATATCCGATTCTGGAGTGGAGAATCCATCGGGTCACCCCAATGACTGAAAAAAATAAACCAACAATAATGACATAATAAAAAAGCTTATTGGTGTGCTGAAATTGCCAGGGGGCGTCTTTCAATAAAGTGATTTCCAGTCCCCGAGGTCCCCCAAGCAAGTTATGCGTGTTTTCCACGATAATTTTTAAAATCATGGTCGCCGAGAGAGTCGCCAGGGCGAAATAAGCCCCCCTAAGCTTAAAACAGGGAAAACCGATCAAGATGGCGGCAAAAGCGGCCAAGATCGCTCCGACGATCATGCCTATCCAAGGGCTGATTCCCCATTGAAGGAAAAGGACTGTTGAGGTATAAGCACCGATACCTACGTAGGCCGAGTGCCCAAGAGAGAGTTGACCGGCAATTCCTCCAAGAATATTCCAAGACAGGGAAAAATAAGCATATAATAATACGATGATCAAAAAGCTCATCGTGTAGGGGTTTTGAAAAATTATAGGTAATAGAGATAAAACAAGGAGGAGGAGAATTCCTCCCGTCCATTCCGTTCTTGGAAAAGTCGATTTTCCCCGGGACAAGGCTGGAGACATTTTTTTACTCACTTTCCAACCCAAAAAGGCCGGAGGGTTTGAAATATAAAATGATTATGAACATGAAGAAAATGACGGCTTCTGTGAAAGTGGCTGGAAGAAATTGGGCCCCTACCGATTCGATTAATCCAATAATAAGTCCCCCCCAAAAAGCACCCCATATGGAACCCATTCCTCCCAGAACAACGATTACAAACGATCGCAACCCAAATACATCTCCCACAAAAGGGTAAACGGAATAGAGAGGAACAAGAAGGGCTCCGGCAGCCCCTAAAATGGCCATCCCGATACCAAAAGAGATGTCATAAATTCGGTAACTATTCACCCCGATGACACTGGCTGCTTCTCTGTCTTGTCCCGTGGCCCGTATGGCCCGACCTACCTTGGACTTCTTCAGAAAAAGAAAAAAGGCTAATCCGATAAACAGCGAAAAAAATAAGCCTAAAATTTGCGTATAGTTAAAAACAAAATCGCCTAAGAACAAAGTCTGATTCACATAGCCGTGTGTGATGACCTGAGCATCCGGACCGGCAAAAAACAGAAAGAGACTATCCAGGAAAATCCATAGACCCGTGGTAAAGATTAAGACGCCGATCGGCTCCCGGGCGGTCTCTTTTTCGTAAATGGACTTAATGAGAAATCTTTGGGACAGGAGGCCTACGGCAAACATGAGGGGGGGAACAATCAAGAGTGCCCATAGCGGGTGAAGCCCCAGATATCGGCAGGACCAGAGAGTTAAATACATGGCTATCATGAGAAATGAGCCATGAGCGAAATTAATAATCTTCATAACCCCGAATAGGAGACTGAGGCTCAAGGCGATCAGACTGTAAATCGATCCGCTACATAGGCCATTCAAAAATGATTGAATCAAAATAGACATGCAGTATCCTTATTCTGAATTCAGAAAGATAAGGCGATCATCCGTTGGTCACCAAAGAATGATCCGTTTTATTTTCTTTCACTCCCCAACAAATCGGAGGATTGTCCAAGAAAATTTTTTGATTTTTTTATCCCTTCTTAAAGGGAGGCATGGGTCTGTGCTCCACATAGGATTTAATCGCTTCTTTGCAGTCTTGGGTACCCAAAAGAAGCGTAAAGTATAACCATTCAAGTTCCTGTCCGACTTGATAGGGAAAATCCTGGGCCCTCTGAACCGCTTTTTTGATAAATTTTACTGAAAGAGGGGATATTTTTAATATTTTTTGAGCAATGGCCTCAGCGGCAGGCATCAATTCAGACAAAGGAACAACCTGGTTGACCAATCCCACCCGGTAGGCTTCCTGAGCGGTTATATATTCTCCTAAAAGCAACATTTCAAGCGCCTTCCGCCTTCCTACCAATCTGGGAAGCATTTGGGTCCCGCCGGCACCAGGCATACAAGCGAGACGCGATTCCGGTTGCCCAATGGTGGCATGTTCCGCCGCCACAACAAAGTCGGCCGAATAAATGAGTTCCGGTAAGGCACACACCCCATTTAAAGCCATAATGGATACCTTATCCCATTCGCGAAAAATATTGGCCATGGTCATCAACGGATCAAAGGCCCCAAAATAATCAATAAGCGGCAGGCTCATATGAGGATTTCCTTCTTCCTTCCCCCCCCCGGGCCATTCCTTTAAATCATCCCCTGCATTCCAAACCTTATCGCCTACACCGGTAAGAATCATTACTCTTATCGTATTATCCTTTTGGCAGTCTTCAACCGCATCTACGAGGCGTTGATATTCTGCATATCTGACTACGTTTAATCTCTCCGGAAAATTTAGGGTGATATAAGCGATCTGGCCTTTTTTTTCTAATAGAACCGTATTGGGAGGTTCCATGATATCTTTGGGTTCCATCATGTTAACACCTCCTCCTTTAATAAAATTGAGACTTAGGTTTTTACTGTTGGGACGATCCGGAGACCGTCTCCAACAGAGATTTTATGACTATTTCCGTTCGCTCCATTTTGGAACCGGCCAAACCGGTTTAAAATCAATGACGGCCACATTAGCCGGCCAAATCGTGCGATGTTTGCCATCATAGATTTGTTGCATGACAAATTTCTTTAAAGGGTTCTGACCCTTTTCATTAATCTTAATATTGAATCCCAACAATTTGGTGAGATCGGTATTCATGATCGCCGTTTTAGCTAAAGCTTCACGAATCGCCTCCGGTTCGGGTTTCTTAGCTCTTTCCAGAGCATCTTTAAGGAACCAAACGGCCCCATAGGCACATACCGTAAACTCCGTAGGATCATATTTATACGTTGTCTTAAATTCATTCCAAAATTTCTTTGCGAATGGCGTGGTGATGCATGACTCATAACCGGCCCAACCATTAGTGGTAAAGGTGTAATTGGTCCCCTTTACACCTACGGAAGGAACAAAGGTGCGATCGGCCTGGCCGGCGGCACTGCCGATAATAGCCATTGCATCTACTTGTAATTGTTCAAATAGTTTATGTATTTGAATGGCATCTGTCGTATAGCCGGTTACGGAAATAATATCCGGTTTTTTCCCTTTTATTTTCAGAACCAGGGGTCTCAGGTCTGGAGAATTGGGGGGGTAGGCTTCATCTAAAACGATCTCTAAGCCCATTTCCTTTGGAAAACGTGTTCTTAATGTTTTGGCCAAGTCCTGTCCCCAATCCGTATTTTCATATACAAAAGCCAACGTTTTTGGTTTTTTACCGGTTGTTTCGCTTGCCCACTTAACAAAATCCACTATACTGTCGGCATTCCCTGAAGAGGGTATTTGTGTCGGGCGAAAGACATATTTATACCCTCGTTCGGTAATTTCCGCTTTGGCGGCTAAGTCAACAACCCACGGAATTTTATATTTTTCAGCAACCGCCGTACTGGGGAAGGTCACATGACTCTGGTAAGCCCCGATGATCACCGGAACCTTTTCAACATTAATCAACCTTTCAGCTTCGGTCATTCCAACCTTCGGATCTCCATGAGTGTCAATTTCAACGATCTCCAATTGTGCTCCTCCCATGGATTTAATACCGCCCGATTCATTGATATGTTTTATGGCCAAATGGGTTCCCTTACTCATATCCTGTCCAATTGGGGCAGCGGCTGTCCCGGAAAGAGGAATGAGATATCCCACTTTGATTTTTGAAGCTGCTGCGACAGGCTGGGCAGGATATATCAAAAGGAACATAATCAAAAACGTAAGAGCGCATGGAACGATTAATAAAGTGTTTTTTTTCATCTGACCCCCTTTTTTTTCAATAAGGATATTGCGTGTGAATTATCTTCTCGTCCGCCTAATGAAAGAAATACGTCACAGCCAGGAAAATCGGGAATGATTATCCATACCTTGTTTTCATAACCAACACCTCCCTTGTTTCATATTGCTTACTTTTATCTGTTTCTTGGCCAGATAATATTTTGATGATAGCCCAACGGATAAGAAATTTTCCGAGCGTACTCAATAATTGTTTTTGGCGTAATTTTTTGAAGTCCTTTAGCAATGATCCGCTCTTGTTCGTCTTCAGGCAAATAGTGACTTAAGAATAAAATTCTACGCAAAATGGAAAGAATTTATTAAAGAACAAGCCGTTGACCCGGACCAACCAAGGGTTTTAACACGTTTTGTATATCCAATTTTGGTTCCGGCTGGTCCGGGTTGGGTGGACAATCATCAAAATCAATACCCCAGATGCCTCTGGACACACTCAATAGTTTTTCCCAGAGCACCAAGATCACGTAACTTTGGGACAACCTCAATTTTTAAGAAAGAGTTATGGGTTTGGTAGTCTTTCACCCCTCCGGAAAGAAAGCTCAGCCCGATGGCCGGCAGACCATTTTGCAATTGGCCCGGTCCCTGGGAGTCCCGCTGGTGTCTCAATGCGGAGGCAAGAAAAAATGCGGGAAATGTAAAGTCATCGTCGAGTCCGCCCAGGGCTTAATGCCCTTGCCCAGCGAACGGGAAAAGGAAACCTTGGGAAGACTTCTCGATCAGGGATTTCGCCTGGCCTGCGAAACAATTTTGACCTCCGGGGCCCTGATCCGCATTCCCGAAGAAAGCCGCCCTCAAACCCCGGTCATCTTGACAACCGACACCGGACAGGCGGTTCAACTCAGTCTGCGTCCGGCCATGAGACCTTTTTATGTGGAAGTCCCGGAACCCGGGCTGGACTTGGTCATGGCGGACTGCGAGCGGCTTCTTAAGTCCTTGGAAGAAACCCATGGACTTCAGATCAGCGCACTGGATCTCCAGGTCTTGAAACAGCTTCCTCAAACCCTTCGCACAGAAAAGGGCCTTACCGCCTTCATACGAAATAAAAAAGAAATCATTGGACTGACATCGGGCAGAAAAGAACCCTGTTTCGGCATGGCCTTTGACATCGGGACGACTACATTGGTTGGTTATCTTTTTGATCTCAGGAGCGGAGAAAGGCTGTCGGTCCAATCGGGATTGAATCCTCAGGTTGCCTTTGGGGATGATGTGATCAGCCGGATTTCTTTTTGCCAGGAACAACCAGATGGTCTGACCAGGCTTTGTTCCAGTCTGGTCCAAGGCTTGAATCGTTTGATTGCCGAGGCTTCAGACGAGGCTGACATTGATTCCCACCAGATCATGGAGGCGACGGCAGTTGGAAACACGGTCATGCATCATCTCTTGGTCGGCCTCGATCCCCGCTATCTGGCCATGGCCCCTTATCCAGCGGTTCTACAAGGACCTCAAGAATTTAAAGCCCGGGACATCGGTCTGGGAATCAATCCGGCAGGTTATGTTCACTTCTTACCCTTGAAAGCCGGGTTTGTCGGCAGTGATATCATCGCCGGTATCCTGGCCTGCAGGCTTCACAAGCAGCAGGATTTGACCCTTTTCCTGGATCTGGGAACCAACGGAGAAATAGTCCTGGGGAATAATAAAAAGATGATCTGCTGTTCCACGGCGGCCGGCCCGGCCTTTGAGGGGGGCCATATCCGCTGGGGCATGGTGGCTTCTAAGGGGGCCATCGAGAAAGTCGAAATCGATTCGGAAACGTTAGCGGTGTCCTGGAAAACAATCGGTCATCAACCCCCGGTCGGGTTGTGCGGTTCCGGTATTATTTCGGTCATAGCCGGATTGATCCGCCGAGGGATTATCTTAACCAAAGGGAATTTCAATCAGGATATCCGGTCTTCTCGACTACGGTTAGGGAAAGAGGGTTGGGAATTTGTCATCGCCTGGTCCCATGAAACGGGGCACGGCCAGGACCTGGTTATTACCCAAAAAGATGTGGCGGAAGTGCGAATGGCCAAGGCGGCCATTTTTGCAGGCCTGGCTTTGTTGCAGGAAAGGCTGGGAGAACATCCCATCCGGCGTATCCTCCTGGCCGGGGCCTTTGGAAATTATACCGATCCCCGGGATGCCGGCACCCTTGGTCTTTTTCCGGATGTTCCAATGCAGGATGTGCGGATGATGGGGAATACGGCCGGATATGGGGCCTGTCTGACCCTGCTCGATACCAGAAAAAGAAAAGAGGCCGAACGGATTGCCCGGAAGATGGAGTATCTGGAACTGGCGGCCCATCCCCGTTTTAAGGACTTATTTATATCGGGCTTTTTTTTCCGTTCGGCCCTGGATTTTAAGGATAGGTATTAATTTTCTTGCTGAATAGCGCTTAATTGCCAGGACCCTCTCCCTCCGACAGGCCGCACGAAGGTCCAGAATTCCTTGAACTTGACCGGTTCGGTCTTGCTGCCGGAGATCACCGCCCCACTGGTTTTGTCCACCGTATAGTCCAGGAGATTGGCATAGAAAAGGATGGTGATAAAATCCTTGCCTTCCTCCTGCCAGGCCTCGGTGATATCCACCGAACGGACGGCGATGTTTTCAAGGCGATTGATGCGGTTGCCGGCTTTTTGTTCTTCCAGGTCCTGGGAAAAAATCCCTTTCATTTGATCCGTTAGAAAAGGGTTGACCGGGGCTAAATCCTGATTACCCCAGGCGGCCTGAATCTTAAAAAACAGGTCCTGAACCCAATCCTTGAAGACCATGGGATCGAAGGTCTGATCCATGGATTGAATATGGGAAATCCCGGTCTCGACATCCTGATCAGGGCTCTGGGTGCCAGGATAAGCCGTTTCAGATTGCGGATAAGGGGGAGGGGTATACAGGGTATTCATGGTTTGGCCGGATGCGTTTTGTTTTCTGCTCCGAATGAAACGAAAGACGATAAAGATCAAAACCCCGATTAAAATGATCTCTAAAAAACCAAGGCCGGAGCCGCCAAGACCTCCACCGCCGCCCCAGCCTGATCCCATGGCCCCGTGTCCCAGGCCGCCGAACAACATGCTGCCCAAGAAGCCGCCGGCTATGCCACCTGCCAGGCCCCGCAAGAAAGGACTGCCGGTTGAGGGACGGTTCATAAACCCGGTAGAGGGCGCCGGGGCGGGTGTGCTGCGCTGGAACTGGGAAGTGCCGGGCGATTGGGTTCGTGGTGCTGAAAAGGAACGGCTGCCCCGGAATCCCCCGGAACGTCCCCCCCCGGCCCTGGCCCAGACCTCGCCGGTAATCATGGTTAAAGCGAAGACCAAAATGATCCCCACCCCCAAAAATTTAACAACGACTTTATTCTTCATCACGGTATACCTCATTTTTTAAATTTGATTTTATCAGAGGATAGCTGATGTTAAAAAAAAATGCAATAGGTGATATGATATTCCAGCCCAACCCGACCGGCGGTCATTTCCCCATTTTCCCGGGGCTGAATGGTCCTGGAGGGAGAAGGGGTTATCAGTACTGGTTTATTTTTTATATTCTTCCTGGACTATTTTTCTTTCATAGGCCCGACGAATCATCTCCAGCAGGTCATCGATATTCACCGGTTTCATGACGTAATCAAAGGCCCCTAAGTCCATCCCCTCTACCCCGGATTCCATGGAGGCATGGCCGGTTAAAAGGATTACCTCAATCAGGGGATTTTTCTTTTTTATTTCTCGAAGGGTTTCAAGGCCGTCCAAGCCGGGCATCTTAACATCCAGGACAACCACATCGAAAATGAGTTTGTTTATGAGCTCAAGGGCCTTCAGACCGCTTTCGGCCCCAAAGACATTCAGATGACGTTTGTGCAATCGTTTGACCAGCGTTTCCCGAAAATCATCTTCGTCATCCACGATCAAGACATTAAACGGTTCAGCCATAACCCTCCTTCATTCCTCACTTAATAGGCAGATAGATGGTAAAGGTGGTGCCCAGGCCGATTTCGCTGGCTACCATAATCCGGCCTCCTAATTTCTCGATAATACTGTAGACAATCGACAGCCCTAAACCCGTGCCTTTCCCCACCTCCTTGGTGGTGTAAAAGGGGTCAAAAATTTTATTCATATTCTCCTTGGGGATCCCCGGACCATTATCGGTAATTTCAATCTTGGCTTCATTGCTTTTAGCCAGAAAAGTGGTTTTAATATGGATTTCCCCGTTCTTTCCAATAGCGTCAATCCCATTGTTAATGATATTAAGAAAAACCTGCTGCAACTGGGAGGAGTCGCTGGTGATCTCCGGCAGGTCAGGTTGAGGATCTATCTGGACATCAATATTTCGGTAACGTGATTCATTCTCCAGGAAATCGACGGTCTCGTTTAAGGTTTTATTGATGTTAACGTGCTCCTGGAGGGGTTCCATCCGCCGGGCAAAGCCCAGTAGACGATGGGTAACCTTTTTGGCCCGGTCGACATGGTATTCAATCCTGCCGACCGCGTCTTCAAATTCTTTTAAATTCGGACTCCCGGTAATGTCCTCTTCCGACAGGAGGTCTTTGATCCAGCCGGCCTTCTCAGCAATCACCGCCAAGGGATTGTTAATCTCATGGGCAATACCGGCGGCCATTTTTCCCAGGGCGGCCATTTTACTGGACTGGATCATTAAGTCCTCACTGAGGGCATTTTTCCGTTCGATCTTAATCAATTGATTCATCATGGCCCTGGTGGTCAAAAAGGTTCCCAGGACGATAACCAGGATGCCGCCCAAAAAGAGAAACCCGGCGATCGTTCTGGCCCGAAGCAGGGGCGTTAATTGTTCTCTGGGGTCTTCTTTAACGACCATGATCCAATGCGTATTAGTGATTTGGGTGGCCGCAAAGAAGAAGGATTCTCCTTCGAGTTTAATCTCTTCGGCCTGGGTTTCGACGGTCTTGGAAAAATCAGGAGATTTGGGGTAGCCGAACAGGTCGCCGCTAAAACGAGGGGCGGTCTGCAAGATATTCCGTTTATTAATAATGAAGGCATCTCCCTTTTTCCCTGTTTGAGCCGCTCGGACGATCGTGTCTATGATCTCGGAATTGATGGTCGCCCGGAGTATCCAGCTTTTTTCCCCCTCCCGGTTCATGACGGCGACAATAAAATGGGGAAATTTTCGGTATCCCAAAAAGACATCACTGATATAGACCCTGCCGGACATGGCCGATTGAAACCAGTCTTCTTTTTTATAGTTCACCCCTTTGAGTTCCGGATAAGGCCCGATATAGGCCAGATGATTGCCGTCCTGGTCAATAATCCCAATATCAATATAAGACTTGGAACGGGTCTGCATGGTATTAAAGACCTTATTCAAGAAGGCTTCGTCACTCAATTGTTCTAGGGAATGGGTATGAGCAATGGTGACCAGTTGGGAAACCCGTTCGTCAAAGAAAAGGTCGATGGAACTGCGCCGGTTTTCCGCCAAGGTTTTCAGGTTCTCAAAAATTTTGGCCGAGTAGGAGACGCTAAACTGATAATAAATGGTAAAGCCCAGAGCGAATAAGGGGATCAGGGAAAATCCCAGGGTCGTCAGGGTGATTTTCCACCATAATCTTTTATAGTAGCGCTCTTCCATGGTTTTCCTTTATGTTTGTGAAATCATAAATCCAGGTGAAACGTTTAAGCCTGAATCCAACCGGGCGGTGGAATGGCCTTCGAAGACCTCCTGGGCGATGATTGACCCGACCTCTTCTCCCCGGGTATTGATGAGGGTCAGATGACTCCCCGGCTGAATCCCCTGGGTCCTTCCCAGACCAAAGAAAATCTGGGTGCCGTTTTCCCCTTTCGTAACCCGGTAGACCTCTGCTTGACCTTGTTCCGCCAGAAGGTTTTCAGTCCTATAAGACAGGTAAAAAACGATTCCGAAATTAAGCACGATAAACGGGATCAAAAAAAGAACCACCTTCCAGGGATTAATTTCCAGGGATCGTTCAATAAAGGATTTTGAATGGTGATGGTATGAGGTCAGATTTTTAAATACTTCGATCTGGAAAAGAGAGGGCGACCTCTCCCGGTTCTGGTTCTTAATACGAGAATAGGGTTCGAGGTTCAACCTTCGACCGGCCTTATTTTCATGATTTGGGGGTGTCACGCCACTATCGTGGCATGACGGCTTAGTTTGAACCGTCAACTGATATCCCCCGGGTTGAATCCGGGGACCGACCAGTAATGTGCCGTTCCACATATACCCCCCGAACCAATAACCGGTCTGGACGGTTTCAAAAACAATCCGGATCTCCTTTGAATCGGTTTGATAGGTTAATTCCCGGGGGTCTTCTATTTTCCCTGCCAGAGGGCCGGAGACGGCCAGGCGACTGCCGGGCAAACACGAAAAGTGATTAAGAGGTTCTCGGAATCGGGCCACCAGGGCGTCCAAAATAGTTAAAAAAAAGAGGATACACAAAAGGGTGCCTGCGCTCCCAACTATTTTTCTCCATATTGAGGTCTGTCTCAGGGTCATCTTACACGGCGCCTGGTAGGGGGTCTAAGGGTTAAGGTGTACGGTATACGGTATACGGTTTCAGGGCTTTAGTCAAACCCTTAGACCCGTAACACCCTTGGCACGTATACCATACACCGTGGGACTTATTTTTTAAAGATATCGGTTTCAGTGACATTCATAAGTCTTCGGGCCTTGCCTTCCTCTTTGTAATAAATCCGGACCTCATCACCGGCACCCCAGGTATATTCCGGAAGTGCAAAGTACTCTTGGGGAAGGGTAAAGGTAGTCAGTCTTTTTTGCCGTTTGGAATAGATGGTGATGGTCTTTTTTTCCCGATCAATCACGGGGAACTTTTTAGGGGTATCATTTTCAAAGACCAAAGGATCATCCCGGTTTACTTTTTCCTTTTGATCGACCAGGGTATATTTGATGGTTTTAAGATTTTGGGTGGTCGGATCAAAGATAATAATCTCGTTATTGTCGGTATCCAGCTTTAGTCTCAACCCCGGCTTTGGATCCGGGCCCATTTCTGAAGGGTCTGTGGGCAGGGTATAGGTCATAGGGGGTAACTGACTGTAGTCCGGGTTTTGGGAATCACCTTTTTTGTCCCGGATCAACGTTACCGTCCTTTTAGCCTTGTCAAAACCTATGGTTCTTCCCTGGTCCACTTTGCCTAATTCCCCGCAGCCAAGGGTCAGCAGAACAGGCCAAACAGCCAGCCCGATCATCCAGCAATATTTCTTCATAGGGGTTCTCCTTTCCTATCTTTTCTTCATGGCCAGTTCTTGCTTGGCCCCCTGGATCATCTTAATTAAGATATAGAGGGATAAGGCACTCACCAAACCCAGGACCATAACGGTGGCTCCAATATCCAACAAGTTCTTCCAGGCCGGGATAAACTTGGGCAGGAGTTTCATAATGACCGAAATCTCACAGCCGATTACGGCCAGCCCAAAGGCGATACGAATCCCGTAGCCTTTTATATATTTGGTGGCCACGGTCCCAACCTGAGCCCCCATAGCCGCACCGACCAGCATGATAAGGGCGGCCAGTAATTCGGTTCGGCCTTTAAAGGTATACGTGCCGGCCCCATAAAGCCCGGAGATCATCACCTCGAATAAGTCGGTCCCAACCGCAACGTGGGTCGGACAACCCACAAAATAGATCAGGGCGGGCATGCGGATTAACCCGCCGCCGATACCCAGGATCCCTGCCAACCAGCCGGTCAAAAAGCTGACAAAGATCGGTAACCAGGCGGTACAATATATCTGGGCCGCTTTGAAATGAATCATGGGGGGAATCTTGATTTTGTGCAGAGTCTTGTGCCACTCAATGCCTGTGGCCAAGCCATCCAATTCTTTCCCGGCAGCCTGGAGTTCCTTTTCTTTCTTTCTTTTTTTGGCCACATCCGCAAAGACCATCCAGGCAATCAAGGTCAATAAAACAATATATAACCAGCGAACATACAAGTCTACCTTGCCAAGGCGTTCGAACCACATGATCATCTGGGCCCCGATCTCAAATCCAATGATGGTGCCGATCAACATGATAAATCCTAATTTATAATCGACATTACCGAATTTACCGTGCCGCAGGGTTGAGATCAGGGATTTGCCGGCCATATGGGCCACATCGGTCCCAATGGCAAAGGCCATTGGAAAACCAAGAATATTGAGCCCCGGAGTTACCATCCAGGCCCCGCCCATACCAAAAAAACCACCTATAATGCCGACCCCCAATCCCAGGATAACCAGGCCGGGCCAGAATATGTTCACTCCGGAAATAGGCATAAGAACGTATAACCAATCCATAATGTTAACCTCCTCAACAATTTAATGATTGCATCTTGAATCTTAATGTTCGGCCAATTCCCTGGAAGTCAGGTCAATCCCGATTCGTTTCATAATGACGTCGGCTAATAGACCAAGGATCAAGCCAACCACCGGAATCGATATTACTGTGACGGCCGTAAAGTAGACATGACTTTCATTATACAGGTTGGCCCACCAGGCCTCCCAACCCGTTAACTGCCGGGTATCGGCTACAATGACGATTAAATTAGCCTTCTCTCCGGCAGCCAGGGCAAATTCCGGGATAAGCAGGAGTATCATCCCTGCCAGAAAGAGTATTTTTTCCCACATAGTGTGCATCGGTATCCTCCTTAAAGATTTTTTTCCAATCCCTGACCAGGATTGTCTTTGTGAAATAATAGGCAATATCCATGCCACAGACCGATAAGGATCTTTTTGGACTTGATTTATAAAAAATTGTATGATGATCACTACTTAAGAATGGTCTACTATTACCCGTTATCATGAAAATCAAGCAGTTGAAACTTCATGTGACAGGTGTGTAATTTAACCGATGACACTTTTCGGGGGGAACGGATTCAATTATCGCTTGGCCGGGCGGCGACAATGAAACGATGCGGCCGGCAGGAACCAGCTGAGCAGGAAACCTATAATGGGCATGGCCGTCATGGTCTGCAGGGCTGTGGGTACCCCCCAGTTATCAGCCACCAGGCCCAGCAGGGTTACCCCCAGGCCGCCGGTCCCGATAGCAAACCCGACCATCAAGCCTGAGGCCATCCCCAACTTGCCCGGCAAAAGATCTTGGGCCATGACCACCGTGACGGAAAAACTGGCGACCAGGACAAATCCCGAGAGGGCCAGGACGATGAAGGCGCCCCATCCTTGGACCTGGAGAAAAAGGGTCAGGAGGGGGATCATGAGGAGCATGGTGAGGGTCAGGAAGTTCTTGTGCCCCCAGCGGTCGGCCAAAGGGGCTCCCACCAAGGTTCCAATGGTCCCTGAGATGAGGAAAGTGGTGACCATCTTCCCGGCCAGAAGCGGATCTCCTTTCAAGTAATTGATATAATAGAAGGGAATAAACGTTACCAGCCCCATCTGGATCCAAGACCTCATGGTTACAATCAGTATCAGAATCAGTAACTTACCTTTCGTGGTGATGGATTTTGAGGCGGTACCAGAAGATTTTTCCCGATCTGAAAGGGTGGGATAACGCAAGGAAGGCAAGAGAAATACGAGGAAAGCGGCCATAACGAGACCTGGGAGGATATACCCCAGAGTTCCGGATAATGAAAAATGGGTCACCATAAAGGTAAGGGTAAAGGGCCCTAAGGCAAAACCCAAGTTTCCCCCTACGGCGAAGACGGACATGCCGGAGGCCTTCTTTTGGCCGATAAAAAAATGGGCGGTTTTAAATCCTTCGGGATGAAAAGCCGCTACGCCTAAGCCCCCCGAAACAACCAGCAGGATAAGGACTCCATAGCTGGAAGATAAGCCGGAGAGGCCGACTCCTAATCCGGCCATCAAGACCCCAAGGGGAATCAGCCAGACCTTGGGCCGGCGATCCGAAAAGTAACCAAAGAGCGGTTGAATAACCGATGAAGTCAGGTTAGAAGCCAGAAGAACCATCCCGGCCGCGGTATACGAAAGTCCTAAGGTTTCTTTCATAAAAGGCAGGAGGGCAGGGACCGCCCCCTGAGTAATGTCGGTTACCAAATGGGCCAGGCTCAAAATGAATAAGATCTTAAGATTCATGGGCGGTTGGTTATTAAAGGCCAGGCCGGTTCGTTAAAAATCATCAAGGGTTTATCCTTGACTAATTATTGAAAACAAACTAAGATTTTATGTTTAATTTCTTAACATTCCGTGGTAACAAATTATAATAACGGAATTAAAGGACTTCGTCAATGGAAGAAGAAAATCAGCTAAGGCAACAGCGGCTCCAAAAGGTCGAAGAGCTGAGGACTATTGGGATAGACCCTTACCCCAGTTTTAACCGCGTCAGTCATAAAATTGAAGAGATTCAGGCCCGGTTTGGTTCCCTGGAAGGGGCTAATCCGGACGACCCGACTCCAACCATCGAAACCGCAGGGCGATTGATGACCCAAAGGGATTTTGGGAAAAGCATCTTTTTCCATATTCAAGATGGGTCCGGACGTCTTCAAGGGTACCTTAAAAAAGATCTGATCGGAAAGGAACAGTTCGCCCTTTTTAAAAAAATTGACCTGGGTGATTTCCTGGGGTTGGAGGGAAGCCTTTTCAGGACCAAAACCGGAGAGCTGACTCTATTAATAAAAAAAATCACTCTATTAGCTAAATCATTGCGTCCTCTGCCGGAAAAATTTCATGGACTGATAGACGTAGAACAACGGTATCGGCAGCGTTATCTGGATTTGCTGGTCAATACCAAGGTCCGAGAAATTTTTCAGGTGCGCTCCCGGATGATCTCCATGATTAGAAGTTTTATGATTGAAAGGGGATTTTTGGAAGTCGAGACCCCCATGATGCAACCAATCCCCGGGGGAGCCACGGCCAAACCGTTTGAGACTTTCCATAATGCCTTGAATCTCCCTTTGTTTTTAAGGATTGCCCCAGAGCTTTATTTGAAACGTCTGGTTATCGGGGGGATGGACAAGGTCTTTGAGATTAATCGGAATTTTAGAAATGAAGGGATTTCCATACAGCATAATCCGGAATTTACCATGATCGAATTCTATCAGGCCTACGCCACCTATCAGGATCTAATGGTGCTGACCGAAGAACTGTTTTCCGGCCTGGCCATGAATCTCAAAGGGGGATTAAGCTGGTCGTACCAAGGGGAGGCCGTTGATTTAACCCCCCCCTGGAGACGTATCACGTTTCTCAAATCCCTGGTTGAGATAGGGGGAATAGAACCCTTGATACTGGAAGATCCCAAGCGAGCTGTTGAGTTGGCCCGTTCCCTGGGGGCGGATTTGCGATCAACCGATGGTCTGGGTAAGGCCCTGACCAAGATTTTTGAACAACTGGTTGAACCCAAATTAAGGCAGCCGACTTTTGTCACCGGCTATCCCATAGAAGTGTCCCCCTTGGCCAAGAGGAGTATAGAAGACCCGGACTTGACCGATCGCTTTGAGTTATTTATCTGCGGCCGTGAGATTGCCAATGGTTTTACAGAGCTTAATGACCCCTTGGACCAGAAAGAACGGTTTCTTGATCAGATGAAGGCCAAAGAGGCTGGGGATGAAGAGGCCCAGGCCATTGACTGGGACTATATCCAGGCCTTAGAATATGGCCTGCCTCCAACAGCCGGGGAGGGGATTGGCATCGATCGGCTGGTCATGCTTTTTACCGATGCCCCTTCTATTCGGGAAGTCATTCTATTTCCCCTGCTAAAGCCGGAGAAAGTTTGAACCCGGACGGGTTAGTACGTAAATAGAATCTGGGGTCCACCGGTCCTCGGTCCTATTTTCAGGTCCCGGCTTCCGAAGGGAAGCCTCCTTTTAGGTCGGCATAGCCGACCGTATGGTGGTGTCACGCCACTATCGTGGCATGACGGCTTAGTTAAAAAAGTGTAAGAATATAAGGCATTAAAGGATATATTGTTTTTTTTGTTGAAATAATCTTTTAAAATCAACTATATTGCCCTGCAGTCCATTCAAAACTTGGGAGGGTATCGTGAAACGCAAACTTATTCTTTATTTAATAAGTTGTTTTTTAATCTCCTTGTGGCCGGTCTTATGCCCCGGGGAAATAATCCAAGGGGAGACCATCAAAGCAGGGATAATCCAAGGGAAGGCAACCAATGAAGAAGGAAAAAACTGGGGGATCGCTTTAGGACTACGTTCGACTTATTACCGGATGCAACAAAACAGTGGAAAAATATTTAGAAATATTAACTTGCTGGATGAAGAACAAAACTTTGTACCTTATAAACCGTTGATCCAAATCAATTTTTTTAAATATTGGTCTCTTGAGTTGGCCTATGATCAATTTAAGGCAGCCACATTGAACCGGGCCTTTGATATATACCCGGAGCATGATAAACGCTGGACAGATGGATTTGTGGAGTGGGCACCAATTATGTTGGCTTTAGAATTTCGCTGGCCCCATTTTCATAAGTCGTTTATCCCCTATATCTTAGGAGGAATCAGTTACACCAAAACATCCTGGAAAAGAAACGATTGGTATTATTATGGCTTCCCAAGTCTTGAGGAATATAACAACTGGACCAGGCAAGGCAGAAACCCTGAAGATTACTCAAGTACTGGATACCGTCGAATCTTTGCCGTGGATGACCATTGTATTGGGACTTTGTTAGGTCTAGGGGTGGACTATTTCATATATAAAAACTTGGCGTTGAATCTCGATTGGCGGTATCATTGGGCTACGGTAAATTTCACCTATACCCTGGCTGCTAACGGCGGTAGAGACCCGTTCAGTTGTGAACAAGGAACCTTTGTCCTGGATTCCTGGATCCTTGGAATCGGTGTAAAATATTTTTTTTAATTGCTAATTCTCACAACCCCCGACGCGTATAAACAAATCGTTGACTAAAAAAATAGATTGGGAAAGATGCACCAAACAGTAAACAATTGGGGATGAAGGATGAATGACCCCAATGGATTAGAATTGGTTGATCGTAAGGCCGTCAACATAAAGAACCCAAAGATATATTTACATTTCTTTGCATTATTAATCACAATTTTTCTTTTTCTTGCAGTCCGTTATACCTCTCGTTTCCCCACAGGCGACATAATCTTCTTGCCAACCCCACGTATGTTCTTTTTCTTTTTATTGTTTTCGACGTTTTTTGTCAGCTATGTAATACTGATAAGATGGGTTTTACAATGGTTTAATTTCCCGAAGAAGAATGAAAAATGCTTTTACATGATTTCCCCTATTTATATTTTACTCCTTTACCCAATCAGCATTTTTGTCTTGCATCCCTTGGGTTGTCCGGTAACCATGCTCGTGCTTTTTCAACCTTATATCTTGATCGCAGTGGTATTGGGAATGATCGTTTATCGATCATCTTTAGTTTTTACAGAGGGTGCCTGGTTTCAACAAGGGAAATCTTTTTGGAATAGATTGTCCGTTAAATGGATCGGTCGGATTCTTTTTCTCTTTTTCCTCCTATTTTTTGTTTTCGCAACGTTTAAAGAAAACCGCATTCAGATGATTGTTGGGGATGAACCGCATTATCTCCAGATTATGGATAGCCTTAGACGATATCATACGGCCAATTTATGGCAAGTTGTACATGACAAAAAATTTGATGAAGGGATAAGCTATGTCCCCCCTCATCGATCCGGTCAGTCGGTCCCCGGGACTATTTACTCGGTGCATCATATTGGTTTACCCCTTTTAATGATCCTTCCTTATTTTTTGGGCAAGTTTAATGGCCTGATGTTTTTTTTCAACCTTGTTATGGCGTTTACCCTTGCCAATATTTTTCTTTTCTGTTTCGAAGTGACCGGGCGTAAAACAGCCTCGGCATCGGCCGCTTTGTTGATGGGGTTTTCATGTCCGATTATTTTTTATTTTCGTTGTATTTATCCTGAAGTTGTCGCTGCCCTTTTTCTGGTTTACATATTCCGGATGTTGCGGGCTGACAGTTCGTCATCTTTGCAAATGTTCTTTGCCGGCTGTTCTGCTGCTTTTCTACCCTGGCTACATGTAAAATTTGTATTAATTAGTGCCCTTTTTGCGGGATTAGCCCTTTTTCGCTATTATCGATCACCTAGGCGAGTTGTTGTATTTTTAATTCCTTTCATCCCTTCAGTCTTCCTGATGATGCGTTTCTTTAATGCCGCCTATGGAGGTTGGTTGCCAAATGCTCAGTATGGAGAGGCTGCGCCGATATTGAGTTGTTTTTTCTTTCGAGGCGCTCCAGGACAATGGTTGGATAGGGACCATGGAATTCTCGCCTTTGCCCCTTTTTATTTTATTATCATTCCAGGATTGATAAGGGCCTTTCGTCAGAATCGCCATGATCTGATTTTAATATTGTTTCTCATCCTTCCCTCTTATGCGGTCGTCTCTTCACATTGGATGTGGTGGGGCGGGCCCTGTCCTCCGGGAAGATTTTTATTGCCCTTTTTGCCCTTGTTGGCTCCTTTGGTAGCCTTAGGCCTTACTTTTCACCGCCATCCTTTGTATCATATTTCCCTTATCTTTACAGTCACGATCACCATTCTGTTATCCATCCTTTCATTTAATTATGTGGATTCATTGCCTTTTCATGTTCATTTTATCCGTGGTATAATACCTTCATTCGATGCCTTCCCCTTTTTCCCTCAATTATTTATTCATCATAGTGAATCGGTTCCCATTATTAATTATATAGTGACCGTCCTGTGGTTAGGGGCCGCCTTATTTTTATGGTGTATGCATGTTTGGGTGGATCGAAGGAAGACAGAACCTCCAAGACCAAACAATAGCAATCGATCACAGATCTCCTTTGCCGCTTTGGTATTCGGTGTTTTTTTCTTTTTCCTGTGGCCGGGGGTCTGTAGCCTCGTTGATGCCCTTGGCCAGGGAAGATCAATTCGCTTTAGTTCTAATGTCCAGTTTCGATTACCTGAATTAAATTATTATCTGGATGCCTTTACCCGGCCCTGTCTAAGAGCAAGAATTGATCCTGCTATATTAGTGGGGCGATTTCCCAATTTAATCTTAAGGGCATCTATACCAGTGAAGAAGAAGTTGGCAGCCCGGGATGATGCCTTTAAAGATAAAAAATTGATCTGGGTGATGACAGGACCTTACACAACTTTATATCCAGTGAATTATTCCTTGGATTATATTTTGACTGTTTTTGGAGAAAAAGACGAAATTGTCGGTGAGGTAGATGCTTCTGCAGGAAGGGGCTCTATTGAACTTGCAAAAAAAACTATTACAAGCCAAATTAGGCCCGAATCCCAACTGGTCAATTTGTCTTTTCATAATCCAGGCATTTATACGGCTGCCGAATTTCGATGCCGCCTATTTCGCCCCGCTACTGTTATCATTGAACGAATCGATGTGCGAGTAAAAGTTCCAAGTTGACCATAAGACATCTAGTTCTCATCCGGAAACGACCTTTCCGGATGAGAACATACGGCTGCCGGCTATCCTCCTTAGCCAGAAATCCTTTAAAAAGGATTTCTGGCGAGAGCTTCATGCCGGTCCCCGAATGGGGACCTTAGCGTAGGTCGATAAAATCGACCGGCCGGTCCCCGAATGGGGACCTTAGCGTAGGTCGATAAAATCGACCGGCCGAA
>JAZDOU010000520.1:0-2152 GCA_043798385.1 Pseudomonadota bacterium
GTGGGCGCCACCAAGTATAAAAAAAGGTGTTCGCCGAACTCCGGACACTCAGCGACGAACGGTATTTTCGTCCACCCTTACCGATGATTAAATTCGATCCGCTCGTTGGAAATCAACGATGGAGTACTGCTTTTCTCCTCAAGGGCATCTCCCGGCATCACTCCTACGCCACGGGTCAGGGCCTCTAAAGATCCTCTCAAACGGGCATTTTTCAGGGTTACCTGAACTCCTCCGCCCTTTCCTTGTCGCAAATCGGTAACCAGGGCGTCCAGATTAGCGATCTTAAAAGGGGAGGCAATTACATAAAGCGTCTCCTTCCCGGTAACCTCGTCCAGGTAGTACCAGTTGGCCACGGATGCAGGGATCTCATAGGTTTGTCCTCCCTTGACGAAGTTGGTAGCTCCGGCCTCCGGATGGGGGAAGATGATTTGAGATTTTCCCGATCCGTCAAAATTGATGACATAAACATATCCGTCATTATCCGTCTTAAAGTTGACCCTGAATTGGTCGCCGGTTTTGAGTGTTGTCCCCTGGGCAAATTTTATGGCCTCATACTCGGTGTTTTTGGTTATGGGTAAGGTTTTGGGTCTGCGGGCCTTCAAGGAATATTCGATGTTGACTTTTTGAGCCGGCTTTAGATCAGCAGGGGCTGGAGTTGGAGGGGAAGTGGGAGTTATGCTCACACCAACCCCGCGCTGTTGGATCAGGGTCCGCATTTTAGTTTCCAGGTTACTGAGTTGTTCGAAAACTACGGGGGTGGAGACGGCTTCCGTTCCACCGGTACTGTCCGGGGCAGGGATATTTTGAGCCTCGGCCATCTTCTGGTCTATCCCTATATCGGGTCTCATACCCTGATCACCCATCTGCCCCATAGGCTGGGATTGAGGTGTGGGCGGAGGCATCGAGGAGGGAGGCCCCACAGGCGGTGCCATGGAGGAATCCATACCGATGCCGACTCGGGCCGTATTGGCCATTTCCCTGATTTTTAGCTGGGCACGGCGAAGATACCTCTGCTCGGCTACATATTCCTTGGCGGTAATCATGCAATTATTGTATTCCAGGCACACCTGGTACTGATGGGCCATCAAGTCGCCGGTGATGCTGTCCAGGTTGATCAAAGGCTGTGCCCCTACCCCGACGCCGGTTCCGAAATTTTGAATGACGTTGAGGTCGAACTTGAGCACCCTTTTATATTGTTCAAAGGCCAGCGGCAATCCATCATTTGTCTTGGACCTTCCGGGCATTGGAAGGTCTGCCCGGTTGGTACCCCTTCTTTGGCGGTGGCACAGGCGGTTAACATTAAAATGAGGCCCAATAAAAGGATCCATTTGTCGTTCTTCATAAAAATATCCTCCTTGATTGGGGTTTCATTCCCCCTTGTCGCTTGAGATCAATTCTTCTAATCAAAAAATCCTCATCTGCTGCCGCCGAGAATATAGGCCCCATAAATATAGGCCGGGAAGCCCTGTTCTTTGAGGGTATTTCTAGCGGCCAGCCAGGCCGTCCCGTAGTCCCCTTTCAACAAATTCCGGTGAAATACCTCCATAAATAGTTTAGTGCCCTGATCATCGATAGGCCACAAACTGCTCAAAATTCCCAAAGTCCCGCTGAGATAAAAACTGCGGGACAGGCCCATAAGATCATCCCCGGAAGTGATGTGCCCCATACCGGTTTCGCAGGCGGACATAATTACAAATCGGGCCGGCAGTGGTCTTTCATACAAAGAATAGGCGGTTAAAGGAAAAGCCTTTTTATCCTTTGTCAAGAAAAGGGCTGAGGCCAAGGGATCTTTGGCATTAAATATCCCATGGGTCGCCAAATGCAAAATGTTTACCCCCGATCCGATGGCCAGGCGCAAGCCTTCCTCCGTAGCCTTTTCCTTTAATAGAGGAGTCACCCGGTAATGGGAAGCAATACGCTCGGCTTCAAGCCGGGCCCCTGGGAGTTGAGGCAAATCTCCCCCGAATTCCGGATCGCCGATAATGCCGGCTTCAGATTGTGACACAAAGGAATAAGGATGCCGAATCAGCCAGCCTCCATTGGGCAGAACCACCACAGGGGTCTGAATATCCAAAGCCCCCCAGGGAACAAAATAAAAGCCTCCGGAAGGAACCACATAAATCGTTTTGGAAGCCGACCACAGGGAGAAGCG
>JAZDOU010000001.1:0-2922 GCA_043798385.1 Pseudomonadota bacterium
TCGGTCCGGAAAAGACGACTTTGTCCTTCTTTTTCTTTTTGTCCCTATCGCCCATTGTGTTTAACCCATCAAGGCCCTGCCCAGCTTTTCTCCTTCTTTAGTGACCCGGTCCACCGTATCATGCACATAGTCGGCGTTTCCCGACAGATAAAGCCCGTTTCCCGGTTCAAGGCCGGCGTCTATCAACAGGTCCCGTTCCGGTATGAGGCCTACGGAAAAAAGGACCGTGTCGCAGGAAAGCTCCCTTTCCAGGCCGGTGCGGTTGTCCCGGTAGCGGATGGCCTCAACCCGGTTCCGGCCCATGATCTCCAAGATTTCATGCTCCAGATACAGCGGTATGTCGAAATCATCCAGGCACTGGATCTTGTTTCGGACCAGTCCGGAGAGGTGCGGCAGGACCTCCAACACAGCCAGGACCGTGGCCCCCTCCAGGGTCATGCGCCTGGCCATGATCAGACCGATATCGCCGGAACCGATAATGACCACTTCTTTTCCCGGCATAACCCCATAGATATTGACCATCTCCTGGGCCAACCCGGCGGTGAATATGCCGGCCGGACGGGTACCGGGAACGGTGAGCATTTCCCGGGTCCGTTCGCGACAGCCGGTGGCCACCACGATATTGTTCGCGGAAACCACCCGTTCTCCGTGGGGAGAGACATAGGTGATTGTTTTTTCGGGGGTGATGGTGTGGACAAAGGAGGAAGTCCGGAATTCTATATCTTTTTCCAAAAAGATTTTTTTATACCGGACCGCATATTCGGTGCCGGTCAGCTCCTCTTTGAAAACCTTAAGACCGAATCCCACATGGATGCATTGGTTTAGGATGCCGCCAAGCCTCGGATGCCGCTCCAGGAGAAGGATTTTTTTTAGCCCGGCCGAGGCCGCCCCCACACAGACGGCCAGGCCGGCCGGCCCGCCGCCGATAACGATCAAGTCGAAATGATCAGATCCCATTAGGCTTCACCACTTTTTTACCAGCTCGGAGCCCCGGCCTCTTTTAGTGACGGCTTCATAGGGCAGGCCCAGTTCTTCGGCCATGATGGCCATAATCTTCATGGTGCAAAAGGACCCGTGACAGCGGCCCATCTGGCTGCGGGTTCGAAACTTGATCCCGTCCATGGTCCTGGCCCCCCGGCGGATGGCCTCTTTGATTTCTTTTTTGGTGATTAATTCGCAGCGGCAGACCACTTCGCCGAATTCCGGGTCTTCTTTAATCAAGGCATTGCGTTCCTCTCCATTGAGACGCCGAAAGCGGGGGATGGCCGTCCTTCTGGAGACATAGGGTTTCTTGGGTTTTAAGAGGGTTTTGTCTGAGAGCATTTTGGTTACATATTCGGCGATGGCCGGGGCCGCAGTCAGCCCCGGGGATTGGATGCCGACGATGTTGATAAATCCTTCCCGGTTTTCCCGGATGTAGAAATCATCTTCCCGGGTGGTGGGTCTTAAACCGGCAAAGGAGGTAATAATCTGGTCTTCCCCTTTGATCGAAGGGACCAGCCGGTGGATGGTGTTGATTACAAATTGACGGCCGGTTTGGGTGGTGGTCAGATCCTCCCGGTCCCGGATTTCTGTTGAGGTGGGGCCGAGCATGGTATTGCCGTCCACCGTGGGAATGATCAGGATCCCTTTGGTGTGTTTTTGGGGCACCGGGAAGATGACCCGTTGGGTGAGTCGATCCGCATGTTTGTCCAGAATAAATTCCTCCCCTTTCCGGGCAATGATCTCCGGGACCTCCATATGGGCCAGACGGGCAATCCTGTCGGCATAAAGGCCGGCGGCATTGATGACCCATGAGGCCTCAAAGGTCTTTCCGGAGGCCATTATTTCCCAGGTGTCCCTTCCCTTTTCGATGGCCGTGACCTCGTGATTACACAATAGGCGCAGACCGTTGGCCGCGGCGTTCTCAGCCAGGGCATAAACGGTTTCATAAGGATTAATGACGGCCGCCGTGGGTCCCAGAAGGGCCCATTCGATTTCTTCCGAAAGATTGGGTTCATGGGCCTTAATCCAGCCTCTATCCACCAGTTCGAGCCCCGGGATGCCCAATCGGTCCCCATTTTTCTTGATGGCCCATAAGGCCTCTTTTTCCCCTTCAAAGGCCACCACCAACTCTCCGGTCTGGACAAAGGGGAAATCCAGATCCCGGGCCATTTCCCGATACAGTTCATTGCCCCGGACAGCCAGACGGGTTTTGAGAAATCGGTAGTCACTTTGAAAACCGGTATGGACGATCCCGCTGTTGGATTTGGAGACCCCGAAGGAAAGCTCGGCCTCCTTTTCCAGGAGGACCACTTCAAGCTCATACTGAGCCAGGGCCTGGGCCAGGGAGACCCCGACAATCCCGCCCCCTATAATTAAAATATCTGTTTTCAAAAAACACCCTTCCTGGCCAATCGTAACCCACGCAGTTGCATTATTTGATAAGAGCCTACCAAATCGTATGTCAGGAAATGATAGTACTGAAGCCATAACCGGGTCGCGGGAAACCGGGGATCAATCTCATTGGTAATTAATGGGTAAATAATTCCACTTAAATTGAATAATTATTCTTGATTGCAACGCATTTCAGCGGAACGGTTCAATACTAATTCCAGCCAAATTAGCTGCCAAGTTCATGAGTCCCTGAAAATCTTTTTGCCGAACGATCGTAATCTTTTGCGCTTGCGGAGATCCACTCCCATGCATAGCTACACCGATCAGCGGTCCAAAAGAAATAGCCTCCATCAGGCGAACCGCCCGGATGCGATCCTCTGCCGTGAAAGGTTTGGCCCCGGATAGATAATTTTGGATAAGAGGGCCCAACTCCGGATCACGCAAATCCGTTTCTGAAGGGCTGGTTACAATCATTCCTCCGACGATGTCGTGGGCCATTCTGAAGATATCGTAGCTCATTCTGGTAATATTCAATTTACAAAGGTT